>JAXDPL010000234.1:0-7288 GCA_034668385.1 Sphingomonadales bacterium | reverse complement strand
GTGTCCTGCGCGAGCGCCGGGGCGAAGGGGAGCGCGGCGGCGGCGAGGAGCAGGCACGTCGCGCGGATCTTGGTTTCCTGTTTCATAACAGGGCTAGAATGATCTCGCGCGCGCTCCGGGCTCGCCCCCGCTTCGCCGACTCGACAGGCCGTGCGGCGCCAGCGCCGGGCCGCCACCGTCCCGCCCTCGCCGATCAGCTCGAAGCGTAGAGTTTCACCAGCCGATACAGGTAGTTGCGGCCCTCCATCAGCGACTTGACGCCCATCCGCTCGTTGAGGCCATGGGCGTGGCTCCCCTCCTTGTCGGAGAAGAAGCCGGAGAGGCCGTAGGTCGGGATTCCGGCCGGGGTCATGAAGGCGGCGTCGGTCGCACCCGCCGCCATCAATGGCACGAACGGCACGCCCGGCCACATCTCGGCGGCGACCTTCTTCGCCGGCCCGACGATCGCCTCGGTGAGCGGCGGCGGCGGAGCGATCTGGCTGCGCGTCTCGAGCGTCGTCACCTTGACCTGCGGGTCGCCGATCACCTGCTCGAGCCGGCGCCTGACTTCCTCGACCGAGCTGCCGGGGAAGATCCGGCAATTGACGTTGGCGCCGGCGCGCTGCGGCAGCGCGTTGGTCGCGTGGCCGCCGTCGAGCATGGTGGCAACGCAGGTGGTCCTCAGGATCGCGTTCCAGGCCGGGTCGGCCGCGGCGATCACGGCGGCGGCGCGCGGGTCGGCCGGATTGGCGGCGAAGGCGGCCATGGCCGGGGCGGCCGGATCGTGGATGAGCTTCGCCATCGCGCCGAAATAGCCGAGCGTCGCCGCGTTCGACTGGACCGGGAAATCGTAGGCGCGAAGCTTCACCAGAGCGTCGGCGAGCCGGTAGATGGCATTCTCCTTGACCGGCCGCGAGCTGTGGCCGCCGGGGTTGGTGACCTCGATCCGGTAGTTTTGCGGGAATTTCTCGCCGGCCTGGATGTTGAGCGCGACCGGCCTGCCCTGCTCGTCGAGGAGTCCGCCGGCGCCTTCGTTGAGGCCGAATTCGGCATCGATGAGCGCCCGCTCGTGGCTGGCGAGATATTGGGCGCCGTTGAACGCTCCGGCGGTCTCCTCGCCGCAGGTCAGCGCCATCTTGATCGTCCGCTTCGGCCGGAAACCCTCGCGCTTGAAGCGGGCCAGGGTGTCGACCCAGACCGCGGCCTGCGCCTTGTCGTCGGAAGAACCGCGGGCGTAGAAATAGCCGTTCTCCTCGACGAGCGTGAACGGATCGCGCTCCCAGTCCGCCCGGTTCGCCTCGACGACGTCGATATGGGCGAGGAGCAGGATCGCCTTGGCCTTCGGGTCGGTGCCGGGAAGCACGGCGACGAGGTTCCCCTCCCTGGGATGCGACGGCTCGACGATCAGGTGGAGGTCGCTGTCGGGGAAACCGGCCGCCTTCAGCCGCGCCGCCATGCGCTGGGCGGCGAGCGTGCAGCTCCCGGCGGAGAGCGTCGTGTTCGTCTCGACCAGCTCCTTGTAGATGGCGCGGAACTGCGCCTCGTCGGGCGACGGCTGGGCGAGGGCGGGCGTTGCGGTGGCGGCAAGAAGGAAGGCGGCGAGGGGGGCAAGGCGCATCGGATACTCCGCAAGGCAAGGGCGTGGGCGGCGCCCTTCTTGCCCCGCCCGACGGCGCTGTCCAGAGGCTTGAGACGCCCCTAGAACCGCCAGGCCAGCTCGGCGGTGAAGGTGCGGCCGGGAAAGGGGTGGAAGAGGAAGTAGCGGCGGTCGCCGACATTCTCGACGCCGACCGCGGCCTGCCAGTGCCGCCCGATCCGGAAGCTCGCCCGGGCGTCGACGACGAAATAGCCCTGAAAGCCCTGCCAGGCGCGGGCGACGACGTCGCTGTTGTCGATCGTCGCGAAGGAACGGCTGGCGTAGCGGGCGGCGAGGGTGAGCGCGGTCCCCTCACCTTCGTGCCAGGTGGCGACCAGGGTGGCGCGCCGGCGGGGGACCTGGGGAATGTCCTTGCCGATCGCGGCGGGGAAGGCGGGGTCGCGAACCACTTTCGGATCGGCCAGCGTCAGGCTGCCGGAAAGCTGCAGCTGCGGGACGAGGACGTGGCTGCGCTCGAAGGCGAGCTCGAGCCCGAGGGTCCGCACCGCCGGGACGTTCTGCACGTAGCTGAACAAGGCCGTCGAGCCCGGCACCAGCGGCGCCGTCTGCGACAGCAGGGCATCGCGGATGCGCTCGCCGAACAGCGAGAGGCGGACATGGCCGCCGCCATCTTCATGCTTGACCGCCAACTCCGCCGAGCGCGCGCGCTCCGGGCGCAGGTTCGGATCGGGCACGCTCAGGATCGGACCGGTGGCAATGGCCTGGTAGAGTTCCTGCACCGTCGGGAAGCGGTAGGCCTGCCCCGCCGAAAGCGTCACCGACCAGGGACCCTTCGGCTGCCAGGCGAGGCTCGCCTTGGGGGAAAGCGCCGAGCGCGCCAGCTCGGGCTGCCGCACCGCCAGCGCCGGCGCCGCCGAGAAGTTCAGGCCGCGATAGGCGCGCCAGCTTTCGTAGCGCGCGCCGAGCGTGAGGGAGAGGGGCTCGGCCAGCGTGACCCGCTCCTCGGCCCAAAGCGCCGTCGTTCGCGTTCGGCCCCTCGCCTGCTGGGCGAGCGCGCCCGGCCCGCCCCGCAGCCAGTCCGGCGTCGCGTAGCGCGCGCTCTCGAGGCGGAAGTGGTCGTAATGGGCGCCGAAGGCGAAGCCGCCGCGCCGGGCGTCGATGTCGAGCGTTCGCCAGCCGGTCCCGTCCATCCGGACGATCGCGCCCGCCCCGCCCGACGCCGCGGCCGGGAGGGCGGCGGTGGGCAGGCGCTGCGTATCCTTGTCGTAGTCGTAGAGCGAGGCGATCGCCCGCCAGTCGAACCCGGCGGCCGAGCCTTCGAGGCTGAGCGCATGCATCCAGTGCCGCTCGTCGAGCCGGTAGACGTTGCTCGAGAAGGCCGAGGCCGGGATCGTGGCGTCGATGCCGCCGAGGCTCACCCGCCCGGCATAGACGCCGCCATCGAGCCAGGTCCGTGCCGACGCCGCGGTCCGGTTGAGGAACAGCCCGCTCCGCCAGCCGATCCGGAAATGCGGCGTGAGCTCGAAGGCGAGCTTGAGCTTCAGCGTGGCCTCCTTCTGGGCTTCGAGCCCGCCGGCGCCGATCACCCAGACGGGCGCTCCGGTGCGGCTGACGTCGGCGAAGGCGCCCCCGGCCGGCGCCGCGGCCCCGGTGCGCGGAACGGTGACGTAGGCGAGCGGCTGGCCGCGCGCGGAGAGACGGTTGGCGCTCGCCAGCCAGGAGAAGCGGCCCCGCCGGCCGCCGGCGCTCCCGGCGAGCTGATAGGCGGGATAGACGCCCCCGGCGCCGTATTGGCGAAAGCTTTGGACGGCGGCTGCAGCCTTCATCATGGCTTCGAAATGGTCGGGCTGGCGGGTCGCGATGGTAACGACGGCGCCGATCGAATTGCCCGCATAGGCGGCCGAGAAGGGCCCGTAGAGGACGTCGACCCGGTCGATCTCCTCGGGCGCGACCATGAACCAGCGCGGGCTGGCGCTGCCGTTGTTGTTGCCGATCAGCGCCGAAATGAGGATGCCGTCGACATATATCAGGCTCCGCGCGCTACCCCCCACCCCGGAGGTGCGGGTGGCGAGCGGCGCCTGGGTGTCGCCGGGATGGCGCTGGCGGACGAGCAGGCTCGGAAGATAGCGCACCGCATCCTCGGGCGTCACCAACGCCGTCGTGTCGCGCAGGCGCGCGACGTCGACGCTCTCCGCGCTTGCCGGAGTGTCCGGCGCCCGCCGCGCGGTGACGACGATATGGTCGTCCTCGGCCGCGGCGGCGCGTGCCGGCAGCAGGAAGGCGGCGACGAGCAGGAGGCGCGCCGCGACGGGCGCGCGCGAATGAAGCGGCATGAATCAGCTTTCGTCCGATGGGCCCGAAGAGGCGGATCAGACGGAAGCGGGCGGTCCCGTTGCCGGGGGCGGCGGCGCGGCGGCGCCGAGAGCCAGGCGCTTCGCCGGCTGCCAGGCGGGAGCGAGGGCAAAGCTTGGCTGCGGAGGTGCGAGTGCGAGCGGATCGTCAGGCGGCACGGCGGGCGCGGCGAGCGCCGCGAACGGGCAGGGTGATTCGGAATGCGGAGCGGGACCATGATGGTGGCCGGGATGCGCCATGGCGGGAGCCGGAACCGCCGCCGGGCACGGCACCAGGGCCGGGACGCCCGCCGCGTTGCCCGCCATGTAACCCGCGGGCACGAGCAGGCGCAGGAACAAGGCGGCGGCGAGGAGCATCGCGGGGCGCGGCCGGGCGCGCAGGAAAGCGGTCGATCCCACGCGCCTCTCCTAGGCGCTGCCGGCCCCGGCCGCCAGCCTCACTCGTCGCGGAACAGGTCGATCCGGTCATCCCGGACGCGATGGCGGTGGCGGGCGCGCCCCGTCCACACGCGCCACGCCGCGACGAGCGCGATCGCGGCGAGGAGGATCGCATAAGCGATCGCATGTCTTGCCGTCACGCCTTCAGCTCCTCGTCACCACGCGAGCAAGCTAAACACGCGGTGACAGGCGGCGTTCCGCCGTCGAAACAATTGGGCGTCGGGGACGCCGGCTCGTTCGCCCATCAAGTGGATCAACAGCGCCGAGGATAAGACGAACCGTGCAGCCGCCGCGGGGAGGGCTTCGTTTTCGTTTGCGAGCGGTGGGCTGCGTGGTGGCGGCGCCCTCGCAGGACGACCCCTCCCGCAGGCGAAGAGACAAATGGGAGAGTAGAATGACAGCCAAGCGCACCATCCTCGCCCTCGCCTCGGCGGCGGTCATCGGCCTCGCTCCGGCGGCCCTCGCCCAGACGACGAGCACGACCGGCACCGACGGCACGACCACCGGCAGCAACGGCAGCAACACGACCCTGGGCACCGGCGGTACCGCCACCAACTCGACCGGCTCGGCCTCGACTCTCGGAGTCGGCGCGGCGAGCGCGAACAACGGCCAGGCCAGCGTCGGAGTCGGCACCGGCGGAACCAGCGCCCAGACCGGCGGCGGCACCTCGTCCACCCTCGGCGTCGGCGGCACCACCGCCGGCCGCACAGGCGCCAGCTCGATGGTCGCCACCGGCGGCAGCACCGCCGGCACCCGTGGCGGAACCTCGTCGAGCGTCGCGACCGGCGGCAGCATGGCGGGCCGCGCCGGCGCCACCTCGACGGTCGCCACCGGCGGCAGCTCGGCCGGCAACGCCATGAACAATCGCGGCCACCATTATGGTTGGCGCAACCGGCATCGCCGCCATCACGGCGATTGAGCCCGGACGGCGCGGCGGTCGGCTACGCGACGGCCGCCGCGCCACCCTCTTCTTTCCGGGAGGCGCGATCCATGCGTAGCATCCCCCTTCTCGCGGCCGGCCTCGCCGCCTTCGCCGCACCCGGCCTCGCCCAGACCTCGGTCGAGATCCATAGCGGCGCCAACGGCCAAATGAGCGGCATCGCGAACGAGGGCCAAGCCTCGTCGACCGTCAGTACCGGCCAGGGCACCGAAACCCGGGCCTGGGACGAGCGCGTTCCGCCGCCCTGCGCGCCGGGTAGACGGAGCCGGTCGCTGCGGGTGACCTCGCCGGACGGCGGCTCAAGCTCCAGCGTCAGCGTCAGCGGCGGCACCGTCGCCGTCGGCGGCGCCGCCGCGCCGGGCGGCATCGTCAGCGAGGAAGGCTGCCCCACGGCCGCCGCCGCGACCTCCGGCACGGCGATTCACGTCGCCGAGGTCCCCCGCCGAACCTACGCCCACCGCGTCCGCCGCCACTCGGCGCGGCGACGCTGAGGCCCTTCAAGGAGTGAGACCATGAACATCAACGTCCTGACCGGCGCCGCCGCGGCGGCCCTGCTCGCCGGCGCCGCCCTTGCCCAGACCGGGACCACGACCGGTACCAGCGCCACCACCACCGGCACCAGCGGCCAGACCGGCACCTCCGCGACCGCCGGCACCGCCGGCAGCGCGACCGCCGGCTCGACTTCCGCCTCGACCGTCGGGGTCGGCGCGACCAGCGACGCCAACTCGGCGATCGCGACCGGCGGCACCGCCGCCTCGACCGGCGGTCACGTCAACTCCGCCGCCCACGTCAACCCGAACGGCACCAACGGCATGGCGCGGGCAATGGCCAACGACCGCGGCACCTTCTCGCATGCGATGACCCATACCCGCACCCACAAGGGCAGCGTCTATTCGAGGACGCGAACGACGGCCCACACGCCCGGCTCGAAGCCGGTCAGGTCGACGACCGCGACCGACAGTTCGGCGGGCACGACGACCAGTCCGCCGCATTGATCCAGATCAGGAACCGGGGGAGGCCGCCGGAGTTGACCGGTCGGCCCTTGCCGTGAGCGGGCGGCGCAAGGGCTTCGTGTACAGGAGACTGCCCCGATGCGTCGCTTACTCGCTCCCCTGCTGCTCGCCTCCGCCGTCGCGCTGGCCGGCTGCAACACCGTCCGCGGCGTCGGCGAGGACGTCCAGTCCGTCGCCAACGCCTTCGATCCCAACACCCATTACGCCGCCTGCGGAACCTACGGCCCGATCGACAAGAATGGCGACGGCCGGATCAGCCAGGCCGAATGGAACGACTGGCACAGCGGCGGCTGGCGGGCCTGGGACACCAATGGCGACGGCCGGATCAGCCGGGCCGAATATGCCAATTGCTGGTATGGCGGCGGCTTCTACTCGACCTACCACCAGAGCGCCTACGAGCCGAGTTGGATGGCGTTCGACGCCAATGGCGACGGCTATCTGAGCGCCGACGAATATTGGAGCGCGACGGAGTGGAGCCGCCTCGACGCCAATCACGACGGGATCATCGATTCCAGCGAATGGCCCTGGTGAGCCAAGTGGCGCGGCGGCCTGAACCGCCGCCGCGCCATCCGCTCGCGCTCAACTTCGCGTTCAACCGCGGTACAGGCGGCCGCGGCTAGCGGGACGATCCCCCGGGGGCACGCCGCCCCCGAGTCGACGGAGCTCGATTCCCGCATGACCAGATTCGCCCTCGCCGGCGCGGCGCTCGCCGCGCTCACCGCCGCTTCCGCTTTCGCCACCCCTCCGCCGCCCCCGCCCGCCGCGGCGCCCGCGCCCGCCCCGCAGGGCCCGCGCGGCATGATGGGCGGCGGCGACCAGAGTGTCACCCGCGTCCAGGTGCAATCGGAGACCGCCGCCCAGTTCGCCGAGATGGACTCCAACAAGGACGGCTTCGTCACCGCCCAGGAGCTCGGCGACCGCGGCCCCAGGATGATCGACCGGCTCGATTCCAATCATGACGGCAAGCTGA
>JAXDPL010000233.1:0-10221 GCA_034668385.1 Sphingomonadales bacterium | reverse complement strand
CCGCGTTCAGCCCGCCGACAGCCAAACGAAGCGCGCGACGAACAGAGCCGCCAGCAGCAGGAGCAACCAGTCCGCCCGCCCGATCCGGCCCTTGAGCAGCTTGAGTAGGGCATGAGCCGTAAGGCCGAAGGCGAGGCCATTGGCGATCGAAAAGGTCAAGGGGATCATCGCCAGGGTGAGGAAGGCGGGGATGGCGGTCTCCGGCTCGTCCCAGGCGATGTCGGCGAGCGGCGCCATCATCAGCGCGCCGACCAGGATCAGGGCCGGCGCGGTGGCGGCGAGCGGGACGAGCTGGGCGTAGGGGGCGGCGAACATGGTCAGCAGGAAAAGGAGGCCGGTGACGATCGCGGTGAGGCCGGTGCGGCCGCCGGCCTGCACTCCGGCGGCACTCTCGACGTAGGAGGTGACGGTGCTGGTGCCGGCGAGGCTTCCGAAGATGGTGGCGATGGAATCGGTGAACAGGATCCGGTTGAGCCTCGGAATCCGCCCGTCCGCGCCGATCAGCCCGGCGCGGCGGGTCACTCCGACCAGCGTTCCGATATTGTCGAACAGGTCGACGAACAGGAACACGAACAGGATTTCGAACAGCCCGAGTCCATGGCTGTCCGACAGGCCCAGCACGCCGGCGAGATCGAGGTGGAAGGCGGTCTCGCGGATCGCGGTCAAATCGTAGGGCTGGGGCGTGAAGCGGACCGCGCCCGCGATCCAGCCGGCCAGCGTGGTCGCGACGATTCCCATCAGGATCGCGCCGCGGATCCTCCAGGCCGCCAGCGCCGCGGTCACGACCAGCCCGAACAGGGCAAGCGCCGCGCCCGGCGCGTGGAGGTTGCCGAGAGTCACCGAGGTCGCCGGGCTGGTCACGACGATCCCGGCATTCTTGAGGCCGATAAGGGCGATGAACAGGCCGATCCCGCCGGCCACGGCGGCGAACAAATGCGGCGGGATGGCGGCGATGATGAGCTGGCGGATTCCGGCGAAGGTCAGAGCCAGGAATGCGACTCCGGAGATGAACACGCAGCCCAGGGCCACCGGCCACGGCACGCCCATGGCCTGGACGACGGTGAAGCTGAAATAGGCGTTGAGCCCCATGCCCGGAGCGAGGGCGAGCGGCACGTTGGCGGCGAACCCCATCAGGATCGAGGCGAAGCCGGCGGCGAGGCAGGTCGCCGCGGCGACGGCCGCGACCGGCATTCCGGCCTGGCCGAGCACCGCCGGATTGACCAGCACTATGTAGGCCATGGTCAGGAAGCTGGTGGCGCCGGCGAGGATCTCGGTGCGCAGGTCGGTGCCCCGCGCGGCGAGCTCGAAGCGGCGTTCGAGCAGGCCGGCGGACCGGCTTGGATTTTCAGTTTCGGTCAATCGCGACGTCCCCCTTTTCCGGCAGAATAGCATCGAGGAAATGGATCGCCACTTGGGATGCGAGCCCGATCGGGATAGACAGTCACCGCCGCCATGAGCCCCGACGAACCCGCCGAAGTGGTCGAACCAGACGAGCCGGCTCCGCCGCCGGAGCCGCCGGGCGGCGATCTCGTCCATCGCCATCGCGCCTCGACCCGAATCTGGCACTGGGTGAATGCGTTCACCGTGTTCGTCATGCTGATGAGCGGGATGATGATCTTCAACGCCCATCCGCGCCTCTATTGGGGCGATTACGGCGCGAACACCGACCACGCCTGGCTGGCGATTCCGGGGACGCGTGCTGCGCCGGCCTTCCCCGGATGGGCGACGATCCCCACCAGCTACGACCTCGCCGGAGCGCGCTCCTGGCATTTCCTGTTCGCCTGGCTTCTGGTCGTCCCGGGCCTGCTCTACTGGCTGTGGAGCTTTCTCAACCGCCACATCCAGCGCGACCTCGCACCGACGCGGGAGGAGCTTTCGCCCCGCCACCTCTGGCAGGACATCAAGGACCACGCCCGCCTTCGCTTTCCGACGGGCGAGGCCGCGCTCCGCTACAACATCCTGCAGAAGGCCAGCTACCTCGGCGTCCTGTTCGTCCTGCTGCCGCTGGCCGTGCTCACCGGGCTGACCTTGTCGCCGGGGATGGACTCGGCCTGGCCGTGGCTGCTCGATCTGTACGGCGGGCGGCAATCGGCCCGCTCGCTCCACTTCATCGCCGCGACGCTGATCGCCGCCTTCATCTTCGTCCATCTGGTCATGGTGGTGCTGGCCGGCCCGATCAACGAGATCCGCTCGATGATCACCGGCCGCTATCGACTGCCGAGGGAAAAGCCATGATCGAGAGGGTGAGCCGCCGCCGGATGATGGGATCGCTGGGCGCCGGCGCGGGCGGGCTGCTGCTGTCGGGATGCGACCGGATCACGCGATCGGACACCTTCCAGGCGATGCAAACCTCCGCTCAGCAGCTGACCATGGAGGCGCAGCGGCTGGTGATCGACCGAGCAGCCCTCGCCCGCGAGTTCGACGCGGCCGACATGTCCCCGGTCTTTCGCACCAACGGCAACGTCCTGCCCGCGTCCCCGGATTACCGGGCGCATCTCGCGTCGGCATTCGCGGACTGGCGGCTCATCGTCGACGGCCTGGTGGCCCGGCCTTTGTCGCTGTCGCTCGACCGGATCCGGCGGCTTCCCGCGCGCACCCAGATCACCCGCCACGATTGCGTCGAGGGATGGAGCGCGATCGGCAAATGGACCGGGGTCCCGTTGCGGCTGCTGCTGCACGGCGCGGGCCTCCGGAGCCAGGCGCGCTACATCGTCTTCCACTGCGCCGACGATTTCGGCGGCCACCCTTATTACGAGAGCATCGACCTCATCGACGCCTTCCACCCGCAGACGATCCTGGCCTGGGCGATGAACGACAAGCCGATCGAGGTCGGCCACGGCGCGCCGCTCCGCCTGAGGGTAGAGCGCCAGCTCGGCTACAAGCACGCCAAGTTCGTGATGCGGATCGAAGCCGTCGCCACCTTGGCAAGGATCGGCCTCGGCAAGGGCGGTTATTGGGAGGACCGTGTCGGCTACCAATGGTATGCCGGCATCTGACATGCCGCCGCTCGCCGCTTCGCAATCCAAGGGCCTGGTCGATTCGTTCGGCCGACGCATCACCTACGTCCGGCTGTCGGTCACCGACCGCTGCGACCTGCGCTGCCGCTATTGCATGGCCGAGACCATGCGCTTCCTGCCCAAGAGCGACATTCTGACGTTCGAGGAGATCGCCCAGCTGGCCGACCTCCTCATCGCCCGCGGCGTCAGCCGGATCAGGCTGACGGGAGGCGAGCCGCTTGTACGCCGGGGGATTGCCGACCTCGTCGCCAACCTCGGCGAACGCCTTGGGCGCGGTCTCGACGAGCTGACGATGACCACCAACGGCACGCAGCTCGCCCGCCATGCGGCGCAGCTTCACGCCGCGGGCATCAGGCGCATCAACGTCAGCCTCGACAGCCGGCGCGAAGAGAGGTTTCGGCACATCACGCGGGGAGGCGACCTCGGCCAGGTCATGGCCGGCATCGAGGCGGCCGACGCGGCCGGGCTCGCGATCAAGATCAACATGGTCGCGCTCATGGCCCTGAACGAGGACGAGATCGGGGACATGCTGGCTTGGTGTGCGGGCCGGGGCTTCGACCTCACCCTGATCGAGACGATGCCGCTCGGCGAGGTCGAGGAGGACCGAACGCACCATTACCTGCCGCTGGACGGCGTCAGGCGGCGGCTCGAGGACCGCTTCACCCTGATCCCCACCTTGGTCCGCACCGGCGGGCCCGCACGCTATTTCGACGTCGGTGGGACCTCGATCCGGCTTGGGCTGATCACCCCGCTCACCGGCAATTTCTGCGCGGGGTGCAACCGAATCCGCGTCGCTGCGACCGGCACCGTTTACGGCTGCCTCGGCCACAACCAAAAGGTGGAGCTGCGCGACTTGCTGCGCTCAGGCGGGCATGCGGGGGTTGACGACGCGCTCGATCGCCTTCTCGCCGGCAAACCCCGCGGCCACGATTTTCGGATCGAGGCTTGCAAGCCCGCGGTCGCACGGCACATGAGCGTCACCGGCGGCTAGCCTACTCGGATGGATCCAAGCACGATCGTCTGGATCGCCCTGCTGATGGGGCTGGCGGCGGCGCTTTATTCAACCGTCGGACATGGCGGGGCCTCGGCCTATCTTGGGATCATGGCCTTGTTCGCGGTGGCGCCGGAGACGATGCGGCCGACGGCGCTGGCGCTCAATCTCGTCGTCGCCGGCTTCGGCAGCGCTCGATATTGGTGGGCGGGGCAGACCAATTTGCGCCTATTGGCCGCGTTCGTGCTGACCGCGGCGCCGGCGGCCTTTCTCGGCGGCGCGATCCACCTGTCGCCCGAATTCTACAAGCCGCTGGTGGGTGTGCTGCTCTGGCTATCGGCTGCGAGGCTTTTCTGGCACCCGACGCGACTGGCGGAGCGCGAGCCGCAGCCACCCTCCTTCGCCGTCACCTTGCCCGCCGGCGCCGGCCTCGGCCTGCTCGCCGGGCTGACCGGCACCGGGGGCGGCATCTTCCTGAGCCCGCTCATCATCCTGTTCGGCTGGGAGGATGCGCGCCGGACCTCGGGAGTCGCCGCCGGGTTCATCTTCATCAACTCGGTGGCGGGCCTTGCCGGCAACTGGGCTTCGGTGCGGGCCCTGCCCGGCGAGCTTCCGGTCCTGGTCGCGGCAGTGACGGCGGGAGCCTTGGCCGGCACCTGGCTCGGCGCGGGGCGCCTGCCCAAGCCGAGGCTGCTCCAAGGCCTGGGGCTGGTCTTGCTCATTGCGGGGGCGAAGCTGATCTTCGCCTAGCCCGTCATTGCGAGGACCCCGGCGAACGCCGGGGGACGCGGCAATCCAGCGGCTCTTCGAGAAAGGACTGGATTGCTTCGCTTCGCTCGCAATGACGGGAGAGGCTAGAAGTCGAGCGCGTCGATCTCCTCTCCGGCCTGTCGCGGCGGGTCGTGCGGGCGGCTGCGGAGGAGGAGATCCGCCTGGGCCAGCGCCTTCTGTGCGCCGCTGTCCTGGTTGGCGAGCGGCACCGCGCCCGCATCGGTCAGGCGCGCCCGATGGAAGGTCTCACGATCGCCGCAAGCGGGGAGGGGAGCGGCAAGCGGCAGCGGGCGCCAGGCGAGCGCTTCGGCGCGGGCGGCGAGGCCGGCGACGAGCGGGGCGAGCAGCAGCCGTGCGGTGACCATCGCCGATGTGGGGTTGCCGGGCAGGCCGAGCACAAGTGTTGTTCCGGCACGTCCGAGCCAGACCGGCTTTCCCGGTTTCATCGCGACCTTCGAGAAAATCAGGTCGAGTCCGTGTCGGGCGAACATGGGCTGAGCGTAATCCTTTTCGCCCACCGAGGCGCCGCCGGTGACGACGACCAGGTCCGCTTGCTCGATCGCCTCGCCCGCGGCGCGCTCCAGCCCGGCCAGATCGTCGGCAAGCAGGCGCGATCCGAGGATTCGGCCGCCCCATGTCTCGGCCAATGCCGAGACCCCGGCCGAAAGGCTGTCCGGAATAGCCCCAGGGCGGCCACGCGCTTCCCCAGGGGGCACAAGCTCTTCGCCGGTGGCGAGCACGAGAACCGCTGGCGGGCGCCAGGTCTCAACCTCGGCGACGTCCGCGGCGGCGGCCGCGACGAGCGCTCGGGAATCCAGCCGCCGTCCCTCCTCGAGCAGCATGTCGCCAGCGCGAAAATCCGAGCCTCGCGGCCTGATGTATCGCGCACGACCGGGCAGCTCGGCGATCGTCACGCAATCGCCTTCCCTGACCGCCACTTCCTGGACGACGACGCGGTCCGTGCCCCCAGGCACCGGAGCCCCCGTGAAGATACGGACGCAGGTCCCCGGCTCCAGCCTCTCGTCGAACCCATGTCCGGCAAAGGATTCGCCGATCAGGCGAAGGCGGCCGGGCAGGTCGGCGTCGCGGACCGCATAGCCGTCCATTGCCGAGCTGTTCGCGGGCGGCGAATCGACCATCGCGGCGACCGGCGCGGCGAGCACCCGGCCGACCGCCGCGCGGAGAGGCACCGACTCGCGGCCTAACGGCCGTGCGGCCTCGGTCAGCCGCCGGATCGCCTCGTCGAAGGCGATCATTCTCGAGTCCAGTCGCCGGACCGGCCGCCCTGTTTCGAAACCACCCTGATGCCGCCGATCTCCATCGTCCGGTCGATCGCCTTGAGCATGTCGAACAAGGTGAGGCAGGCGATGCTGACGGCGGTCAGCGCTTCCATCTCCACTCCGGTCGCGCCGACCGTCTTCGCTTCCGCCGAGACTCGGAACCCGGGCAGGGTTTCATCGGCCTCGATCGTCACCGCGGCCTTGGTCAAGGGCAGGGGATGGCAGAGGGGGATAAGGTCGGCCGTGCGCTTGGCCGCCATGGTTCCGGCCAGTTCGGCGGTTGCGATCACCGATCCCTTCGGCGTGTTTCCGGCCTGCACCGCCGCGAGCGTCTCGGGAAGGCAAATGAGGCGGCCCTCGGCCCTGGCGGTTCTGGCGGTCGGCGACTTGTCGGAGACGTCGACCATTCGGGCCCGGCCGTCCTCGCCGACATGGGTAAGGCGGCTCATTCGAAGAGGGGCCTGAGGCGCGGCACCTGCTCCGCGAACGAGCAGGGGCGGTAGCGGCCGTCGAGGGCGGAGCCGAGGACGAGGTCCCAGCCGTCGCGGCAGGCGCCGGTCGAGCCGGGCAGGCAGAAGACGAACGTGTCGTCGATCTGCCCGGCGCAGGCCCGAGACTGGAGCGTGGATAGGCCGACCGTCCCGAAGCTTGCCTGGTGGAAGACCACCGCAAAGCCTTCGATCTCGCGCCGGAAAAGCGGCTTCAGGGCCTCCGGAGTCACGTCGCGCGGGGCGAAGCCGGTGCCGCCGGTAGTAAGGATGACGTCGACGTCCGGATCGGCGACCCAGGCCTGGACCTGCGCGCGGATGGCTTCGACCTCATCGCCGACGATCGCCGCGGCGGCGAGCGCGTGGCCGGCGCCCGAGAGCCGCTCGGCGAGAAGGCGTCCCGACGTGTCGGTTTCCTCGGTCCGGGTGTCGGAGACGGTCAGCACCGCGATCCGCAGCGGATGGAAGGTCCGGCTTTGGTCTATTCCGGGCACGGCGCGTGGTCCCACCTTTCGCGGTCGCTATAGTCCTCCCGACGGGGCTCGATCCAGCGCGAGCCGGCCGCCCTGTCCTCCCGCTTCCAGAACACCGCGTCGGTCTTGAGCCGGTCCATCATGTAGTCGGCCCCATCGAAGGCGGCGCGGCGATGCAGGGCGGCGGCCGCGACGAAGACGATCGTCTCACCGGGAGAAACGGCGCCGCAGCGATGGACGATCCGAAGGGAGGATAGGCTAAAGCGCTCGCGCGCGGCGTTCGCGATCTCGTTGAGCGAGGCGAGGGTGAGGCTGGGATGGTGGTCGAGAACCAGCCGCTCGACCGCTGCGCCGTCCGACGCGCGGGGTCGGGCGATGCCCAGGAAAGAGACGACGGCGCCCTCTCCGCTCAGGCCGGCGGTGAACGCCGCGAGCTCGCGGTCGGCGGCGAACGGGGTGTCGGCGAGACGAACCGACATCTCAGCCCCCGGACAGTGGCGGAAGGAATTCGATCCGCTCGTGGCCGGCCAGGGGGAAGTCCTCGCCGACGATCGCATCGGCGACGCAGGCGCGGGTCCGGGCGCCGAGCAGGTCCTCCGCCGCTTGCGGAAAAAGGCCGGCGAGGCGAATGCGGAGGTTGGCCACCGTTTCTCCAGGCTCGGCTTCCACCTCGCGCTCGATCCCGAGCGTGTCGCGAAGCTTGCCGAAGAAGCCGATTCTCATGGCCACATCCGGTGGGGCTGCGCTCCGGTCAGGGGCGCGGGGCGAGCCAGGGCGCCATCCGGCCGATCAGCTGTTTGTTGCCCCCGAAATGGTGCTTGAGCGCGCCCGCGACGTGGAGGACGAGCAGGACCAGCATCGCATAGCCGAGGATCTCGTGCGATTCCGACCAGAGGCCGTGCGTGTCGCGGGCGGCGGGGAGCGGCGGGACGGTGAACAGGCCGTACCAGCCGAACACCGTATTCTTGCCGGTCGAGACCAGCAACCAGCCAGTCAGCGGCAGGATGATGAGCAGCAGATAGAATACCCATTGTGTGAGGTGGGCGAGGGCCCGCTCCCACGGCTTCACGATCGGATCGTCGGGCGGCGGCCGGTGGGTCAGGCGCCAGGCCAGGCGGGCGAGGGTGAGGACGAGGATGGTGATCCCGGTCGCCCGGTGGAAGTTCATCAGGGGGCCGCGGATCGACCGATCGAGGTCGTCGTGGATCAGCCCGATGGTGAGGTTGGCGACGATCAGGGCGGCGATGGTCCAGTGCAGCCAGATGGCGACGCGCGTGTAGCGCGCCGCCTCCTGGCCGGTCATCGCCGCCGCCGTCGCCATCAGGCGTTGCCGGCCGGCTCGGCGGCCGCGGTCGGCTTCGGGCCCTTGCCCTGCTCGACCTGCTTGGCGAAGATCTCGCGCATCAGCTGCATCGAGAAGAGGTGGGCGAAGATGAGCGGCAGCATGCCGTTCTTGTTCATCCGCTCGATGTCGGCGGCCGGGAGGTCGCGCAGCCTCTCCTCCTGGACCATCTGGAAGCCGCGGTAGATGAACGGCTGCTCGGCGTCGGACGGCTGGATCGAGACCTCGCCCTCCATGAGCAGCCCGTTCTTCTGCAATTCGCCCATGAACGAGACCGTGCGCTGGGCGGAAAGCTCGAACTCCTCGCAGAATTTCAGGATCGCGTTGGTCGTCTCGCTCGGCTTGTCGTCCTCGAACAGCGGAAGGCCGTCGTCGAATTCGCCGACGAGGCCGCTGGTCGGGTCGAAGCAGAGCGAAAGCTCCTCGGCGTCCGGCGAGAGCCGGGCGAGCATGAACGGGTAGCGCCGCACGTAGGCGGGGACGTAGATCTCGTCCTGCAGCCTGCCTTCGGAGTCGACGTAGACGTTGACGCCCTCGTTGAGGCCCATCAGCGCCAGCGGCACCGGGCTCTCGCCGCTCGAGAAGATGATCGGGCAGAAGCGCTGGACCGAGACGAACTCGTCGATGGTGATCGGCACGGCGTGGCCGTTGGCGAGGAACGGCGCCCGGTCGGTGCGGCGCTGCTTGTAATTGGGGTGCAGCTGGCTCGAGAGGGGCTGCAGGTCGCCGTAGAAAAGCGGCAGGGCGTTGGACGGCGGCTGGCTCGCCATGTCTTTCAAATCTCCGGTCTCGTGAGCGTGGGAAAAGCCGCCGCGGCGCGGCCGCCCTCGATGCGCGCCACCGTCTATGACCCAATCGCCGCTTTCGCAAGCCTGAGCTTGCCGGGGCGGAAGATTGGCGCGGCGGCGCGGCGGCGCTAAGCTCGCCGGCGGGCAGGGGGGATTAATCGCATGTTCAAGCGCTCCCGCCGAAGCGGGCCGTAATGGACACCAAGGGATGTTGAAGCCGCTCGCCGCGGCGATGCTGCTGCTGACCGCGGGGGGCGCCGAGCCGCCCCGGCGGCCGGCGGCCGTGCAATATTCGCAGGTCATCGTCCGCGAGCAGATCGTCGTTCGAGTCCCCGCCCGCCTGCGCGATGCGCCCGACCCGGCAATACGCTGGAAGGAGAAGAAGGGCCCCAAATGCGTCCCGGCCCGCCAGGTGATCGCCGCGGCCCTGATCAGCCCGGGCAGCGTCGACCTCATCCTGCGCGACCGCTCGCGGCTGCGCGCCAAGCTGGACAGCAGCTGCCCGGCGCTCGATTATTATTACGGCTTCTACGTGACGCCCAATCCGGACGGGTTGATCTGCGCCGACCGCGACGTCATCCGCTCGCGCATGGGCGGCGAATGCGGCATCGACAAATTCAGAACCCTCCAGATGAGCCGGCGCGACTGAGCCTCGCCACCCTTTGCTTGACAAGGGCGCGCCTCCGGCACAAGCCGCTGCCCGGATCGCGAGCCACGCCCGACGCCCGATAACTTTTCCGGAACCCTGTATGAGCTTTGCCGATCTCGGCCTTTCCGACGAATTGCTCCAAGCCGTCTCGGAATCGGGCTATACCGAGCCGACGCCGATCCAGCGCCAGGCGATTCCCTCGGTGCTGATGGGCCGCGACCTGATCGGCATCGCCCAGACCGGCACCGGCAAGACCGCCGGTTTCGTCCTGCCGATGATCGATATCCTGGCGCAGGGCCGAAGCCGCGCCCGGATGCCGCGCTCGCTGATCCTCGAGCCGACCCGCGAGCTCGCCGCTCAGGTCTCCGAGAATTTCGAGAAATACGGAAAATACCACAAGCTTAGCATGGCGCTGCTGATCG
>JAXDPL010000232.1:0-9733 GCA_034668385.1 Sphingomonadales bacterium | reverse complement strand
CTCGACGGCCGCACCGGCCCCACCACCACCGCCTTCGGCGGCGGTCCCCCTCCCCGTTCCGGGGAGGAGATCAAGTGCATCGACCGCCGCCTGCGCGTCCTCGTACGCGATGTTGGCCGCGATGCGGACCCGGGCGCGGGTGAAGCGCCACGACTTGAGCTGCCCGTCTTTCGTCACCTGGAGGTGGCAGGCGAGCGCCGCGCGGTCCTCGCCCTCCTTCAATGAGCAGATTTCCGCCGACAGCGTCTCGGGCAGCATCGGGACGACCCGGTCGGGGAAATAGACGCTGTTGCCGCGCTTCCGCGCCTCCTTGTCCAGCGCCGATCCGGCGCGGACGTAGAAGCTGACGTCGGCGATGGCGACGATCGCCTTCCAGCCGCCGGGATTGGCCGGATCGTCGTCCTTTGCTGCCCAGACGGCATCGTCATGGTCCCGCGCGTCGGCCGGGTCGATCGCGACGATCGGGATATGGGTGAGGTCCTCTCTAACTCCTCCCCGGGACGGGGAGGGGGACGGGGAGGGGGACGGGGCGGAGCCCGGTGGAGGGGGCCCCGCGTCGGCGCGGCGAGGAGGCGGGCCCCCTCCACCACCCTTCGGGTGGTCCCCCTCCCCGTTCCGGGGAGGAGCGCAAGCGCCGATGTCCCATGCCGCCACCCGCTCGGCTTCCTCCAGCACCGCCGCCGGGAATTCGTGCGGGATTCCGTGCTTGTGGATGGCGATGAGGCTGAAGCTTCGCGGCGCGAACGGATCGCCGAGCACCTGGCTGACCCGGGCGCTGAGCCGCGGCGGGCGCCCGACCTTCTCGGCGAGGACGAGGTCGCCCGGCTCGGCCGGCCCGATGTCGGAGATGGGCAGCTCGCGCCGTTCCTTCTTCTCGACCGGCCGAAGCCACAGGCCCTGCGCCTCGCGATGAACGACCCCGAGGACCAGCTCGCTGCCCTTCATCAGCTTCTTCATCGGGTGGGCCGCATAGCCGTTGCCGCGCGCCTCGGTGCGGGCGAGCAGGCGGTCGCCGACGCCGAGGGCCGAGCCCCTCCCCTTGCGCTCCAGCACCCTGAGGCGCGGCTCGGGTGCCTCCGATTCCCAGCGCTCGGGCACGGCCCAGGCCTGGCCGCTGTCGTCCACGTCGGTCACCCGCAGCACCGTCACCTTCGGTACGCCGCCCGCCTGGTGGAAGGCGCGGCCGGGCGAGGCGTCGATCAACCCCTCGTCGGCCATGTCCCTCAGCAAGGTCTTCAGCGCCACCTTGTCCTGGCCCGAAAGGCCGAAGGCGCGCGCGATCTCGCGCTTCCCCGCCGGCTGGTCGGACGAGGCGATGAAGTCGAGGATCTGCTGGCGGGTCGGAAGGCCGGCGCGGATCGGGCGTTTTGGCATCTAGCTCCTCCCCGGAACGGGGAGGGGGACCGCGACGCGAAGCGGCGTGGTGGAGGGGGCCCGGAGTCCGGCGCGGCGAAGAGACGGGCCGCCTCCACCGCACTTCGTGCGGTCCCCCTCCCCGTTCCGGGGAGGAACGCTCACGGCCGCGGCGCCGGCGGCGGCGGGGAATAGGGGTGGAAACCGCCGCCCGGTACCGCGGACGCGACCGGAGATTCGCTGCCGTCCGCCGCAACGGAGGAAATCCCGAACACGAAATCGTCCACCCGGACGTGCGGCAGCACCTGCTTCGTGGTCCTGCCCGGTACCCGCAGGCTCTGCGTCCAGTTCGCCGAGTCCGTCGGCCGCCAGCGGACGATGAACGCCGCCGCCCCCGGCACCGGTGCCCAGGTCAAGGTCGTGTCGGTCGAGACCGCCCCCTCCACCTTCGGCTCCGGCGGCATCGGCGCGGCCGCCAGCGCGGCCAAAGCGGCGACGTTGAGCTGGGTCACCTTGCGCAGATAGGGAAAGTCCATGTTGTCGATCGTGTCGCCGTAGCGGATGCCGTTCTCGGTCCTGAGGTCCTGGTGCTGCCAGTTGTAATTCTCGAGGGCGACGGTGAAGCGCACCGCCGGGAAGCCCAAGTTCAGGAACTCGCTATGGTCGCCGCCCCGCCCGAAGCGGTCGTTGCGCCAGACCTGGCGGACGTCGAGGCCGAGCTTCAGCCGGTCGGCGAGCGTGTCGAGCCAGCGCGAGATGTTGCGCCCCGGCGCGTCGTTCTCGCCGCCGAGGCTGCGCTGGCGGGCGGCGAGATCCTCGTGCCCCTGCCAGCGCGGCCCTTCCGAGAAGATGCGGACGTGGGCCGCGTCGCGCAGGCCGTCGGACCCGAGCGTATTGCCGACGATGTCGTTGTTGAGGTCGGCCTCGACCTGCCAGCCCTGCGCCTTGGCGTAATAGGCGAGCGTCTTGCCGCCGTAGAGCCCCTGCTCCTCGCCCATCAGGACGCCGTAGACGATCGTGCCGGCGAACTTGTGCTTCGAGAGCACCCGCGCCGCCTCGATCACCGCAGCCGTGCCCGAGCCGTCGTCATTGGCGCCGGGCGCGTCGGCCGTGGCGTTCATCACGTCGGTGACCCGGCTGTCGATATGGCCGGTGATGACGACGACGCGGTTCGGATCGCCGGTGCCGCGCTGGATCGCCACGACGTCGCGGATCCGGACCCCCGCCGGGGCGCGGGTGCCTTTGAAGTCCTCCTCGGGGGTGACGATCTGCAGGCACCCGCCGCAGGCCGCCGAGTAGCGGCCGAACTCCTCCGCCACCCAGTGCTCGGCGGCACCGATGCCGCGCCGCGGGTCGGTCATCGACGACAAAGTGTGCCGCGTCCCGAAGCTGACCAGCCTCTCGACCGTCGCGCGCAGCCGCGCCTCGCTGACGTCGGCGGCCGCGGCGCGCGGGACTCGAAGCGCCGCCTCTGGGCCGGGCGGCGGAGGCGGTGTGGCGGCGGTTGAAAGGAGAGCGGCGAGTGGAGCGAGAGCGGTTTTTCTCATGCGCCGCCTCTGCGCCCTCGCCTGGCGAGTCGCAAGCCTAGGCGACGGTCTGCTCGATAACCCCGAAGATCGGGTGGCCCTTGTCGTCGTCCATCCAGATGCGGACGGTGTCGCCGCGCTTGAGGAACGGCGTCTTCGGCTTGCCCTCTAATATCGTCTCCACCGTCCGCACCTCGGCGATGCACGAATAACCGAGGCCGCCGTCGGCGATCGGCTTGCCGGGGCCGCCGTCGGCGTCGCGGTTGGAGACGGTCCCGGAGCCGACGATCGAGCCGGCGCCGACATTGCGCGTCTTGGCGAGGTGGGCGACGAGGGTGCCGAAGTCGAAGGTCATGTCGACTCCGGCGTCGGCGCGGCCGAACGCCCGGCCGTCGAGATCGACGTTGAGCGCGCCGTGGAGCTTGCCGTTCCGCCAGCGCTCGCCGAGCTCGTCCGGCGTCACCAGGACCGGCGAGAGGGCCGAGGCCGGCTTGGACTGGAGGAAGCCGAAGCCCTTGCCGAGCTCGGCCGGGATGAGGTTGCGCAGCGAGACGTCATTGACCAGGCCGACGAGCAGGATCCGCTGCAGCGCGTCCTCCCGGCTCGCGCCCCTCGGCACGTCGTCGGTGACCACGACCACCTCCGCCTCGAGGTCGCAGCCCCAGGCCTCGTCGGCGAGCGGGATCGCGCCGCGCGGCGGCAGCATCTCGTCGCTCGCGCCCTGGTACATGAGCGGGTCCGTCCAGAAGCTCTCCGGCATCTCGGCGCCCCGCGCCTTCCGCACCAGCTGGACGTGGTTCACATAGGCCGAGCCGTCGGCCCACTGAAAGGCCCGTGGCAGCGGCGCCAGCGCCTCGCGCTCGTGGAACCGATCGCGCGGGACGACGCCATGCTCGAGGTCGGTCGCGAGCAGCTCGAGCTGCGGCGCGATTCGCTCCCAATCGTCGAGGGCCGCCTGCAGAGTCGGCGCGATATGGCTCGCGTCCGCGCACCAGGCGAGGTCGCGGCTCACCACCACCAGCCGCCCGTCGCGCCCGTGTCCGGGAAGGGTACCGAGCTTCATTCTGCCTCCTCATCGGGGGAGAAAGCCAACTGGCATTTCCCCCGCCGCTTGGCTAGGGCTCGGCCATTCCTTCCCGACTCATTCGAGAACCATTCCATGCGTAACATCGACCATTTCATCGGCGGCGGCGCCTATGCGTCCGGCGAGCGCCAGGGCGACGTCTTCGACCCCAACAATGGCGGCGTCCAGGCCAGGGTACGCCTCGGCAGCGCCGCCGACCTCGACAAGGCGGTGGCCGCCGCCCGCGAGGCGCTCCCCGGATGGATCGCGACCAACCCGCAGCGCCGCGCCCGGGTCATGTTCAAGTTCAAGGAGCTGGTCGAGCGGAACATGGAGGACCTCGCCCTCCTCTTGGCCTCCGAGCATGGCAAGGTGATCGCCGACGCCCGCGGCGACGTCCAGCGCGGCCTCGAGGTGATCGAATATGCCTGCGGCATCCCTCACGCCCTGAAGGGCGAATACACTCAGGGCGCCGGCCCGGGCATCGACGTCTATTCGATGCGTCAGCCGCTCGGAATCGTCGCCGGGATCACCCCGTTCAACTTCCCGGCGATGATCCCGATGTGGATGTTCGGGGTCGCCATCGCCTGCGGCAACGCCTTCATCCTCAAGCCCTCCGAGCGCGATCCCTCCGTCCCGGTCCGCCTCGCCGAGCTGATGAAGGAAGCGGGCCTGCCCGACGGCATCCTCCAGGTCGTCCAGGGCGACAAGGAGATGGTCGACGCGATCCTCGACCATGAGGAAATCAAGGCGATCAGCTTCGTCGGCTCCTCCGACATCGCCCAGTACATCTATTCGCGCGGCACCGCGAACGGGAAGCGCGTCCAGGCGTTCGGCGGCGCCAAGAACCATGGCATCGTCATGCCCGACGCCGATCTCGACATGGTGGTGAACGACCTTGCGGGCGCCGCCTTCGGCTCGGCCGGCGAGCGCTGCATGGCGCTGCCCGTCGTGGTCCCCGTCGGCGAAAAGACCGCCAATGCGCTCCGCGAAAAGCTGATCCCGGCGATCGAGGGCCTCAGGGTCGGAGTCTCCACCGACGCCGAGGCGCATTACGGCCCGGTGGTCACCGCCGCACACAAGGCGAAGATCGAAAGCTACATCCAGATGTGCGTCGACGAAGGCGGCGAGCTGGTCATCGACGGTCGGGGCTTCACCCTCCAGGGCCACGAAGAGGGCTTCTTCATCGGCCCGACCTTCTTCGATCATGTGAAACCCAATTTCCGCTCCTACAAGGAGGAGATTTTCGGCCCGGTCCTGCAGATGGTCCGCGCCGACAGCTTCGAGGAAGCGGTCCGTCTTCCCAGCGAGCACGAATATGGCAACGGAGTCGCCATCTTTACCCGCAACGGCCACGCCGCGCGCGAATTCGCCGCCCGCGTCAATGTCGGCATGGTCGGGATCAACGTGCCGATCCCGGTCCCCGTCGCCTACCACACGTTCGGCGGCTGGAAGCGCTCGGGCTTCGGCGACATCGACCAGCACGGCCCGGAGGGCGTCCGCTTCTGGACCAAGCTCAAGAAGGTCACCCAGCGCTGGCCGGACGGCAGCGCGACCGGCGAGAACGCCTTCGTCATCCCGACCATGGGGTGACACATGAAGAGGCTCGTCCTCCTCGTGGGCTGTCTCGGCGCGATCGTCGGGCCGGCGTCGGCACCTGCGGCGGTTATGGATGCGCCGCGAGAGCATAAGATCGTCGGCCCGGCATTGGTTTGCGGAGAGGCCTTCGCCTTGCGCCTGCGCAAGGGCGAAACCCTGGTTCGGCGCGATCCTGGAGTCGACTTCCTGCTCTATTACGTGGAGGGTCCGGACGGCCATTTCCTGCTCTACGAGGGAAATGCGCCTCAGCCGCACGACGATGAGATCAGGACCCATCTGTTCTTTCCGAACGTGATCGCCATCCACGACAATCGCAGTCCGCAGTCGAAGGCCCGCAGCCGGATCAGAGACCGGCTGGTGACCGGCCAGGCCAGCGTCGCCCTTTGCCCGCGGCAAGACACCGGCCCTGGCCCGAGGCGGTTCCCATAGACGAGTGGCGCTAGGTCGCTCTCACGACCGGGTAGCGGAAAGCGTGAGGCGCATGGCGGGAGTTGAACGGAAACGAAAATATTCTTAGAATGGGAGAATGACCGCGCAGTTCGCCTTCGACACTCTCGCTTTCGTGAAACGACTCTCAGCCGCTGGGATGGAGACACGGCAGGCCGAAGCGCTGGCCGAGGCGCTGACCGCGCATGCGTTTGACGAGCTCGCGACGAAATCGGACTTGAAGGACCTGGAGTTGCGACTCACGATGCGGATGGGCGCGCTTGTCGGCGGCTCCACCGCATTGACGGTGGCCATCCTTGGGGTCGTGATCAGCCTTCACTGACCCTCCCGATTGCGCTTTTCCCCCGCCGCGCTAGAGCGCGCGCATGAGCCAGTTCGACCTCACCGACGAGCAGCGCCAGATCCAGGAGATGGCGCGGCAGTTCACCGCGGACGCCATCACGCCCCACGCGGCGGAGTGGGACGAGAAGCATTTCTTCCCGCGCGACACGATCCGCCAGGCGGCGGAGCTGGGCTTCGGCTCGATCTATGTCAGCGAGGAGAGCGGGGGCATCGGGCTCGGCCGGCTCGAGGCGGCTTTGATCATGGAGGCGATGGCCTATGGCTGCCCTTCGACCTCGGCCTTCATCTCGATCCACAACATGGCGAGCTGGATGATCGACCGGTTCGGCTCGGCCCCGGTCAAGGACAAGTACCTTCCCTCGCTGATCCCGATGGAGCGGATGGCGAGCTACTGCCTGACCGAGCCCTCCTCCGGCTCGGACGCCGCCGCGCTCAAGACCAAGGCGGTGAAGGACGGCCATTCCTATATCGTCTCGGGCTCCAAGGCGTTCATCTCCGGCGGCGGCGAGAACGAGGTTTACGTCACCATGGTCCGCACCGGCCAGGAGGGACCGAAGGGCATTTCCTGCCTCGTCATCGAGAAGGACATGCCGGGAGTCAGCTTCGGGGGGCAGGAGAAGAAGCTCGGCTGGCACTCGCAGCCGACCGCGCAGGTCAATTTCGACGAGGTCCGGGTGCCCGCCGAGAACCTGGTCGGCGGCGAGGGCGAAGGCTTCAGGATCGCGATGATGGGGCTCGACGGCGGCCGGCTCAACATCGGCGCCTGCTCGCTGGGCGGCGCGCAGCGCTGTCTCGACGAGGCGGTGAATTATACCAAAGAGAGAAAGCAGTTCGGGAGCCCGATCGCCGATTTCCAGGCGACCCAGTTCACCCTCGCCGACATGGAGACCGAGCTGCAGGCCGCCCGCACCCTGCTCTACGCGGCCGCCGTCAAGGTCACCGAGAACGCCCCGGACAAGACCCGCTTCGCCGCCATGGCCAAGCGCCTCGCCACCGACACCGGCTCGTCGGTCGTCGACCGCGCCCTCCAGCTCCACGGAGGCTACGGCTATCTGATGGACTATCCGATCGAGCGCTTCTGGCGCGACCTCAGGGTCCATTCGATCCTCGAGGGCACCAACCAGATCATGCGCGTCATCGTCGCCCGGGACATGCTCAGGCAGTGATCCTTCGATACGCTGCTTCGGCTCCGCTCAGCAGCTACTCAGGATGAGCGGCTTGAGCCTTTCCGCTCATCCTGAGTAGGGACTGAGCGATGGCGAAGGCCCGTATCGAAGGACCGCACGTGCCCCAATGAGCTCTGACGTCATCACCCGAACCGAAGGCAGGGTCGGCCGGATCCGGCTGAACCGACCGCAGGCGATCCACGCGCTGACCCGGGAGATGTGCTCGGCGATGATCGCCGCCCTGCTCGAATGGCGCGAGCAGGCCGCCGTGCAGGCCGTGCTGATCGACCACGCCTCGGGCCGAGGCTTCTGCGCCGGCGGCGACGTGGTGATGCTCGCCCGCAGCGGCGCCGGCGACGGAAGCGAGGCGCGCGCCTTCTTCCACGAGGAATACCGCCTCAACCACCTCCTCTTCACCTACGCCAAGCCGACGATCGCCATCATGGACGGGATCACGATGGGCGGCGGAGTCGGAGTCTCGCAGCCGTGCAAATACCGGATCGCCACCGAAAACACCCGCTTCGCCATGCCCGAGACGGCGATCGGCCTCTTCCCGGACGTCGGCGGCGGCTGGTACCTGCCTCGGCTTCCGGGCCGCAGCGGCGCCTTCCTCGCTTTGACCGGCGCTCGCCTCGACGGCGCCGAATGCTTTCACCTCGGCCTCGCCACCCACTACATCCCGTCGCTGGCGCTCGACGACCTCAAGGCGCGGATCGCCGCCGAGCCGAGCCGCATCGAGGCTCTGCTGGAAGAATCGAGCGTCCCGGCCCCGGAAGCGCGGATCGCCGCGAACCGGGAGCGGATCGACCGGCTCTTCGCCTCCGACGATTACGAGGAGATCCTCGCCGGGCTGGAGTCGGACGGCTCGGACTGGGCGCGCAAGGAGCGGGAGACTTTGCGCGCCAAGAGCCCGCAGGCGTGCAAGGTCTCGCTCCGGATCGTCTACGACGGCGCGCGCGTTCAGGATTTCGCCCACGAGATGAAGCAGGAATATGCGGTCGCCACCCGGGTCGTTCAGCGCCACGATTTCGTCGAAGGGGTGCGGGCGCTGCTGGTCGACAAGGACAACCGGCCCCATTGGGATCCGCCGACCCCCGAGGCGGTCACCCAGCACTTGATCGACACCATCTTCGCGCCGATGCCGGAAGGCGAGGAATGGACGCCGCTGTGACGAAGTGACGGGAGGAATTCGTCACCCCCGCGGAAGCGGGGGTCCCGCTTCTCCCTTGGGGGCGGTAGTTGCAGGAAAGCGGATTCCCGCTTTCGCGGGAATGACGGAGAATGAGATGACCTACGAGACGATCCTGGTCGAGCAGCGCGGGGCGGTGACGCTCGTCACCTTGAACCGCCCCAAGGCGCTCAACGCGCTCAACAGCCAGGTCCTCGCCGAGTTGATCGAGGCCTTCGCCGCCTACGAGTCGGACGAATCGCAGCGCTGCCTCGTTCTCACCGGCAGCGAGCGGGCGTTCGCGGCGGGCGCCGACATCAAGGAGATGTCGAGCCAGGGCTTTGCCGCAATGTATTCGTCCAACTTCTTCGCCGGCTGGGAGCGGGTGACGGCGACCCGCAAGCCCTGGATCGCCGCGGTGGCGGGCTACGCTCTCGGCGGCGGCTGCGAGGTGGCGATGATGGCCGACTTCATCATCGCCGCCGACACCGCCCAGTTCGGCCAGCCCGAGATCAAGCTCGGAGTGACCCCCGGCATGGGCGGCTCGCAGCGACTGACCCGCGCGGTCGGCAAGGCCAAGGCGATGGAGATGTGCCTGACCGGGCGGATGATGGGCGCCGAGGAGGCCGAACGCTCCGGCCTCGTCGCGCGCGTCGTGCCGCCCGCGGCCTTGCTCGACGAAGCGCTCAAGACCGCCGAGGCAATTGCCGGAATGGCCCCGCTCGCGACGATGGCCACCAAGGAGCAGGTCAACGCCGCCTTCGAGACGGGCCTCGCGCAAGGCATATTGTTCGAGCGCCGCCTGTTCCACGGCCTGTTCGGAAGCGAGGACCAGAAGGAAGGCATGTCCGCCTTCGTCGACAAGCGCAAGGCGGACTGGAAGGGACGCTAGCCAAGCTAGAGTCCCCCACCCCGTTCGGGCTGAGTTTGTCGAAGCCCTCCCCTTGATTTCTTCCCTGCCCAAGAGAAGGGAAGGCCTTCGACAGGCTCAGCCCGAACGGGTTTCCTGAGCGTCTCCGCAGAGGTGGTTTCATGGCACGCATAGCTGTCATCGGTCTCGGCAACATGG
>JAXDPL010000231.1:0-11599 GCA_034668385.1 Sphingomonadales bacterium | reverse complement strand
CATCCGCTCGGCGAGCATGGTGCGGTGGCATTCGGGGGCGGCCTTCTCGTAGCAGAGGAGGGCGCTGTGGCGTTCGGCGGCGGCGGCGAGGGCCTGCTCCATCGCCAGCGCCGCCTCGTCGGTCTCGAGCTGGCCGGCATAGATTCGACGCATCTCGGCGGTGCGGCCCTTGCGCGCCGCCTCGCGCCCGGCCGCGGGAGTGCCGAGCGGCCGCAGGTGGAGATAATCGACGCCGCGCTCCCTCAGCGCGTTGGCGAGCGCGGTCTTGGAAAAGCCCGGCCGCCGCGACGCCGCCACCGCGCGCACGTCGATGACCCGCTCCACCCCCGCCGCCGCGAGCTCGGCGAGGAACTCGTCCACCGTCTTGCCTTCGTATCCGATCGTGAACAGGTGCCGCATCGGGCCCCCATTAGGAGGCCGTCGCGGCGACGACCAGCCCCTGCTGGGCCGCGACCGGAAGCCACAGCGCCAGTTCGGCGATCACCGCTCCGCGCGACCTGTCCAGGCTGTCTGCGGCCCGCGCCGCGGCCGAGTCCGCGGCGGCGCCGTCGGCGAGCGCGGCGAGGAACGCATGCTGCCCGACGTCGAGCTCGTGGACCTGGATTCGATAGCGGGTGCGGGCGATCGCGATCCAGCTCGGCCGCGCTTCGGGCGCGGTCAGCGAGTCGCCTCGGTCGGAGGCACGGACGAGCGGGGCGAGGTCGAAGTCGAGCGCCAGCAACCGCACGCTGTCCGGCACGGCGAGCCGGGCGCCGGGAACCAGCAAGGCGTCGGCGGTGACCGCAGGCCGGTCCTCCCGCTCGATTCCGCGCGCCCGCTGCACCTCGGCCCGCGCCCGCTCGAGCCGCGCGAGCTGCGCCGGCACCGCGAGCGGGCTGCCCGGCTCGCGCGCCGCCGCCGGCGCGTTCGACTCGAGATAGGCGGCAAAGCCTTCGCCATAATCCCAGAGGGTCCGCGAGCGGGATTGGCGCGCCGCGACATAGCTTCGGGCGAAGAGGTCGAAGGCGGTCTCGCCGGCGAAGCGGCGGAGCGCGGGATATTCGTCCCTGAGGCACTCGACGAGCCGGGCCCGGTATCCGCCCGCATAGACCCCGACGCGCCCGGCGGCGTCGAGCGCGCCCCTCGAGACGACCTGCCGGTCCGCTTCCCCGTCCGCCGCTCCCCCGGCGAGGATCGCGTCCTGGAGCCAGGCTTGCAGGCCGGCGAGCTCAGCCATGGGCGGCCGCTCTCGGCGCGGGCGCGGGACTCCAGCCGTCGCGGACGGCCGCCGCCTTGCCCAGCTCGGCGACGAGCGAATCCCACGGCGGGATGCTCGCGTCCCATTCGAGCAGGGTGGAGACTCCGTCGGTCAGGCGCTGCGCCAGCCGGTAGAGCTCCCAGACCTCGTCGCGCACCGGCGAATCGTGCGTGTCCATGAAATGGGTTCCGCAGTCGGTCGGGCCCGCGACGTGGACCTGGACCACTCGGCGGCACGGGATCGCCTCGATATAGGCGACGGGATCGAAGCCGTGATTGACCGAGCTCACCCAGACGTTGTTGACGTCGAGCAGCAGACCGCAGTCCGCGGCCTCCGCCATTCGGGCGATATATTCCCATTCGGGCATCTGGTCGGAGCGGAACTGGAGGTAGCTGCTCGGATTCTCGACGACGAGGGGGCGCCCGAGCCGGTCCTGCACCCGCCGGATCCGATCGATCACGTGCGCGAGGCTGGCCTCGGTGAGCGGCAACGGGAGGAGGTCGTGGGTGTTGAGCCCGGCAATCCCGGTCCAGCAGAGATGGTCGGATATCCACGCCGGCTCGATCCGCTCGGCGAGCGCCGCGAGGCCGTCGAGATAGGCCTCGTCGAGCGGGTCGCTCGACCCGATCGAGAGCGAGACGCCGTGCATCACCACCGGCCGCTCCGCCCGCACCCGCTCCAGCACCGCCATGCCGTAGCCTTCGTTGCCGATATGATTCTCGCTGATCACCTCGAACCAATCGACTCCCCACCCGGAAGCGGAATTCCGCATCAGATGCTCGTAATGGGGAGGGCGAAGCCCCACCCCGTCGCCGAGGTGGGGCAGGCCGAGGCGGGGCTCGATCATCAGGTCGATGGCGGGAAGGCGAGGCGGATGAGGCTCGGCTTCTTCGCGGCGATATCGCTGACGTCGACGCCGTTGGCCTTGGCGTAGGCTTCGTAAGCTTTGTCGATGACTCGGTCGCCCTGCTGATAGGTGATCGTTCCTGCTGGCTCGGACGTCCAGTTCCCCTGCGCATCCTTAACGAACTTGAACACATCCATCTTTGCCACCCGCTGGCCGCTGGGCGGGATCGGATAGAGCTGCGATTCCGAGATCGGCACGGCGCAGCCGCCGAGGCCGCCGCACTTATTGTCGCCCGGCGCCGAATAATGCGGCTTGGGCGCGCCGCAGATCGGCGGCGGCGGAGAGGGCGGCGCGGGCGGCCCTCCGCACAGATTGTGCGGCCCGCTGGGCTTGACGCCGCCGCACAGGCCGCCGGCCGCCCCGGGCCCCTGCACTCCGACCTGAGCGCCGCAACCGCCGCCGCCACCGCCGCCGCAGCTTCCGCCGCCGGTCACCTTGTTGACGAAGCCGCAGCCGCCCTGGCCGCGGCAGAGGTTCGAGCTGATGCAGGTGTGGTAGACCTCGACCTGGGCGCAGTCGTTCTGCCCCTTCTGCTCGAGGTCGAGGGCCTGGCAGGCATGATAGAGGGCGCCCGGCGTCGGATCGCCGATGCCGACGGCGAGATTGGGAGTCTTGCCCGTCACCGCCCAGATGATCGACATCCGGTCGCCCGTCCCGCCCATCGCCGGGAACGGGAACTGGCCGCCGCTCTTCCAGAATTCGTCGAGGACCCGGGTGACTCCGTAGATCGCCCCGACCACCGCCTTGCTGAGGGTTTCGTGGGTGTCGGCCATTCCGGCGAGCTGGTTCATCGCGCCGGCGACGTCTTCCGGGCTCGGCAGCTTATAGGGGTTGACGACGTCGCGGCTGACCAGCTCCTCCGGCTTCCAGGTGCCGGGCGTGCGCTGGTCCCAGGTGGCGACCGCGCCGGACTGGACCAAGGTCTGGACCCGCCCGAACCGCTCGTAATGATCGAGCGCATCGTTGCCAACGCGCGCGGTCGCGTCGGCGGACGGGGTCAGCTTCCCTTCGTCGTCATAGCTCGGATAGTCCGCCCTCAGCGCCACGTCGCGCGGGCGGTAGTCGATGTCCACGGCCGTGAGCAGTTCGACCGGCGGCTTCAACACATGGCCTTCGCCCTGGTCGGTGATGGCGTTCATCATCGCCCGCATCTGCGGAAAGGCGATGGCCGGGTCGGTCGTCGCGATCGTCGTCTCGAAGCCCATGAACTCGCGCATCGGGTGGCCGGACGAGAAGCTGTTGAACAGGTCGTTCTGCTGGGCGCCGGGATTGAAGGCGACGTCCCACAGCGACTTGTCGTCGTCGTAGCGCAGGTAGAGATAATCGAGATAGCATTGGTACATACACCCGATCGTTCCGAACATCGGAAGCGGGTCGCCCTCCTTCCAGTCGTCGAACGGCGCCTGCGGGAAGTATTTGCCCTTGATGATCGAGGCCCTGGCCTGCTCCTCCGGCTGCTCGATGATCAGGAACAGCTGGACGCGCTCGGCATCGAGCGGACCGACGTCGACCCGGACCTCGAGATATTTCGGATCGGTCGGGTCGTAATAGACCGTGTCCCTGAGATCGACGATGTTGGGGATGATCGTGACGTCGGGCCCGTAGCAGCTCCACCCATGCTCTTTCGTCTGAAGCGAGCCGCTGGTGAAGGTCGGCGTGTGGCCCAGCGCGGTCGCCATGTTGGCGGCGAGCTGGAGGTGCAGCATCTCCTGGATGAACACCGAGAAGACGGTGTTGAAGGCCTCCTCGTTCGGAGTCCCCGGGTTCGACATGGTCTTCGCGCCGGGCCAGAGGCGGCCGGCATAAAGCTGCGAGTTGCGTCCGACGATCGGGTGCATGCCCTGGATCGAATAGAGGCTCGTCATATAGAGCGGGATGGTGAACAGCTCGACGTCGACGGCGGCCTGGGCGATGGCGCGGATCGCCGCGATATCGGTTTCCCGCATTGCGGCCGGACGAATGGCTTGCGCTTTCGGGCTGACGGACCACGGCATGTCGCTCTCCCCTCAGGAGCGCCGCTTCCCATCCGCCGGCGCATCGCGGCGGGAGAACAAACCAGCTGGAAGCCCTACCACGGTCCCCAACATCCCCCGAACGAGGAAGCTAGAGGGGCCGCCGGCCCAGTCAATCGCCGTTTAGCAAGGCCTCGGCGCCCGGCGCCCGGCGCAAAGCGTCAACTCGCCACTGGCCGGCGGCGACCGCACATTGTCCGTTTTCGGACGCCGAAAGTTGGCGGAATTTCCGGCTTGTTGGCGCGCCTGAATTGCCGCCCGCGGGGCGTCGAACAAAGAAACCGTAGATTTCCGCCATTTCTGCCATTTGGCACGGGCCCTGCAAAGCTATCTGCATCCGGCGGATGGTCCGACCGGAATTCAGGGAGTAACGACAATGACCTTCAATATCTCCAACGTGCAGCAGCTCGCGGTTTCCTTCATCGGCGCCCTCCTGTTTGCGACCCTCTTCGTCTCCGCCGCGGTCGGCCCGGTCGGTCAGTTCATCTGACCGTCCGGCCCCGCGGGGCCAGTTCCTTTCCAACCGGGACACGAGAGATGACCCGCAATTTCACCCTCGACCGCGCCAACGGCAAGCTGATGGGCGTCTGCGCCGGCCTCGCCGCCGCTACCCGGACGGACCCCACCCTGGTCCGCCTGGCCGCAATGCTCAGCCTCTTCCTGCTCGGGCCGGTCATGATCTTCCTCTATCTCGTCGCCGCCTGGGTGGCGCCGGAAACGCAATGATCACGGCTCGCGACCTCTATCGCGAATGGATGCGCCGGCTGCAGCTGTTCCTCGCCGCCCCTCAGGTCGGTCCATCGCGGACTCGCCGCCGCGCGGCCTGATCGCTAGTCTCCCCGGCGATGATTGTTGGATTCGCCGCGTATCTCCTCGCCGCGCAGGCCGCGCCCGCCGACATCGCCGGCACCTGGGACCTCATCTGGCAGACCCGCCACGGCCCGTCGCGCGGCGGCTGGCTGGTGGTGACCCGGCAGGGCAACCGCATCGCCGCCGAGATCCACGGCCAGGGCGCGGTCAAGGCGAAAGGCGAGATCGAAGGCGCCGACTTCACCTTGCGCGGCAGCCGTCTCGCCATCCCCTACACTATCAGCGGCCGGCTCGAGGGCGGGAGCCTCCGAGGGTCGCTGAAGATCCTCTCGATCGAGCGCCGCTTCACCGGCACGCGCCGCTGAGCGGCCCTCAGCCGCGCCGGTGCGGCATGAGGTCGCGGTGGGCGCGCAGCGACCGCATCGCCAGCCGCACCTCGTAGAGGAACAGGATCAGGCCGGTCACCAGCAGAAGCATCGCGGCGATGAACAGCCAGGCGATCGGCCGGCCGAACGGGAAATCGGCGAGATCGGCGACGAACAGGATCGCCACCACCAGGCAGATGAACAGGGCGCTCCCCGTGCAGCAGCCGATGGCGAGGTTGATCACCGTCATCCGCCGGTCGAGGATGTGGAGCTCGCGCATCGCCTCGGCCAGCGTCTCGCCTTCCAGGCCGGCATATTGATCCTCGAGCCGCCGCCAGCGGTCGACCGAGCGGGCGAGGCGGCCGGCCAGGACGTTGAGGATCGAGCCGATCCCGGCGAGCAGGAACACCGGCGCGATCGCCAGCGAGATGAGGTGGGCGATGGCTGAAACCGGGGCGGCCTGGTCGAGCATGTCAGCCAGCCCTGCCGCCCGCGCCGCTCGCTGTCCAGCGCACTCTGGCCCGTCGGCCCGCTTTGGCCTATCGTGGCGGACGCCCTCCGCCAGCCCAAGGATGCCGCCGATGCGCTTCTTCCCCCTCGCTCTCGCTTTCGCCGCCTTGCCCGCCGCCGCCACCGCCGCTTTGCCGGTCGGCCAGGCCGCGCCCGATTTCACCACCAGCGGCGCCCTCGCCGGCAAGCCGTTCAGCCTTCACCTCAAGGACCAGCTGCGCCACGGCCCGCTTGTCCTCTATTTCTTCCCCAAGTCGTTCACCGACGGCTGCACCGCCGAGGCCCACGCTTTCTCCGACGCCTCGGCCGACTTCAAGAAGCTCGGCGCCCGGGTGGTCGGAATGTCGGCCGACGACCTCGAGACCCTGAAGCGCTTCTCCCACCAGGAATGCCGCGATTCCTTCCCGGTGGCGATGGCCAGCCCCGAGACGATCCGCGCCTATGACGTCAAGCTCAAGGAGGGCGTGCCCTACGCCAACCGTACCTCCTACGTCATCGCCCCGGACGGCAAGGTGATCTACGCCTTCACCGACATGCAGTGGAAGGACCACGTCGCCAACACGCTCGCCGCCCTGCGCGCCTGGAAGGCGAAAAAGGGGCGCTGAGGGCGCCTTCCGGCCGGTCCGCCGCATCGCCGCAACGTCCGTCTCCCTCATGCGTTGTGGGGGCGAAGCGGGGCAGCCTTGTGGAGTAACGGACATGAACAAGCTTCTCTTCGCGATGACGGCCGTCGGCGCCCTCGCCGTCGCCGCTCCGGCCGCCGCCCAGACCGGCTACCGGACCGGCTATAACGACCCCTATGCCTATACCGACGCGCGCGGCGACGCCGGCATCGACGCCCGGATCGCCCGGCTCGAGGCCCGGCTCAACGCCGACATCAGCGCCGGAGCGATCAGCCGCAGCGACGAGCGCCGCCTTCGCGCCCAGATCGCCGGCCTCCGCCGCCTCGAATGGCAGTATAGCCGCAACGGCATGAGCGCGTCGGAGCAGATGGATCTCCAGCAGCGCCTCCGGAGCGTGCGTGACCAGTTCCGGATGGCCGACCGCGGCTATGGCGACGCCCGCTACGGCTGGAACGACCAGGGCGACACGCGATACGGCAATAACGACGCTTATTACGACGATCGCGACCCCAATCGCGCCCGCGGCAATGGCTATTACGGCCAGGGCGGCCCCTACGAGCCGGTCGACACCTGCTCGCGCGGCGTGATCGGCACCGTCGTCGACGCCGTCACCGGACGCGATTGCGTCACCCTGCGCGTCGGCGACCGCGCCGGCGCCAACCTCTACGGAGTTCCGGTCGAATATCAGGACCGCTATCGCGACGGTTACGGTTATTATTACCGTTCCGACGGCCGGACGATCTACCAGATCGACGCCCGCACCAACACGGTGCTGCGCGTCTACGACATGAACCGCTAACCGTCTTTCGCGGTAAGGCAGAGGAGGCGTCCCGCTCCGGCGGGGCGCCTCTTTCCTTGCCAGCCTACTCGCTCCGGTCCAATCTCGCCCCGCGAGAGGGGAGACGCGGGTGAGGCGAGTTAAGGCATCGATCCTGCTGACCGCTTCGCTCCTGTCCGGGGCGGCCTCGGCCCAGGCGCCGCGCCCGCCGACCCGCGAGGAGGTCGAGCGCGGCCGGGTCCCGCCGCCGCCGCCCCAGCCGCCCCGCCTCACCGTCGAGGGCGGCGTCGAGCGCGCGCCCTGCGCCCTCGACGACGAGCGGTTCCGCGCCATCCGCTTCACCCCGCGCGCCGTGACGTTCGACCATCTGCGCGGCCTCCCCGCCGAGGCGCTGCGCAGCGCCTACGCGCCTTATCTCGGCATCGACCAGCCGATCGCCGTGGTCTGCGAGATCCGCGACCGCGCCGCGACGATCCTTCGCGACGCCGGCTATGTCGCCGCGGTCGAGATTCCCGAGCAGCGCATCGCCGACGGGACTATCCGCTTCGACGTGCTGATGGCGAAGCTCGTCGCCATCCACGTCCGAGGCGACGCCGGCCGGTCCGAACGCACCGTCGCCCGCTATCTCGAGCGGCTGACGAAGCGCGACCTGTTCAACCGGTTCGAGGCCGAGCGCTACCTGCTGCTCGCCTCGGACCTGCCCGGCCTCGACGTCCGCCTGCGCCTCCGCTCCGCCCAGGGGGCGCCGGGCGAGGTGGTCGGCGAAGTGACGGTCACGCGCGACCCCGGCCTGGTCGAGGCCAATGTCCAGGATCTCGGCGCCCGGGCGCTCGGCCGCTGGGGCGGCCTCGTCCGGGCCGAGCTCTACGGCCTCACCGGCCTCGGCGACCGCACCAGCGTCGCTCTCTTCTCGACCGCCGAGACCCACGAGCAGCAGACCCTCCAGGTCGGCCACGAAATGCGCCTCGGCGCCGAGGGCCTGACCCTGTCCGGCGACTTCACTTATTCCTGGGCGCGGCCGACCCTGCCCGGCCCGAACCTCCACGTCCGCGCCACCACCCTGCTCGCCACCGCGTCGGCACGCTACCCATTCGTCCGGCGCCAGGCGGCGAGCGCCTGGGCCGGCCTCGGCCTCGATGTGGTCGATCAGGACGTCTCGGTCGCCGGCCTGAGGCTGACCCGCGACCGCCTCCGGGTCGGCTTCGCCCGGCTCGATTTCCAGGCCGCCGACCGCCGCAGCTTCGGCGAGCGGGGGCTCTACAACGGCGCCGAGCCGCTCTGGCGGATCGGCGGAAGCCTCGAGCTTCGCCGAGGGCTCTCCGGCCAAGGCTGCGGCGCCGCCTTCGCCCGCTGCGTCGGCCCGGGCCTGGTCCCGCCGAGCCGGCTCGAAGGCAATCCCGAGGCGATTCTGCTCCGCTTCGAGGGCGCCGCCGAATACCGCCCGGTCCCGAAGCTCGCCTTCGCCCTCGGCGTCCGCGCCCAGGTCACCGGCGATGCCTTGCTCGCCTTCGAGGAATATGCCGCCGGCAATTACACGATCGGCCGCGGCTACGATCCGGGCACCCTGCTCGGCGACCGCGGCATCGGAGTCTCGGCCGAGCTTCGCTACGGCACCCTGCTCCGCGCCCGCGGCCGCGCCTTCGCCCTCCAGCCCTTCGCCTTTTTCGACGCCGCCTGGGTGGGCAACGCGGACCGGCTGTTCGCCCCCGGCGGCCCGAACCATTTGGCCTCGCTCGGCGCCGGGCTTCGCGCCTCGTGGAACGACCGCGCCCGGCTCGAGGCGATGGTCGCGATCCCCTTGAACCGCGCCGGCCTGCTCGCCGCGCGGCCCGATCCGCGCTTCCTCATCAGCCTGACGACCCGCTTGCTCCCCTGGAGATCGAGATGACCCGGCCCCGCCTTCGCGCCCTGCTGCTGATCGGCTCGGCCGCCGCCGCGCTCGCCTCGGGCCGGGCCGGGGCCCAGGCCTTCCAGGGCAGTTTCGTCAACACCGCCGGCGCCGCGTCGCGCCAGCTCAACACCACCACCACCGAGACGATCACCGTCACCACGCCGAGCGCGATCCTCACCTGGACCCCGAGCGACAGCGCGATCGGCGGCCCGCCGATCGACTTCCTCCCCGCCGGCAATGTCGCCACCTTCACCAACGGCCCCGGCCTCAAGGACTTCATCGTCCTCAACCGCATCATCCCCAAGGACCTCACCCGCGCGATCCAGCTCAACGGCACGATCCTCAGCCAGCTTCAGTCGGCCGGCAACACGGCGCGGGGCGGAACGGTCGCCTTCTTCAGCCCGGCGGGAATCCTGATCGGAAGCAAGGCGGTGATCGACGTCGGCAGCCTGCTGCTCACCACCATCGATCCCAAGACCGACGTCAACGGCAATTTCTTCGTCGGCAACGCCTACAACCTCACCGGCGCCATCGACGCCAAGTCGAAAATCTCGATCGCCGCCGGCGCGCAGATCAGCGCCCTGAACGAAGGCAGCTACATCGCCGTCGCCGCGCCGATCGTCCAACAGCACGGCACGATCAACGTCAACGGCAGCGCCGCCCTAATCGCCGCCGAGGCGGTCACCCTCACCATCAACAACGGCCTTTTCGATATCCAGGTCTCCACCGGCAGCAGTAGCGCCGCCAACACCCTCGTTCACGACGGCGCCACCGGCGGCCCGGCGAGCACCGGCGCCGCCGGCGACAACCACCGGATCTACCTGGTCGCGGTGCCCAAGAACCAGGCGATCACCGCCCTGCTCCAGGGCAATGTCGGCTTCGCGGCGGCGAGCAGCGCGGCGATCCAGAACGGCGAGATCGTCCTTTCGGCCGGGCGCAGCGTCACCTCGGCCGGCGCCTTCAAGGCCGCGCCGACCACGCCCGATGCCAGCTTCCGCATCCAGGGCGGGGCCTTCACCTCGGACGTGCTCGGCAGCGCCGTCACCGATTTCATCGTCGACAGCGCCAACGCGAACACCAGCTTTTCCGGCAACGTCAACCTGACCGGCGACCAGCGCGCGCGGATCGAGCCCGCGGCCGGCCGCACCGTCGGCGTCACCGGCAACCTCGTGCTTCGCTCCGACGGCACCGACCAGACCCGATCGCCCGGCATGGACAATGTCGGCGGCGACGCCAGCATCGTCGCGGCCGGCTCGACCGTGACGGTCGGCGGCAATGTCCTTCTGAGCGCGATCGGCCGGGGCGGGTTCAACTCGTCGGGCGACATCGCCGGAAGCGGCACCGGCGGCACCGCCTCGCTCGCGGCGAGCGCCGGCGGGTCCATCGCGATCTCGGGCAATGTCCAGGCCGATGCGCGCGGCTTCGGCGGGTCGGGCGGCGCGCCGGCGATGCAGGGCGGCACCGGCAAGGGCGGCACCGCCGCGATCTCGGCGACCGGCGCCGCGATCACTATCGCCGGCACCACCGGCCTCGGTGCCGGCGGTCTCGGCAGCGACACCGCCGGCGGCTTCGCCCTCACCGCGCCCACCGGCACCGGCGGCACCGCCTCGGTCTCGACCGGGCCGGCCGGATCGGTGAAGCTCACCGGCGCCGTGACCGTCGCCGCGACCGGCACCGGCGGCGCCATCGTCTCGTCGGGCGGCGGCACCGGCGGCGCGGGCCAGGGCGGCAGCGCGGCGGTGAAGGGGGTCGGCGGGCCGATCACGTTCGGCAGCGGCGGCCAGATCCTCGCCACCGGCTTCGGCGGAGCGGGCGGTCAGGGCGGCGCCGGCACCGGCGGCGCGGCCAGCCTCGAGGCGACCGAGGCGACGGTGGCTCTCGGCGGCGCGACCTCGGTTCTGGCGGAAGGCCAGGGCGGCGGGCCCGGAGTCGATGCGGGCAGCAGCGGCGGCGACGGCAAGGGCGGCTCGGCGTCGGTCCTCGCCCACAACGGCAAGAGCGCGAGCCTGATCACCGGCGCGGACGTCACGGTCAGCGCCGATGGCCGAGGCGCCTCGGGCGCGGACGGCAATGCCAGCGGTGGCGGCGGCGGCGCGGGCGGCCGGGGTGACGGCGGCGACGCGCGGCTGCTCGCCGAATCCGACAATGCGAGCCTGAACTTCGCCGCTGCCTCGGTCAGCGCCAGGGCGAGCGGCGGCGCCGGCGGCGCCGGTATCCTCGACGGTCCTGGCGCGGGCGGCGGCAACGCCAAGGGCGGCACCGCCACGGCCGGGACGTCCAGCGCTCTCGGCAACCAGTTCGGCGGGGGCGGCGCCGCCTTCGCCAGCCTCGCGGTCAACGCCACGGCGACCGGCGGCGCCGGCGGAAACGGCGGCTCGAGCGGAGCGCCGTCGGGCGACGGCGGAAGCGTCACCGGCGGCACCGCCAGCCTCTTCTCGCGCACGTCCCCGGTGAACATCGCCGGCG
>JAXDPL010000230.1:0-7445 GCA_034668385.1 Sphingomonadales bacterium | reverse complement strand
AGACAATCAACAAATTGGTGCGCACCAGCCGCCAGATTCTCCATGAGATCGGCCGCGAGCCGACGCCGGAGGAATTGGCCGAGCGCCTCTCCATGCCCTTAGAGAAGGTCCGCAAGGTGATGAAGATCGCCAAGGAGCCGATCAGCCTCGAGACCCCGATCGGCGACGAGGAAGACAGCCACCTCGGCGACTTCATCGAGGACAAGAACGCGGTCATCCCGGTCGACGCCGCGATCCAGGCCAACCTCAAGGAAACGGTGACCCGCGTGCTGGCGTCATTGACCCCCCGCGAGGAACGCGTCCTGAGAATGCGCTTCGGCATCGGCATGAACACCGACCACACCCTCGAGGAGGTCGGCCAGCAGTTCAGTGTCACCCGCGAACGCATCCGCCAGATCGAGGCCAAGGCGCTCAGGAAGCTGAAGCATCCGAGCCGGTCGCGGAAGATGCGGAGCTTCCTGGATCAATAGCCGAACGGCCGAGCGTAGCGACGCCGGCGGCCCAGCCGCCGCCGGAGCAGCGCGAAGAGACCGCGAGAGCCGGTCGACATGCGGGGAGCAGTAAGTTCCGCCCCGCCTGGTGAACCCCCAACGTGTGCCTGCACCGGGCCACACAACGAGACCACTGGTGCGACGACGCGAGCAGTCGTCCGAATTGGCGACTGTCCCGGTTTGGCGAAATGCGCTAATCTCCGCCGGGCTGGCCTTCGAGCCCCCATCGAGGAGATGGACGATGCCCCACAGGAAATTGGCCGTGGCTTTAAGCCTGATCGTCGTCGCGGCTTCGCCGGTTCTGGCGCGGCCGGCGCCGCGGGATCCCGGCAGCGGCGCTCCGGCGGCCGGTCCAAACGCCCGATATTGCCTGCGGGTGGAGCCTGTCACGGGCAGCCTCATCGGAGGGGTGCGGTGCTGGACCCGTCAGGAATGGGCCGAACTGGGCCTCGATGTCGACAAGGAATGGGCCAAAGAAGGCGTCCGCGTTATCGAGTGAGCTATGGTGAGGTGGCGGGTTCGTCCCAAAGCCCTGACGCGTCGTCTACCGCCCCAGCACCACGTCGATCCCCGCGAACACCAAGACCAGCTTCCGCTCGGGGACCCTCCCCGCCCGTTCCGTTAGCTGCGCGCGGTCGACGGCCACGATGAGCGAGACATTTGCGACCGAGTCCCGCTCGAGCCCGGTCTCTCGGGCGGTCAGGCGGACGTTCCCAGGCGCTTCCGCCCACTTCATGTTGCTCGTGAGGGGGACGCAGACGATCGTTCCGATGCGGCTGCGGTTGAAGGCGTCGCACTGCACGACGAGGACGGGGCGGCGGTAGCCGGGGGCGGAGCCGATCGGGTCGCCGAGGTCGGCCCACCAGATCTCGCCCTGCGCGATCACCACTCGCTGCGGTCGAGGGCCTGGCGCGCGGCCCGCCGGACGAAGGCGTCCGGCTCGGTGCCGGCGGCTTCAACCGCCGCGTTCAGCGCCTCGGTTACCCGCTCGGGCGCGTGGGTCGCGACGAAGGCATCAAGGGCGCGGGCGTAAATTTCGCTGCGGCTCGCGTTGAGCCGCCGGGCCAGCGCCTCGGCTTCCGAGAAGACCGGGTCGGGAATTGAGACGGCAACTTTCATACCATTGGTATAACACCGCTGCGCCGAACGTTCAAGGATGCGCGGGGAAGGTCGGCCGGCGTCCAGGCCCGGACCGAATTTGCACGCTAGTTTCCTAACCTAAATCAAAACGAATCCGGAACCATTGCCTCCGCCGAACGCTGGTGCGGTGTCGGGATCCTGGCCGAGGCCGGGTCCCCGGGCGCGTCCCGACCGTTTATCTCGAGCGCCACACCCGTCCGCGCCGCCTTTTCGGCCGCGGGCCTGTTTACGGAGTTTATCATGATCCGACTTCTCGCAAGCGCCGCTCTGTCGGCGTCGATTCTGGCCGCCGCCCCCGCCGCGGCTCAGGATTATCGTTCCGCTCCGGGCTATGCCGCTCCCGGCTACGCCCCCCAGGGCTCCGACTTCTGGCGGGGCGCTCCGTCCGACACCTGGCAGCGCATCGACTATCTCGAGCGTCGGATCGACAACGGCGTCCGCGACGGCTCGCTGAGCCCGCAGGAGGCGCGCCGCGCGCAGCTGCAGCTTCGCCAGATCCGCCGCGACGCGATGCGCATGCGGCGCAACGGCTACATGTCGGCCGAGAATTCGGCGATGCTCCAGACCCGCCTCGACGCGCTCAGCCGCAACCTGCGCTGGGCACGCCACAACAACGAGCGCGGCGGCTACGGCGACCAGGGCTATGGCGATCGCGGCTATGGCAATCAGGGCTATGGCAATCAGGGCTATGGCGACCAGGGCTACGCCCAGGGCGACATGAGCCGCTTCAGCACCAGCTACGACGCTCAGCGTTATTATCGCGACGGCCCGCAATATAGCGAGCGCCGCCTGACCGAGTCCGACGAGGTCTATCGCGGCTCCGACGGGCGCTATTATTGCAAGCGCAGCGACGGAACGACCGGCCTCATCGTCGGCGGCGCCGGCGGAGCGCTGATCGGCAACGTCCTCGACGGCGGCCGCAACCGCACGGCCGGCACGCTGATCGGCGGCGCCGTCGGCGCCCTGCTCGGCCGCTCGATCGACCAGAACAGCGACATTCGCTGCCGCTAAGACAGGGGGCCGGGTGACCGGCCGTCCGTGAACCAAAGAAGGGCGCGCTTTCCACTCCCGGAAGGCGCGCCCTTTTTCACGCGCCCCGGGAGGAGGAGCGTTCCCCCTCAAGTCATCCCATGCGCCGCCGGGATCGGCGACGGGTCGCCCGCCGGCTGGACCAGAAGCGCCGCCTCCCCCTCCCCGCCCCGCCACCGCGCCACCAGGGCCTCGGGATCGAACAGCACGCCGACCGGGTTGTCGGTCGCGGCGAGCAGGGCCTTGCCTTCTTCGGCGCTGCAGGCGTCGACCTGGAGCTCCATCCGGTTGCCGTCGGGGTCGGAATAATAGAGCGACAAGGTGGTGCCGTGGTGGACCGGCCAATAAGGGCGGATTCCGGCCGCCTTGAGGCGCTGGTAGGTGGCGAGGAGGTCGGCGACATTGGCATAGGTGTAGGCGACGTGGTTCATTCCGATCTGGCCGCGGTCGTCGGGGCTGCCGCCGTCGGGCTTCAAAAGGTCGAGATTGGCGATGGCGAAGCGGTGGTGCTCGTCGTCGTAGGTGAGAAAGGCGATCGCCGGGTCCATGTTGACGATCTCGGCCTCGAACACGTCCTTGTACCAGGCGATCATCGCCTCGTAGCGGCGGGTCATGTAGACGACGTGGGCGAACTTGACGGGTTTCGCCATGGCGGCGCTCCTCCTTCGTGCAAACGGAAAGCAGCCACGGCGACCGGCGGCGCGGCATTCCCCCGAGGGCCGCGACGCGGGCTGTTCGTATCACCGGCGTAACGGGATGTCCAAGCCGGCGCAGCCTTTGCAGCGGCGAAGAGCGCTTTGGTCGATGCGCACTTGGCGGGCGGACGCCCCGGCGGCTAGCCTCTCCTCCCCGCCACCGGAGTCGAAGGAAGAGATGCCGATCCCGCGCTCCGCCCCCTTGCTCGCCTGGGCCTTGGCCTGGTCGCTTATCGCCGGCGGGGCCTCGGCCGAGCCGCCGAAGGTCGGCAAGCCGCGGCCGGCGCCGCCCGGCGCCGGGGCGATGGCGCCGCTGCCGCCCGCGGTGATCGACGACAGCCTCGCGATCGGCGGCGACGACGTGAAGGCGCGCGAGGAGGAGACGAGGCTCAGCGTCGAGGTGCTGGTCAACGGCCGCGGCCCCTACATGTTCATCGTCGACAGCGGCGCCGACACCTCGGCGGTCGGGCTCAGGATCGCCCGCGACCTCCAGCTTCCGCTCGGCACGCCGGTCGTGCTCAACAACATGACCGACCGCAACCTCGTCGACCGGGTGAGGGTCGCCGAACTCGGCGTCGGCCCGAGCGCGATCCGCGACCTCCAGCTCCCCGCGCTTCGCGAGCAGGATCTCGGCGGCGCCGGGATGATCGGCATCGACGCGCTCCGCCGCCAGCGCCTGATGCTCGATTTCGAGAAACGCCTGATCAAGGTCGAGGACGCCACGAAGCCGGTCAAGACCCTTCCCGGCGACATCGTCGTCACCGCGCGCCTTCAGCGCGGCCAGCTGATCCTCACGGAGGTCAAGGTCGGCGGACTGTCGCTCGACGCGGTGGTCGATACCGGATCGGAGATCACGATCGGCAACAGCGCGCTTCGCGACAAGCTGATCCGCCGGCACGCAAAGCTCGAGAAGGTCAGCGTGATCGGAGTCACCGGCAAGAGCATGGACATGCTGATCGGGCATATTCCGGAGCTCCGGCTCGGCTCGGTGACCCTGACCGACGTGCCGATGGCGTTCGCCGACGTACCGCCGTTCGAGGTGTTCGGCCTTTCCGACCATCCGGCCCTGCTGCTCGGAACCGATCTGCTCGAGAATTTCCGCCGGATATCGCTCGATTTCCGGGCCCGCAAGGTCCGCTTCCAGCTTCGCCGCTGCAAGCAGGACATCTCGGTCCACGTCTCCTCCTACGCTTCCATGACGCGCTTCACCTCCACCGCCGAGGCCTGTGCGAGATGACGATCGTCCGGGAGCCGCGGGCTCGCCCGCAAGGCGCCCCGAGTTTCCGCTGGACGAATCGCTCCATTTTGGAGGATATTTCGGCAGGATTCGTCCGCGCGGAGGCGTAATCTGCCGGCTGGATAAGAAGGAGACGGGAAGATGCTGCGGAAGATTGCGCTGATTCCGGCGGTGGCGGCGGCGTTCGCGCTCGCGGCCTGCCAGCCGAAGGGTTCCGAAGCCTCGGGCAACGACGTCAATGCGAGCGTCTCGAACGCTGCGGTGGAGTCCAACCAGGTCGACAATGGTGCCGCGTCCGGCAACGCCGCGGCGACCAACGAAGCGACGACATCGAACAGCGCCGCGCCGCAGAGCACCGCCTCCGGGTCGCCGACCGGCGGGACCTGCGGCGGCATCGTCGGCAAGCAATGCGCCTCGTCCAAGGATTATTGCAAGCTGCCCGAAGGCCAATGCAAGGTGGCCGATGCCCAGGGGACGTGCACCACCAAGCCGCACGTCTGCACCGAGATTTACAAGCCGGTGTGCGGCTGCGACGGCAAGACCTACGGCAATGCCTGCGCGGCCGGCGCCGCTGGGGTCAGCGTTCAGTCTCAGGGAAAATGCCCGAAGGGCTAGACCGCGCGACTGGGAGGGTCAGTCCTCGAAGTCGAGTTCGGCGGCGCCGCCGCCGGTGAGGTTCATGGGACGGTCGGGCGCGGCCGGGGCTCCGCCCTGGTCGCCGTCCCTGCCGTGCCTGCGCTTGCGGCGCTTCAGCGCCTCGGTCCAGGCGAGCCAGCGGAAGCCGGGGACGAAGGACCGGCCGCCGACGTCGCGTCGCGGGCTTCGGGGCGGGAAATCGGGCGTGGCCACGGGTGGCCCGTAGCACCAGGCGCGCGCCGTGTCGCTGGCGAAGGCCGGCCCCCGGCGCTTGGAACTCGCGGCGCCGGACCCCATTTTGGTGGGGAAAGGCTCGAGGAGAGACGCTCATGGCCGGCGGATGGACTCGCGACGGCGCGGTGCAGGACCAGATCGACGACACGGTGAAGGACGCCGTTTTGGCGGCTCGGGCGCGGCTGGCGGCCGCCGAGGGCGAGGGCGAGACCCACTGCGTCGAATGCGGCGAGGAGATCCCGGAAGGGCGCCGGCGGGCGCTCCCTGGGGCTCGGACCTGCGTCGCCTGCCAGTCCGCGCGGGACGCCCGGGCGCCCACTGTCGGGATCAACCGGCGCGGCAGCAAGGATAGCCAGCTGCGCTAGCGCGTGCCGTAGGTCCTGTCGCCGGCGTCGCCGAGACCCGGGACGATGTAACCGTGGTCGTTCAATTCCTCGTCCATCGCCGCGGCCCAGATCGGGACGTCGGGATGGGCGGCGCGCAGCGCCTCGGCGCCGGGGCGGGCGGCGAGCAGGCAGACGAAGCGCATCTCGCTGACCCCCGCTTCCTTCAGCCGGTCGATCGCCGCGATCGCGGTGTGGCCGGTCGCCAGCATCGGATCGACGACGATGACGAGCCGGTCGGCGACGTCTTCGGGCGTCTTGAAATAATATTCGACCGCCTGCAGCGAGGAGGGATCGCGATAGAGGCCGATGTGCGCGACCCGCGCCGAGGGGACGAGGTCCAGCATGCCCTCGGCCATGGCGAGGCCGGCCCTCAGAATCGGCGCGAAGACGAGCTTCTTGCCGGCGATGGCTGGCGCGCGGGTGGTTGCGATCGGGGTCTCGATCTCGACCAGCGCGGTGGGGAGGTCGCGGGTGACTTCGTAGCAGAGCAGGGTCGCCGTCTCGCGCACGACGGTTCGGAACAGCTGGATCGAGCTCCCCTTGTCGCGGAGCAAAGTGAGCTTGTGCTGGACCAGAGGGTGGCCGACGATCGTCAATCCGTCCATGGCTAGAATACCGTTCCGTCGCTGAGGATGTTGAAGGGCGGGCCTCCGCCCGGGCGGCGCTCGGCGGCAAGACGGCGGCCGGCCGCCCAGCTCCCGCCCTCGAGCATTCGGGCGAGGGGGAAATCCGCTTCGCTTACTCCGAGCCGCTCGCGCACCAAGGGGGCGAGGCGGTCGAGCAGCGCCACCGTCATAGCCCGCCAGGCGACGATGAGCGGGTCGCAGACGTCATGGGCGCGCTGGGCGTCGGTAGGATCGGTGAGCGCCAGAACGCCGGTGTCGACGAACAGTCCGCCGTTGCGATATTCGGCGAGGCCGGTGAGGCCGTCCATGTCGGTGACTTCGAGGCCCGCCGCCTGGAGCGGCTCGATCAGCGAATAAGCCAGCCATTGCGAGAGCTTGTGCAGCGGCACGAGGGTGTCGGTGGCGTCGTCACGGCGCAGAGCCGGGTGGCGCCAGCAATCGCCGAGGGCCACGCCCTCCGGGGTTAGCCGCCCCGACCAGATCGGCCCCAGCGCCTCGAGCAGCAGGGTGAGGATCTCCGGCGCCGGCAGACGGCCGCCTTCGGCCCGCGCGGCGAGGATGTCGTAAAGCCCGCCCGGACGGGGCGCGTCGCGGCTGGCGAACAGGTCCGGCCGTGCCAGCACCTGGCCTCCCAGCCGGCGAAGCAGGGCCGCCCGCCCCTCGAGGCCAAGCAGCGGATTGGCGGCGCAGACCTGAAAGCCGGCCGCCAGCACCGTCTCGTTCAAGGCGGCGAGCGCGGCGCCGTCGGCGCGGGCCGGAGCGGCGGGGTCGGCGGAGAAGGCACCCGCCTCGAACAGCCGCTGGCTCGCCACGGCCAGGCCTTCCGAACGGGCAAAGGTGCGGCCGCTCACCGCGTCGCGATAGCGCCAGGCGGGGCCGGCGCCGGCGTCGAGCAAAACCGAGACGACGACCAGGTCGAAAGCCGAGCGCGCGCGGGCCGCCGGGTCGCCGCCAGCGGGGAGCGCGGGCTC
>JAXDPL010000229.1:0-8576 GCA_034668385.1 Sphingomonadales bacterium | reverse complement strand
ATATCGACGATTTCCGGCTGATGATGTGGGTCTGCCTCGGCGCCATGCCGCTGGTCTGGCTGCTCCGCCCGGCCAAGCGGGGCGGCGCCGCGCCGCCGGTGATGGCGGACTGATCAGCCGGGCAGCGGAGTCCGTTCGACGAGCGGGCGCTGGCGTTCGTTCTTGCGCTTGCCCTTGTGGCGCTCAGGCAGCGGCGGGAGCTCGGCGCGGGTCAGTCGGCCGTCGTGGTTCGAATCGAGCAGCAGGAAGCGCTGGCCCGCGGCGTGCGCGAACTCGGCGCGCGAGACTCCGCGGTTGAGGTCGGCGTCGGCCGAAATGACCGGCTCCGGGATGTTGAGCCAGGAGAAACGGCCGGCGCCCTCCAGCCCCTCGTCATATTCGCCCGGGCCCAAGTCGCGGCCCCGACGCCGCCCGCCGCCCCGGCGCCCCTGCCATTCCCCGCCCCAGCCGCGCCGGCCGCCGAAGCCGCCGCCGCGCATCTGCAGGCCGAGCTGGACCTCGGGCGCCACCTCGTTCTCGTAGCGGGCGATCTCCTCGGGCCCGAGCTCGCCGTCATGGTCGGTGTCGAGCGCGGCGAAGAAGCGCGCGGCGTCGGCCTGCATCTCGGCGACGGTGAGGGCGCCGTCATGGTCGGCATCGGCGCCGGCGAACCAGGCGCCGGCCACGTCCGCTCCGGGCTCGGGCGAGCGGAACGGCTCGCCTATCGGACTCAGGAAGACGCTGCCGCGGCCGCGCTGAGGGGCGTCGGGCTGCGGGCCCGGCGGCTGGGCGAAGGCGGCGGAATAGGCGGCGAGGGCCGAGAACAGGATGTGGCGCATGGTCCTCCTTGTGCCCTCGCGCGCCAGTGGACGCCAGAGCCGCTGAACCCAAAGTGAAGCCGGGGCCTTGGCGGGACGGCGCCGAAGCGGGCATGAGGGACTCGAAGCCGCCGGGAGACGAGGATGAGCGAAGCGCCGAACGATCCCGGGCCGACCCGCGAAGGCAAGGCGCATCTCACCCAGATGCGGCTGCTGGTGGTCGTGCTCACCCTGGTCGGCCTGTGGATGGCGCGGAGCTTCCTGCTCCAGCTCGCCTGGGCCGCCACCATCGCGGTCTCTTTGTGGCCGCTTTATTGCCGGGTGTCGCGTCCGGGGCGGAAGGCGGGGCACCCGCGCGTCGCCGCCCCGCTCGGCTTCACGCTCGCCACCGGCCTCGTGCTGATGGTGCCGCTGGTCGTCGTCGCGGTCGAGGCGGCGCGCGACAGCCAGGCGGCGCTCGACTGGCTCGCCCTCGCCCAGAAGCAGGGCGTGCCCGTGCCGCACTGGCTGCCCGGCCTGCCGCTGGTCGGCGCGCGGGCCGCCGCCTGGTGGCGCGGCAACCTCGCCGACCCGCGCGGCGCGGGCGAATTGCTCGGCCAGGTCGACGCCGGCGCCCTCGCCCGCTTCACCGGAGCGCTCGCCGCCCAGATCGCCGCCCGCTCGATGTTCTTCCTGGTCACCCTGCTGGCCCTGTTCCTGATGCTTCGCGACGGCGAGCGGCTGGCCGAAAGCGCCGTCGCCACGGCGCGGCGCTTCTACGGCGAGTTCGGCGAGCGCTTCGTCGTCCGCCTCACCGAGGCGGTGCGCGGCGCCGTCAACGGCACCGTCTTCGTCGCGATCGGCGAGGGCACCCTGATCGGCGCCTCCTACGCGATCGCCGAGGTGCCCCGGCCCGTGCTGTTCGCGCTCGTCACCATCGCCTTCGCGATGCTTCCGTTCGGGGCCTGGTTCGCCTTCTCGATCGCCTCGCTGGTGCTCGTCGTCCAGGGCCACCTCCTCGCCGCCGCCTTGGTGTTCGCGTTCGGAGCGGCGGTGATGCTGATCGGCGACAATTTCGTCCAGCCGGCCCTGATCGGCGACACGGTGCGCCTGCCCTTCCTGTGGGCGTTCGTCGCGACCTTCGGCGGGCTCGAGACCTTCGGCTTGGTCGGCCTGTTCGTCGGCCCGGCCTTGATGGCGGTGCTCTTGCTCGTCTGGGAGGAATGGCTGGCCGGCGACGACGCCCCGCCGAGGCCGCGCCGGGTCAGGAAGAGAGGGAGGCGAGCGGCGCGGTCAGCCGCCACCTGAGGCCGTCGGGGCGATATTCGGTCTGGGCCGCGCCCTTGAAGCGGCCGCCGATGAGCTTGGCGATCATCTGGGTGCCGAAGCCCTGGCGGAGCGGCGGCGCGCAGGGCGGGCCGTCTGTTTCGGTCCATTCGAGCGCCAGCCGCCCCTCGTTCACCTCCCAGCGGATCGAGACGCGCCCATGCTCGTTCGACAGCGCGCCATATTTGATCGAGTTGCTCTCGAGTTCGTGGATGACGAGGGTGAGCGCCATCACCGCGTCCGCGCCGAGCATCACCTCCGGCCCCGCCACCGCGACGCGTCCGGTGCCGCCGACCAGCGCCCGCTCGATCAGCTCGCCGAGGCCCGCCGCCGTCCAGGCCGTCTGCAGGAGCATGTCGACGGCCTGCCCCATTGCCGCCAGCCGGCCGTTCAGGGCCTTGCGCGCCTCCTCGATCGAGCGGCCGCTCCTCAGCGTCTGGTTGGCAACGGCCTGGGCGATGCCGAGCAGGTTCTTGATACGATGGCGCAGCTCGAGCAGCCGGATCGAGCTGACGTCGAACTCGGCCCCGCCCGCAGGCGCAGCTGCCGATTCGTCAGCCGTGCCCGACGGTTTCGAAGTCAATCCTGCCGCTCCGTATCGACGACCTTCTGCGGCCGCACCTCGGGCAGCACCTCCCGAAAATGGCGTTCGACCGCCTCGTAGCATTCGCAGGCGCGGCCCTCGATCGCGTCGCGCTCGAGGATATGGATCGAACCGCGTCGGTAGCGGATCAGGCCCTGGCCCTGAAGCGAGCGCGCCACCGCGCTCACCGTCGTGCGCTGCACGCCGAGCATTTCGGCGAGATATTCCTGGGTCAGCGAGATGTCGTCGCCGCCGGCGCGGTCCTGGGCCGTGAGCAACCAGCGGCAGCAACGCGCCTCGAGCGGGTGGAAGGCGTTGCAGGCGACCGACTGCATCACCTGGGCGAGCAAGGCATCGGAATAGCGGGCGAAGAGGTCGCGCAGGTGGGGGGAGCGGCCCTTCGCCGCCTCCAGCGCCTTCAGATCGACCTTCAGCGCCTTGCCGGGGATCTGGACCACGGCGCGCGCGAAGGCGGGCGCCTTGCCGCCGCTGACGATGCCGCCAACCGCGCCCTCCTTGCCGATCGTCGCCACCTCCACCGTGCGGCCGTCCACCACGCCGACGACGATCGCGACGACGGTGCCGGCGGCGGGGAAATGGGTGGCGGGGACCTCCGCTCCCGGCTCGAACAGGACTTCGCCGCGCTTCAGCTCGACCGCGCCGGCGGCCGCTTCGATCAGCAGCCGGTCGGCCGGGCTGAAGGTCGAAAGCAGTCGGTTGCTCGCGAAATAGCCGGACAAAGCGGACGAGCCTGCGCTTTCCGCGCCAAGCAACGAATTCGGCACGCGACACCCCCGCTCCTGCCCGGCCTGCCGGGCCCGGCTCTTCCCCGTAACGGAGGATTGTATCAAGGCCGTAACAGCCTGTCTGTCTGCCACTCGACATTGCGGCGGCGCAGCGGGAAGGGACCGATCGGCGGCCGCGCGGGTTGAATCGGCACAACAGGCGAGGAGGAGAGAGCGATGGCGAAAGTGGGCAAGAGGCGGCTCGGCCGCGACGGGCCGGAAGTGTCGGCGATCGGCCTCGGCTGCATGGGCATGTCCGAATTCTACGGCGCCGGCGACGAGGGGGAATCGATCGCCACAATCCATCGCGCGCTCGACCAGGGCGTCACCTTCCTCGACACCGCCGACATGTACGGGGTCGGCCGCAACGAGGAATTGGTCGGCCGCGCCATCGCGGGGCGGCGCGACGAAGTGTTCCTCGCCACCAAGTTCGGCAACATGCGCGGCGAGGACGGCAGCTTCAAAGGCGTCTGCGGCCGGCCGGATTATGTGCGCTCCGCCTGCGAGGCGAGCCTGAGACGCCTGGGCGTCGAGACGATCGACCTCTATTACCAGCACCGGGTCGACCCCAACGTGCCGATCGAGGAGACGGTCGGAGCGATGGCGGAGCTGGTGAAGGAGGGCAAGGTCCGCTTCCTCGGCCTTTCGGAAGCCGCGCCGGCGACGATCCGCCGGGCCCACGCCATCCATCCGATCACCGCCCTGCAGACCGAATATTCGCTGTGGAGCCGCGACGCCGAGGCCGAGGTGCTGCCGACGGTGCGCGTGCTCGGCATCGGCTACGTCGCCTACTCGCCGCTCGGCCGCGGCTTCCTCACCGGCCAGATCCGGCGCCCCGAGGACTTCCCCGAAGACGATTTCCGCCGCTTCCATCCCCGCTTCACCGGCGAGAATTTCGACAGGAATATCGCGCTCGTCCGCGAGATCGAGGCGATGGCGGCCGAGAAAGGCGTGACCGCCGCCCAGCTCGCTCTGGCCTGGGTGCTCGCCCAGGGGGAGGACATCGTGCCGATCCCGGGCACCAAGCGGCGCCAATGGCTCGACCAGAACATCGCCGCCCTCGACGTCTCGCTAACCCGCGACGAGCTCGACCGCCTCGACGCGATCCTCCCGCCCGGCGCCGCCGCCGGCCCCCGCTACCACGAACGCGGCATGGCGACGCTCAACCTTTAAGGCTTGCGCGCGATCACTTCGGCGACCAGCGGCGTGATCATCCGAGTGCCGGGCGGCACCCGGTCGAGCGCATCCGCGAACCGCGCCGCCTCCTCCGCCGTCGCGTAGCCGAGCTGCTCGAGGCGGCGCGCGTTGACGGCCATGAAGGCGGCCGGCCAGCGCCAGGTGAAGTCGGCGGGTCCGACGATCTCGATCAGCGGCCGCGCCTCGGCCAGCTCCAGCCCCGCGTCGGCGAGGAAGGCCGGGAGGCGGAGCGCAATGTCCGGCTCGCCGCCGCTGTCGCGCCAGCTCTGCATGACGAGGGTCCGGAAGCGCTCGACGTCCGGATCGGGCGGCATCGTCCGCCAGGCGCCGTAATCGGCATATTCGTGGAAGATCGCCACTCCGCCGGGCTTCAGGGCTTCGGCGATGTGGCGGACCGTGCGCGCCGGGTCGGCGAGGAACGACAGCACCCAGCGGCACCAGGCCGCGTCTGCAATCCCTTCGCCGAAGCCGGTCACCGCCACGTCCTGCTCCCGCACTTCCAAATTGCCGAGCCCGAGCCGTGCTGCCCGGTCCCGCGCAGCGGCGGCGAAGCGGTCGGAGCGCTCCAGCCCCAGCACCCGCCCCCCGGGCCCCACGATCTCGGCGAGATCGGTCGCGGCGAAGCCGGGGCCCGCTCCGACGTCGATCACCTTCATGCCCGGTCCGATTCCGGCCCGCGCCCATCCGTCGAGCATCCGCGCCCGCCACACCCGGTGCTGGAGCCCAAGCCGCGCGATTTCCTCCGCCTCGGTGCCGAGCACGTAATCCGTGTCGCTCATTCCCGTCCGTCTGGCGTCGCGGCGCGCGCGCGTCACTCCGCAACTTGCCGCCAAAGCCCAAAATCGGTGCCAGCTACCGATTAATAATCGGGGACAGCTACCGATTAATAATCGGGGACAGCTACCGATTTCTTCCCCGCGAGTGTCGCGAACCCCCCGTGCGTCCGGTGCCGGAAAATCGGTAGCTGTCCCCGATTTCGGGCCGGAAATCGGTAGCTGTCACCGATTTAGCGGAGCCAGCGGATCATGCGCGGGAAGAGCGATTCCTCGGTCATCCCCCAGCAGGCGAGCAACGGAACGCCGAACCCGCGGCGGCTCGCGAAAGCCTCGATGATCGTCGCGCTTCCGCCCCGATAGCCGTCGGCGTGGAACACCACTTCCGGATCGAGCCCCAGCTCGGCCGCCGCCGCCCAGGACCAGGCGATCGCCGCCATCTCCTCGCCCGGATCGTCGGACACTTGCGACAGGGTCGGCCGGCGGGCCGGTTCGGTCACCGCGATGTGGCCCGCCTCGTGGAGCAGGTCACCGGGATAAAGGAGTCGCTCGGGATCGGCGACGATGCCGCCGTCGCGAACGGTCAGCCCCGGCAGCAGCCCGTCGCCCGCCGGCTCCAGCCACAGCGGGATTGCGATGCGGGCAAGGAAGCCCGCGATCCTTTCCACTGCCCGATCGTCCCCAGCCGCCATCGGCCCAGCCTAGCGGCGGCGCGTCCCGCTTGACAGTCCGCCGTTTTGGGCAGATATTTCTGTTATGACAGAAATTACTGTCGAGTCGCGCCTTCCGCCCGCCGTCGAGCATTTCGTGCTGCGCTGGGGCGACATGGGCGGCCAGTGGGGCGTCAACCGCTCGGTCGCGCAGATCCACGCCTTGCTCTACCTCTCCGAGCGGCCGCTGACCGCCGAGGAGATCGCCGAGACCCTCGGCATGGCGCGCTCCAACGTCTCGAACAGCCTCAAGGAGCTGGCGGGCTGGAAGCTGGTCCGGCGCGCCCCGGTCTTCGGCGACCGGCGCGACCATTTCGAGGCCGAGACCGATCTCTGGCAGATGGTCACCCGGATCGCCCAGGGCCGCAAGGAGCGCGAGATCGACCCCGCCGCGGCGGCCTTGCGCGCCTGCCGGGCCGAGGCCGAGGGAGATCCCAGGGTCGGCGCGGTCGCGATGAAGCGGCTGACGGAGATGGAGCAATTCGTTTCCACTCTCAGCCGCTGGTACGACCAGATGCTCGACGTCCCGGCGCCGAAGCTGATGGCGCTGATCCGGATGGGCTCGAAGGTGGCGAGCCTGGTCGGCTTCGGGCGCAAGGGAGCGAAGAGGCCGGCCGACGCCTGATCTCGAAGGGAGGTTGCGATGGAGAGGGCCGGCGCCGAAGTGATCGCCTTTCCGCGCTCGGCCCGTCCCGCCGCTCCGCCGGCGTCCCTCGACATCGGCGATCTCCGCTTCCGGGCGCTGGCCGGAGAAGAGGCCTGGGCGAGCCTCCCCGAGGCGGTGCGCGAGCGCTTCGGCCGGCACATCGGCGCTGGCGCCTCGATCCTCTACGCCGGCGAAGTGGTCGAATGCCGGATCAGCCGTTGCGGGCGCCTGCTCGCCGAGCTCTGCCGGCTGATCGGAGCGCCTCTGCCGCTGTCGCGCGACGCCTTCGTGCCGGCGGTGGTCAGCGTCACCGAGGATCCGGCGAGCGGCGGCCAGTTCTGGACCCGGCTTTACGGCCGCCGCCGCGGCTTCCCGCAGGTGATCCACAGCATCAAGCGTTTCTGCGGGCCGACGGGCCTCGAGGAATATGTCGGCTGCGGAATCGGCATCGCCTTGCGGCTCGAGGTGGCCGAGGGTGCGCTCCACTTCCTCAGCGACCATTATTTCCTGAGCGTCGGGCAATTGCGCCTCCGACTGCCGCGCTGGCTCTCGCCGGGCCGGATGCGGGTCAGCCATATCGACTGCGGCCACGGCAGCTTCGCCTTCGTGCTCCGGCTCGACCACCCATGGCTCGGCGAGTTGGTCTGCCAGACCGCGATGTTCGAGGAGCGGCGCGCGCCGCGAAATGACTGATTCGCCGACCATCATCGTTTTCGACGGGCTTTGCCCGCTCTGTTCGGCCCATGCCCGCTTCATCCTGAAGCATGACCGCCGGCGCCGTTTCCGACTTGCCGCGATGCAGAGCGAGGCCGGGGCGGCCCTCTACCGGCGGTTCGGCCTCGATCCTGCCGATCCCGACAGCCTGATCCTGGTCGAGGGCGGGCGGATGCGGCACGGCAGCGACGCGGTGCTGGCCATCTGGAGCGGGCTCGGCTGGCCATGGAGGCTCGCCGCGGCAGCCCGGCTGATCCCTGCCTTCCTTCGCGACCCCGTCTACAGCTGGGTAGCCCGCAACCGCTATCGGCTGTTCGGACGGCGCGAGACCTGCTGGGCACCGCCCGCGCAATGGCACGACCGGCTGCTGTGAGCCGCATCCTGGTCATCGGCGGCTATGGGGGCTTCGGCGCGCGCCTCTGCCGCCGCCTCGGCGCGGGCGGTCATTCGCTGATCGTCGCGGGGCGGAGCGCCGGCAAGGCGGCCAACTTCGCCGCCTCTCTCGCCAATGCACGGCCGCTCCGTGTGGACCGCGCGGACGACCTTCGCCCCGTTCTCGAACGCGAGCGACCGGACCTCGTCATCGATGCCGCCGGGCCCTTCCAGGGCAGCGACTATCGGGTGCCGCGCGCCTGCCTCGCCGCGCATATTCCCTATCTCGACCTGGCCGACGCCCGCGATTTCGTCTGCGGCATCGGCGCGCTCGACGCGGAGGCGCGGGCTGCCGGCGTCGCCGTCATCTCCGGCGCCTCGACCTCGCCGGCGCTGACCGGCGCGCTCGCCCGGCGGCTGGCGGAGGGGCTGGATCGGGTCGACAGCGTCGACATCTCGCTCAGCGCCGCCAACCGCGCCGCGGGCGGCGATGCCGTGGTGGCCGCCGCCTTGAGCTATGCGGGCCGGCGGGTACGGCTTTGGCGCGGCCGGCGCTGGACCGGCGCGGCGGGCTGGCAGGAGATGAAGCGGTCGGATTTCGCCTTCGCCGACGGCAAGGGCGGGCTCTCGGGCCGGCTCGTCGCTTTGGCCGACCTGGCCGAGCTCGAGCTTCTCCCCGCTCTGCTGCCCGGCC
>JAXDPL010000228.1:0-4161 GCA_034668385.1 Sphingomonadales bacterium | reverse complement strand
AGTCCGATCTGCGCGTTGGCGCCCCCGTTCGAATAATGCGAAAGGCCCTGGACGAGCGAGGAGGCGCAGTTGCCGACGCCGACGATGGCAATGTTGATGCCCTGGGGATCGTGGAGGCTCATCAGGCAATGCCTCCGCTGCGCAAGCTGACCGGGCGCAGGGCGCGCGAATGGCGATGAAGATGCTTGCGGGACCGCCCGCAGCCCAACCTGGCGTGTATCATATCAACCTCTGCGTTTCGGAATTTCCGTGCCCTGACCCGATACGGTGCTGTTTTGCAAGGGCATAGGTCTCACCTATGCTCCCCCTTGGCCGCCAATGCAAACCGCCGGAGGGTCGCCGGGCGCTCAGTCGGCCCGGAACAGCGCAGCCGGATCGCGCATCGCCTTGATCTCCAGCGCGTTGCCGGAAGGGTCGAGAAAGAACATCGTTGCCTGCTCGCCCGGCTGGCCGCGGAAGCGCACGGTCGGCTCCATTACAAATTGGACAGACTCGCGAAGCCGGGCCGCCAGCGCCTCCCACCGCGCCATCGGCAGGACCGCGCCGAAATGCGGCACCGGCACGTCGTGGCCGTCGACCGGATTGTGGTGAGCGCGCGGCTTTGCCTCGGGCGAGAGATGGGCGACGATCTGGTGGCCGAAGAAATCGAAGTCGATCCATTGGTCCGCGCTGCGCCCTTCCGGGCAGCCGAGCAGCCCGCCGTAGAAGGCGCGCGCGGCGGCGAGGTCGTGGACGGGGAAGGCGAGGTGGAAGGGGGGAAGGGGGTTCATGCCCCGTCATTGCGAGGAGTGGAGCGACGAAGCAATCCACTACTTGTGCCGAACCGTTCCGGATTGCTTCGCTCCGCTGGCAATGACAGGACGCGCCGATGAGGCCGAACCTCTTCGCCTTCCTCGCCGGCCTCGCCGCCGCCTGCGCCTTCCAGCCGCTCGGCTTGTGGCCGCTGATGCCGGTGGCGCTCGCTTGCTTCCTCCGGCTCGTCGGGGAGGCGCCTCACCTGCGCTCGGCGCTGGCGCGGGGCTGGTGGTTCGGACTCGGCCAGTTCGTCCTTGGCCTCAACTGGATCGCGACGGCTTTCACCTACCAGGCGGCGATGCCGGCCTGGCTCGGCTGGGTCGCCGTCGTCCTGCTCTCGCTCTACCTCGCGCTCTATCCGGCGGTCGCCGCCGGCCTCGCCTGGCGATGGGGACGGGGCGACCGCCTGGCACTGACCCTCGTCCTCGCCGCCGCCTGGATCGTCACCGAATGGCTACGCGCCACCTTGTTCACCGGCTTCGCCTGGAACCCGGTCGGTGTCGCCCTTCTTGCGACTCCCGTCTCCCGAATCGCGACGTTGGTCGGCACCTACGGCCTCTCGGGAATCACGATCCTTCTCGCGGGCGCGCTGCTGCTGCTGTTCGAGCGGCGCTGGCGGCCCGGCGCGGCGCTGCTTCTCGCTCCGGCGGCGGGCGCTGCCCTGGCCTATGGGCTCGCACCGGCCGTCGCCGGCCTGCCCGGGCCGGCCTTGAGGATCGTCCAGCCCAATATCGGCCAGGAGCAGAAATGGCGCGAAGGCGAGGCCGCCGAGACGCTGCGCCGGCTCGACACCCTGTCGCACCGGGACGGCGGCGCGCCGCGCCTGCTGCTCTGGCCCGAGGCGGCGATCACCCGCCCGCTCGAGACCGGCCTCGCCGATCTCCGCTACCGGGACGACGCCATTGCGCTGCGGGAGGATGTGGCGGCGATGCTGGCGCCGGGCGACCTGCTGCTCACCGGCGGGGTCACCTGGCGTTCTTCGAACGGCCAGGACGTCACCAGCGCGACCAACAGCGTCTTCGCGCTCGACCCGGGCGGCCGGATCCTCGCCCGCTACGACAAGGCCCACCTCGTCCCTTATGGCGAATATCTGCCGATGCGGCCGGTATTGTCGGCGATCGGCCTCTCCCGCCTCGCGCCGGGCGACGTCGATTTCGATCCGGGCCCCGGGCCGCGCAGCTTCGACCTGCCGCTCGTCGGCCGGGTCGGCTTCCAGCTCTGCTACGAGATCATCTTCTCGGGCGAGGTGGTCGACCGGCGCCACCGCCCCGCTTTCCTGTTCAACCCGTCCAACGACGCTTGGTTCGGCCGCTGGGGGCCGCCGCAGCATCTCGCCCAGGCGCGGCTCCGGGCGCTCGAGGAAGGGCTGCCGATCCTGCGCTCCACCCCGACCGGAATCTCGGCCGTGATCGACTCCGACGGCCGGCTGCTCGCCAGCCTCAAGTGGCGGTCGATGGGGGTCATCGACACCCGCCTTCCGCCGCCCAGGGCGCCGACCCTGTTCGCCCGCTTCGGCAACGGGTTGCCGCTCCTCTTCGCCCTGCTGCTCGGCGCACTGGCGATTGCAGTCCGCCGCAAAGCCCGCTAGGGAGCGCCGCAAGCCGATATAAAGCTATCTTTATATCCGCATTTCCAGCCGCAGATCCGAGCTTCAGGAAGGCCGTGTTTCTCTCATGCGCAACTCCTACCTCTTCACGTCGGAATCGGTCTCCGAAGGCCATCCCGACAAGGTCGCCGACCAGATTTCCGACGCGATCGTCGACCTGTTCCTGTCCAAGGACCCGGAGGCGCGCATCGCCTGCGAGACGCTGACCACGACCCAGCTCGTCGTGCTGGCCGGCGAGATCCGCTGCCGCGGGGTCTACGAGAATGGCGAATGGGCGCCCGGCGCCCAAGAGGAGATCGAGGCGACGGTGCGCGAGACGGTGAGGCGCATCGGCTACGAGCAGGAAGGTTTCCACTGGCAGAGCTTCCGCTTCGAGAACAACCTCCACGGCCAGTCCGCCGACATCGCCCAGGGCGTCGACGCCTCGGGCAACAAGGACGAGGGCGCCGGCGACCAGGGCATCATGTTCGGCTACGCGACCGACGAGACTCCGGACCTGATGCCGGCGACGCTCTATTACAGCCACAAGATCCTGGAGCGGATGGCCGCCGACCGCCATTCCGGCGCCGCACCCTTTCTCCAGCCCGACGCCAAGAGCCAGGTGACCCTGAAGTTCGAGGGCGGCCGCCCGGTCGCCGCCACCGCCATCGTCGTCTCCACCCAGCACGGCAGGGGCTACGATGAAGGCGACAAGGAAGCCGAGCTCAAGAGCTACGTGAAGCGCGTCGTCGCCGACGTCCTGCCGGGCGAGCTGATCGCCAACGGCACCGTCTACCATATCAACCCGACCGGAAGCTTCGAGATCGGCGGGCCCGACGGCGACGCCGGACTCACCGGCCGCAAGATCATCGTCGACACCTATGGCGGCGCGGCTCCGCACGGCGGCGGCGCCTTCTCGGGCAAGGACCCGACCAAGGTCGACCGCTCGGCGGCTTACGCGGCGCGCTACCTCGCCAAGAACATCGTCGCCGCGGGCCTCGCCAGGCGCTGCACGATCCAGCTCGCTTACGCGATCGGAGTCTCCGAGCCGCTGTCGCTCTACGTCGACACCCACGGCACCGGGACCGTCGGCGACGACAAGCTCGAGCAGGCCATCAAGGCCATCCCCGAGCTTGGCGGCCTCACCCCGCGCGGCATCCGCACCCATCTCGGCCTCAACAAGCCGATTTACGCCAGGACCGCCGCCTACGGCCATTTCGGCCGCAAGGCGGACGGCGACTTCTTCCCCTGGGAGAAGACCGACCTCGCCGAGAAGCTGAAGGCCGCCCTCTAGGCCGGGCGCGGCCGATTGCCGCCGGCTCAGCCGCGTGCCATCCTCCGCCCGACGGTGGGAGGATGATCGTGGGAAGTCGTAATCTGCTGGCGGCGGCGGCTTGGCTGTCCTTGGGATCGGGCGCCCCCCTTGCCGCCGCTCCGGCCCCTTCGCTGCCGCCGCCGGCGCCTTCGCTCGAGGAGCAGCAGGCGATCCGCGACGCTTCCGCCCGCGGCGCGCTGCTCTACGCCTACGATCAGGCCGCCTGGCACGGCACCGACGAGATGATGGCAAAGCTGCCCGACGCCCGCTCGAAGGTGGGCGGGTGGATCGTCGACGGTCCCGCCGACGCGCCCGAGCTGGTCTTCTTCGACAAAGACGGGGCGATTCCGCACGCGGTGTTCATCGCGGACTTCAAGGACGGCAAGCTCGTCTCGAGCCGTATCGCGGGCCCAGGCGATGCTGAGCTCGGCCCCGAGCGCAAGCGGCTGATCGCCGCGCGCGCCGC
>JAXDPL010000227.1:0-12728 GCA_034668385.1 Sphingomonadales bacterium | reverse complement strand
GCCGAACAGCAGAACGTTGAAGACGATGAGTCTCAGCACCGCTGTTCAGCCGATCACGCCGCTCGCACCGGGTCAACCGCCTCCTTCACATTATGTCTCACGCGACGATTCGCAGCGGGGATGCCTGGGCACCCGGTGCTGGCTTTGTCGTCTCGTCGCCCATCGCCAGGGTCCTCAGGCCAATCAGATTCTTCGTCTCCGTGAGTCGGCGGTGGGTTTCGACGATCTCACCGCGGGCGCGAGCGAGAGCCGCGAAAGCGGAGACGGCGCCTTCGAAGGCCTCGTGGCCGACGATGGCGGAGAGGCCGGCGTCGGAGCGCGCGGTCACGAGAGTCGCGTTGAATTCGGCGGCGCGGGCCAGGGCCTGGTCTATCGCGTCCTCGACGCAATGGAGCCGTTCCGCCACCTGCATTGCCGCCTGCCTGCGTTTAACGAGCATGAGATCCCCCTTTCGCGCGGGGAGGTCCCCGCACGATCTTTGATTGGGTTGAACTAAGACCTGCCTAGTGGCCGGCCAGCGCCGACAGACCCTCCAGGGCCGAGATGAGGCCGCCGAACGCCACAGCCACGCCGATGGTGATCGCTGCGACCCAGCCGAGCCTTGCGACCCAGCTGAGGTCGCCTGGACGTCTGTCACCGATCGAGAACGGGAGTGTGGGAGCCCCTCCCGGCGTGACGAGTCTGAAGCTGGCTTGCTCCTCCCTCATCGCCTCGCCGGGCCACCTGCTTGAAAGCTGTCGCCCGCTCTCGATCGGTGGCCCCAATGTCGCCGGATCGCCCGGTCTGGCAAGCTCCGGTGATTGGTATACCAATGGCCGGAGCTCCGGATTCTCGTGCTCGGCGAGGAGGCAGGCGGCGCTTCGGCGGTCGGTGACGCCGAGGATTCGCATCGCCGCCTTGATGTGCTGGTCGACCGAGCCGGGCTCGATCCCGAGCAAGGGCGCGATCTCCTTGGACGTCTTGTGCGCGTAGACGTGGCGCAGGCAGATGCGCTGCTGCTCGGTGAGCCGGTCGACGCTCTTGCGGTCCATTCGCCGGTGTTTATCGCCGAGGACGCCGCGCCGCACAAGTTTTGGCGGACGCGCCTCGGGACGGTTCAGGCCGCGAAGGTCTTCACGAAGGCGGCGGTGCTCGACTTGAACCGCGCCATCTGCTCGTCGACCAGCCCGAAATTGCGGGTCAGGCCGTCGATCTCGTCGGCGACCGTCTCGGTGTCCTGGCGAATCGCGGCGATGGTCGACGACATCGAATCGGCGGCGAGCGCGGTCTCGTCGACCGCGGCAGTGATCATCGTGACGGTGCGCGCCTGGGTCTCCATCGCCTCGCGGATCCGGGTCGCCGAGGCCTGGACCTCCTCGACCGTCCGCTCGATCGAGCCGTTGGCCTCGACCGTCTGGCGAGTCGCCTGCTGGATGGCGGTGATCTTGGCGGTGATATCGTCGGTGGCGCGCGCCGTCTGGCTGGCCAGCGACTTCACTTCCTGGGCGACGACCGCGAAGCCGCGCCCGGCGTCCCCCGCCCGCGCCGCCTCGATCGTGGCATTGAGGGCGAGGAGGTTGGTCTGGCCGGCGATCTCGCGAATCAGCGAGAGGATCGATTCGATCGCCTGGACGTGGCCGGACAGCGCCTGGCTGACCTGCACCGCCTCGGACGCCTGGCCGCCGGCGCGAGTCGCGACGTCCGCCGCCACCTCGACCTCGCTCCGCGCCTCCTCGATCGCCCGGATCAGGCCGGCGGCGGTCTGCGCCGCCTCGCGCATCGCCACCGCCGACTGCTCGGCCGCCGCGGCGACCTCGCTGGTCTTGCCGAGCATTCCGCGCGCCGCGGCCGAGGCATCGGCCGCCTGGGCGCGCAGCATCCGGCTGTCGGACGCCGTGCGCTCGACCTCGCCGACCACCTCGTGGTTGAAGCGGTTGCCGCGCTCGGCGAGCCGCTCGCGCTCGGCGCGACTCCGGATCGCCTCGAAATGGGCGGCGAAGACGTCGGCCTCGAGCAGGGTCGAGGCGGTGAGGCAGCGCGCGAGCCGCGCCTGCCGCTCGGGCTCGCCCCCGCACTTCTCGGCCAGCACGACGTGGCCTTCGCCGGCCGCCGCGTTGATCGAGGAGAGCAGGGTCGTCAGCGACACCCCGGCCTCGCTCGCCTCGGCGACGAAGGTGCCGACCATGTCGGCCCATTTCTGGCCGGCGACGTCGGCATATTTGGCGGCCATATAGGGGAGGATCTTCGCGACGGCCTCGTCGAGCTCGGCGCCTTCGAAGGTCTTGGCGACTTCGGGGGCGGTGCCGAAGTGGTGCCAGAAGCGCTTCGCCACCCGCACCGCCTCGTCGGCGAACAGGCTCGCGATCTCGCGGCACGAGGCGGCGAGCTCGCCGTCGCCGTCGAACCGCGCGATCCGCCCCTCGACCTTCACCTCCTGCTGCGCAGCCGCCATGTCGCTCCACCCGTTGATTGAATTCTCGTCCGTCCCTTCTCGCTCGGAAGGGTTAACAAGCTGTTAGGCACGGTACGGGACGCGCACGGGCGACGGACAAGGAAAAGCCCCGGCTCCCCCCAGAAGCCGGGGCCCTGCCCCACATGGTGAACGAGGTCTAAGCGATAATGGCTAACGGAGGGTTAAGGCCTTCCCCCCTCTCCCCTGCGGGGAGAGGGTTGGGGTGAGGGGGTTCGGCCTGCGCGGGCAATCTCAGACGCCGTACCCCTCTCCCCGCAGGGAGAGGGGATTACAGCAACGCCCCCGCTAGAAGCAGGAGAAGCTTTACGTCCACTGAAGCCCCTTGGGCACGTTTCGCCTCGAGAAAGGCGGGGACCGCCTGCAGCGCCACCCGGTGGACCTCGATATCCTCGTGCGCGCCGACTCCGCCGCCTTCGCCGACCTTGGTCAGGCCCTCGGCGCGGAGCAGGGTGAAGGCCTCGGAGGTCATGCCGGGCGACGACTGGAAGCGGCCGAGGTCGACCATGCGCTCGGCGCGGTAGCCGGTTTCCTCCTCAAGCTCGCGGATCGCCGCCGCCTCGATCGCCTCCCCGGCCGTCTCGTCCCCGACCAGCCCGGCCGGCAGCTCGACGCAGCGGGCGCCGACCGGCACGCGGTATTGCTCGACCAGGATCACATGCCCCTCGTCGATCGCCAGGATCACCGCGGCGGTGACGTCGCGGGTGCGGGAGACATATTCCCACGTCCCCTGCTTCGTGACCCTGATGTACTTGCCTTCCCAGACGGTCTTCGCCGCCGCGTCGCCTTCGCTCATAGCTCGATCAAATTGTCCGGAAGCTCGTTCGGGTTCACGTCCTTCGGCGGAAGGCACCGGGCGAGCACCGCGCCGATCTTCTCGACCGCCCGCGCCATGCCCTCGCCGGGGCGGCCGGCCTTCACTTCCTCGATCAGGGCCGCCATCGCCTCGCCCCACACGCCCGGATCGACCTTCGAATGGATCGCCTCGTCGGCGACGATCTCGGCCCGCCTCTCGAGCAAGGACAGATAGAGGAGTACTCCGGTCCGCCCCTTGGTGCGCTGCTCGGTGGTGACGTGGAACAGCTCGAGCGCGCGGCGGCGGACCCGGCGGGTCTTGGTGCCCTTGGGCGTCAGCGCCATGCGCAGCCTCATCCATTTCATGACCAGCCAGACGAACAGATAGGTGCCGCCCAGCTTGACGAACAAATAGGTCATGGCCAGCGGCCGGGTGAGCTGCGCGTTCCAGCCGAGGAAGGTGCCGACCGCCCAGTCGATCCAGGCCTGCGGCATCAGCGCGAACCAGACCGGGACGGACAGCATCAGCAGCGCCGCATAATGCAGGGCGACGTCGTGATAGGCGTCGGAGCGGGGCGCCACGATGGTGACGATCTCGCCGTCGCTTTCGGCCTCCGCCTTGGCGACGGCGGCGGCGACCCGCGCGCGATCGGCTTCGCTCAGCATCACCATCCTCCCGATGCGCCTCCCCCGCCGAACGAGCCGCCGCCGCCGGAGAAGCCGCCGAAGCCGCCCCCTCCGCCGCCGCCGAATCCGCCGCCGCCCCAGCCTCCGCCGCCGCTTCTCCAGCCGCCGCCGCCGAGGCCCGGGCCCCAGATCAGCACCGGCCAGGCCGAGCCCCACCGCCGCCCGTGACGGCGGCCGACCGCCGCCGGGATGATCATGAAGACCAGGATGATCGCCCAGAAGATGAGCGGGAAGAAGGAGCCGCTGCCCCGCGACGACCTCTTGTGCCGCTCGGCGGCGGCCAGCGCGTTCTTCTCCTGCTGGTCGGGCGGCGCCTGGAGCTGCGCCGTCAGCGCGTCGACCCCGGCGTTGATCCCGCCGGCATAGTCGCCGCGCTTGAAGGCGGGGGTGATCTGCTCGCGGATGATCTCGCCCGACAAAGCGTCGGTGATCACCGGCTCGAGCCCGTAGCCGACCTCGATCCTCACCTTCCGGTCGCCCTTCGAGACGAGCAGGATCAGGCCGTTATCGACCCCCTTCTGCCCGATCCCCCAGGTCCGGCCGAGCTTGTAGCCGTAATCCTCGATCGGATAGCCTTGGAGATCCGGCACCGTGGCCACGACGAGCTGCCGGCTGGTCGAGTGCTCGAGCCCCGCCAGCTTTTGATCGAGCGCGGCTTCGTCGGCGGGCGTCAGCAGATCGGCCTGGTCGACAACCCGGCCGGTCAGCTTCGGGAAATTCTGGGCGAAGGCCGGCGCGGCGAGGCCCGCGACCAGCAGCAGGAAGAGGATGAGCAGGCGGCGCATCGCGTTCAGCTCCTTGCCGGCGGCGGGAGGCGCTGGGGCCGCCGCGTATCGCTGAGCAGCACCGCCTCGATCCGTCCTACACCGGCTTGCACGCCTTCGTCGAACCGGTTCTGCCGGAAGGCCGGAACCAGGGTGTCGCGGATGATCTGCCCGGCCACTTCGTCCTTCAGCAGATTTTCGAGCCCCGTCCCGACCTCGATCCTGACCTTGCGATCGGCCCGCGCGACGATCAGCAGCACGCCATTGTCCAGCCCCTTCTGACCCACGCCCCAGCAGCGGCCGAGATCGAGGCCGACCTCCTCGATCGGGCGGCGGTCGAGCGAGGGCAGGGTCACGACGACGAGCTGGTCGCGGGTTCGCCCTTCCAGGCCGGCAAGCTCGCGCGTGAGCCTGGCCTCGGTGGCGGGTGTGAGCAGATTCGCCTTGTCGACGACTCGGCCGCTCCGCGCCGCAACGTGCGTGCAATCCGCCCTGACGGTCGCGGGCGCGGGGCCGCCGCAGCCGGCGAGGGCCGCGGCGATCAGAAAAGCGAGGGCGGGTCGCACCCGCCTCAATGGCCGGTGGTGTTGTCGAAGCTCACCGTCGGGGCGGTCTCCGCGTTCGGAGTCGTCGCCTGGTAGGTCTGCATCGGCTTGGAGCCGTAGATCACCTTGGCGCCGATCACCGCCGGGAAGGTGCGGATGGTGGTGTTATAGTTCTGCACCGCCTGGTTGTAGTCCTGGATCTTGATGTTGATCCGGTTCTCGGTGCCTTCGAGCTGGTCCATCAAAATCTTGTAATCGCCCTGGCTCTGCAGCTGCGGATAGGCTTCCTGCAGCCGTTGCAGGGACAGCGTCAGTCGGTTCTGCGCGTCGGCGAAGCGCTGCATCGCGGCCGGATCGGTGAGCTGGTCGCCGCTGACCTGGATCTTGGTCGCGTCGGCGCGGGCCTGGGTGACTCCCACCAGGATCGTCTGCTCCGAAGCCGCCGCGCCCTTCACCGTCGCGACGAGATTGGGGATGAGGTTGGCGCGGCGCTGGTAGGCGGCCTGGACGTCCGCCCATTTCGCCTTGGCATTCTCCTCGGCGGTCGGGATCGAATTGACCCCGCAGCCCGAGAGCGAGACGGCCGCGACGGGCGCGAGCATCAAAAGAGTGAAGCGGCTGCGGGTCATCTCATTCCCCTCCCAAGGTGTGTTAGCCGGATAGGTAGGCGCTTCGAACCCCCGCCGCAACGGGTCGGGCCCGCCGGGCGTGCAAATCGTCGCCGAAACGCGATAGGCTGCGCCCGATGCCCACCGTCTCTTCCTCTCACGAACCCTGCCCCGGCTGCGGCCGCCTCTACCCGCGGGCCGAGGACTCCACCCACGCCTATATCGGCGCGTCGCCGGGCTGCTGGGCGCATTATGGCGCGCTGCTCGCGCTCGAATATGGCGATGCGCGGCTGATGCGCTGGCACCGGCTCACCGTCGACGCTTATGCCGCCCAGCATCCCGGCGTTCCGGAGCGGCGCAGCGCGCAGTCGGTCCACATCCACCTCGCCGGCCTCTACCTGACGCTCGAGCGCGGCCTCGACGCGCCGGCTGTGGCGCGGGCCATGCAGCGCCTCGCCGACGGGCGCAGCTATGCCTGGCTGGAACCGCCGCCGCTGGCGACTGGCACCGGCGTGGCTGAGCTGATCGAGGCGGCGGGCGGCCCCGATTATGGCGAGCGCGCCCGCGCCTGGGCGGAGGGGGTCTGGCAGGCCTGGGCGCCCCATCACGGAGCGATCCGCGCCGAGGCCGAGGCGGCGCTCACTTCACATTGAGCCGCCGGCGCCTATATAGGGACTGCCGGTGAAAGCCGGCTATGGCGATAAAATGTTGCGTGCAATAGGCGCAGCGGACCCGGGGGCAGTACCCGGCGGCTCCACCATTTGAGCCGGAATGGCAGCCCGCTTGGATCGCGTGCCGCCATTGCGGCTCAGCTGAGGGGGCCGAACCAGGATCGACGTGTGTTGAAAAGCGCAGCTTTCGCCCGGAATGGGACCACCGCGACGGCCCATCACACAAGTGCCAACGATAACGAGGCGCTCGCGATTGCTGCGTAACTGAGGCCTCACGGCTAAGGTTACAAAGTCAAAAGCGCGGTCGGGCCGCACCGGGCAACAGAAGCGGACACCAGCGGCACGGGGGGCGCCGGGCAACAGAAGCCCCCCACCTTCCCCCATTCGCCGCAGAGCGGCTCTCCCTGCTCGCGCTTCTTCGCCGAGGCCTTCCGGCCCGCCCCGACTTACGGCCAGCCGATTCGGGCGAGGTCTCGCCCCGTGCATGGGAGTCGGCGAAACAGGCGGCGAGCTTGCCGTGGAGGGCCCGATCGAGCGGCCTCGAGCCTGGGTGCGGACCCCACCGCCGCAAGCCGGCCCCGCTGCAAGGGGCGATCCCCCGCCATTGCCGGTTGAGGGCGCAGACCTTAAAGGCGGCTTTCCATCGCTCGTCGTGTCAGGCTCAATCCTTGTCCATTCCTCCGCCGGTCAGCGTCGTGATGCCGACGCGGAACGCTTTGCCCTATCTCGACGAGGCGGTGAGGAGCATCCTTGGCCAGAGCCACGCCGATTTCGAGTTCGTCATCCTCGACGACGGGTCGGACGACGGGTCGCGGGAGCGGTTGCGCTTCTGGGCGGCGGCCGACCGTCGGATCCGTCTGATCGAAGGCGAGCGCAGCCTTGGGCCGGTCGGCAGCTCCAATTTGGTCGTCGAGAGCGCCCGGGGGGCGGTCATCGCCCGCATGGATGCCGACGACGTCTCGGCTCCCGACCGGCTGGAGCGGCAGTTGGAGCTGCTCGCGCTTCATCACGAGGCGGTCCTCGTCGGCTCGGTCTGGGAAGGGATCGACCGCCATGGACGAAGGGTGCGCGAGGCCGATTGGTCGAAAGTCGGCAGGAACGGCTTCGCGGCGCCCTTCGCGCACGGCTCGGTCATGTTCCGGCGCGAGGCCTTTCTGCGGGCGGGAGGCTATCGCCGCGAAACCGCCTATTGGGAAGACCTCGACCTTTTCCTCCGGATGGCGGCGCAGGGCCGGGTTCTGGTCAGCACCCGGCCGCTTTATCGCCACCGCTTTTCCGAAACCAGCACGCGCCTGACCTCCGCGCTCCCGGCCGTCGAGCGGGCGGTCGATCTCATGTTCCGTTGCCGGGCCGCGTTCGAACGGGGCGAAGATTATCAGGCGCTTCTGGAACCGTCTTCGGCGCAAGCGCATCCCGCGAAGCTGCATCCCTACACCTTCCTTTCGATCGGCTTCATTCCGCTCTGGTCGGGCCACCGCCCCCGCAGCCTGGAGCGGCTGCTGAGGCGCGGCGCGCTGCGTGCCGACCCCGCCACGTTGAAGGCTCTGATCTGGGCGAGTTGGGCGGCAATCAGCCCGCGCTCGCTCCGCAAGGTGATGCAGGGGCTGCTCCGGCTGAGGAACGGGCGCGCCGCCCACCGCCTCGAGGGTGAAGCGGCCGAATGGCGGCCGCGCCTCCTTCCCGCGCGCCGGGAGCCGCTCAGCGGCTCGTCCGCCGAGCCGCGCGGAGATGGCGCACATCTCTCGCCAGGCGGCGCAGCCAGACTCGAAGCTGTCCTTGCCGGTTGCCGAGACAGTTGAGATCTTCCGAATTCGGGGACGAACCGGGCGCGCCATTCTTCGCTGAAGCCCCCCCGCCCGCCGATGCCTTTCCCTCCCGCCCCCGGATCGCTTATTGAGCGGCGATGCGCGCGCTCCCGCTCCTTGTCTTGCTCGCCCTCACCGCCTGCCACAAGGCGGCGCCCGAGACCGTCCAGGAGCGCGCCGCCAACGCCTCGGTCCGGCTCGAGCAGCGCTACAACGCGCTCCAGGCGGAGGCCGAGAACGACACGGCCGAGGCCGCCGCTCCGGCCGAGAACGAGGCCGAGCAGCTGCTCAACCAGATCAACGCGACGACCCCCGCCGACCCGGGCGCCAACGCCGCCGGCAACGCCCGCTGACCGCCGCGCTCAGTCCGCGACACCTTCGCCGCCTCCGCCGCCAGACTCTGGTTCCCCGTCGCCTCCAGCGCCGCGAGAAACGCCTCCCGCCGCGCCGCGCCCATCCTCGCAACCACCGAATCGCTCCCGCAAGAACAAAAGGGGCCCATCACTTATGCTAGGGCGCAGGGTGGAGGAAAGAATCCGTTCTATGGCTGTTCTTGCGTCGCCCCTGCTTGGCCGCGGACAATTCCGGCTAAGGGTCATCTGCGCTGCGGCGGCGGCGGGCGTCGGAGATACCAGTCGGCCGGCCATTTCAGCGGCTCCGAGAACACGTCGCCGTCCGAAAGCTTGGTCCAGCCCATCCAGCCGTCGTACATTGAGCGGGGAAGGCCGGGGTCGCACTGCACGTCGTTGGCGAGCCGCTCCGCCGACAGCGACGGCATCGTCGCCGCCAGCCATTCGCGCATCCGCTGGTCGAGGTCGGTGCCCGCCGGCGCGGGGGGCGTCAGGAAATCGTGGTGAGGCGCGTCCCTGACGAAGCAGAATGCAACGTCCCCCGCGGGCGGCGGCGCCGCCGCTCCGGTCGCCGGTCCCAGCCACGCGGCGAGCAGCACCCCGATCATCGTCCCTCCCCCCTGCAGGGCGGCTAACGCCCTCTAGCCGCTCAACATTGCACGCCGCCACGGCTCCGGCAATGGCCGGCCCCGCAGGGCAGCCGCAGGGCGCCAGCACCCATCGACGGGTGCCGGGACGCCTCGCTCGCTATTTGCGCTTTCTCCTCGCCGCATAGCGCGCGTCGCGGGCCGCCTTCAGCTCGGCTTCGGACTTGGGCTGGGCCAATGCCGCTACCTTCGCCGCGGCCTCCGCGGCGGCGCCTTTCTCGGCTTCGGCCTGCGCGCGCGCCGCGAGCTTCGCCGTGCGCTTCTCCGCCGCCGCACTCTCGCGCGCGGCCGCCGCCGCCCTCCGCTCCTCGAGCCTCGCCTCGTCGACCGCGGGCCTGTCGCGGAGCCGGTCGAGCGCCTTCTGCCTGGCCTCGGCGGCCGCTCCGATCCTGTCCTGAAAGCTGGGGCTTTTGTAGCTCATGTTCCTGCCCTGGTTGCGCCCGCCGCGGGGCTGGCGGGAGCGCCGATGCCCGAGATTCGCCCGGCCGACAACCCGCCGCCGGCCTGCTGGAGGTGGATTTGGGGGGAACGTGAACGGGAAAGCGCTTCAGCCGGCGCCTTCGTCATAGGCGCTTGTTCCGATCGCCGGTCCTCGAGCCGCCAGATAGCGCGCCATCCTCGGGTCGCCCTGGCGGATCTGGAGGATGAAATCGCCGCAGATCGCGCCCACCGCGTTGAGCAAATGCCCGTCGAGGCTGCCGTCCCAGTCCAGGCTGGCGCCGCCGATCGCCGTGGCGATGGCGTGGACCCCGCCGTCGAACTGGCCGAGCGACACTTGCGCGATGGGCAACAGGCGCCCGTCGGCGGCGACGAGGCTGTCCGCGCCCGGCACCAGGCGATCCGCGGTCTGCAGCTTGCCGCCGGCGACCAGCAGCGGCTGATCGGGGGTCACGACCAATTCGACGCCGTCGCCGAAGCGGAGGTAGACCATCTCCGACTGACCGCCGCCGGGCCCTGTCCCGGAGCTGAACGCCACCTCGCGCGGCGCCCACGCCCAGGACGAGCCGTCCTCCGAAGCGGCCATCACCCGATCGCCGACCGCATAATCCTCGATCGCCCGCGGCCCGTCGGGCGATTCGATGGCCGTCCCGAACGCAAAGCTCATCGCTCCCTCCCTCCCGGCCGAGTGGCGCCGGACCCGGCAAGCTGCGCGACAAGCGGGTTGTTGGCAAGGCGTTGTCACTGGGGACAGTCACCTCTCGCACCAGCTCCACGTGGCTGACGCCGAGGCCCTGCGCGATCTCTTAGAGGCTGTCCTTCGACAGGCTCAGGATGATCGGGGACCGCGGCCCCTCTGACCACACAAATGCTTGAAGCCAGCAAGGGGCCGGGGCAGCGAGCGCCGCCAGCCTCTCGTTCGCGCCTCCGCGCCTCCGCGCCTTCGCGGCTTCGCGTGAGACAAAGGAGGCTCTGCCGTTGCCGGCGTGGCCTCTTCGGCTTCGGCCGGCGTTTTTCTCCCGCAATGCTCGCTTCCTGCCCTCTACGATGCCCCCTCCGCGCGGGCTCCCACCGGCGCGGTCGACATGAAGCCGTCTACCGCGAGCCTGAGCATTATGGATCAAATGCGCTTTGACTCTCCACCGGCGGCATTTCATTTTCGCTTTATTCGGGCGACTCTCTTACTTTACGCGCGAATAATATTCGGTTTGGGTTTTTAGTCTGGTCGATTTCAGAAGCGGCGGGCCATGTCCGAGGCCGCCCTGGACGACCGCTGGCGCCGACGTCGCAGGGCCGGCCAGCACCGCGAGTGGAGCAGAAAATATGGGCTATCCGTTCTCGTCAAAGCTGCTCCGCGGGTTCAGCAAGCTGGAGCCCCCACAACAGCTGAAGGCGGCGCACGACAATTACTGGTCGGCCGGGATGTTCAGCGAACGTATCGACCTCGCCGAGCCGTTCTTCACCGACCTGGTCGGACTGCTCGGCAAGACCGAGGAGGGCGCCTATGGTGGCGACTGCTTCAAGCCGATGGCGCTGACCTGCGTGGCGATGAGCATTGGCACCGACCCCCAGCTCATCGCCAGCTTTTACAAGCTCAATCCGCTGCTGGTCGGCACCTTCCTGGTGCAGTGCATGAGGATCAACAACCGGCAGAACCATAGTCCCGGCGCCCTCAAGCAGTTCAAGGCGCTCTTCGACGCCCTCGGCATCACGGTAGTCGGGCCATGGGACAAATGCGTGGCGATCGCGAGCTTCGGCGCAACGACGTTCGACGGCGGAACCCTGACGGTCGAGCTCTAGCCGGACGGTCGAACGGCTCACCGCGCAGCCATCCGGCCCCGCTCGCTCTCTGCCGCCTCTTACTCCTCGTCGAACTCCAGCGCCGCGGCCGCCCCGCCGGTGAGGCTATTGGGGCGGTTGGGCTCGACGGGGACGCCGCCCTCTTCGCTGTCCTCGCGCTTGCTCTTGGGCCGGCCGCGGTTGAGCCGCTGCAACGCCAGGGCCAGCGCGGCGGCGGTGAGGCCCGCCGGCGTCGGGACTCTTGGGATGCGCGGCAGGAAAGCGGGGCGGGGCATGACCATGCCCTACCATATCCGCGCCCGCTAATCACCGCCTCCCTCGCTGCAGCGTCAGCGCTGTGCAGGCCTTCGTGCTCACTTTCAGGGATCGCCCGCCAATGGGTTCACGCAAAGGCGCGAAGCCGCGAAGGGGCCGGCGCTGATGCCATCGGCGACTTGCACCCAATGGCTCACCCAAAGCACCGAAGCACCGAAGGCGAGGAGGGGGCGAGGCTGCCCAGCCTCTTCGGGGCTTCGGGTGAATCAAAAGGCCCCGCCGTTTCCAGCGGGGCCTGTTTGTTTCGAATGACGGGGAAGAGCGGCAGGCCCTCACCCCGGCCCTCTCCCCCGAGGGGAGAGGGAGGCTGGCGCTCAGTCGTCGTCCCGCGTCAGGAAGGCCGGGGCGAAGTCGGGCGCGGGGCCGTCGTCGTCGCGGCGGGGGCGGTCGTCGCGGTCGCGGCGGGGGCCGCGGTCGCTGCGGTCTCCACCCTCACCACGAGGGCCACGGTCGCCTTCGCCGCGCGGGCCGCGATCTCGGTCGCCGCCTTCGCCGCGCGGGCCGCGATCCCGGTCGCCGCCTTCACGGCGAGGTCCGCGGTCACGGCCGCCGCGATCGCCGCGGCCTTCGCCGTCGCGGCGGGGGCCGCGCGGGCCGCGGTCACCGCGATCGCCGCGGTCACTCCTCGGTCCGCGGTCCTCGCGCGGGGGCCGCGTGTCCTCGAGCTCCTCGCCGGTCTCCTGGTCGACGACGCGCATCGACAGTCGGACCTTGCCGCGCGGGTCGATCTCGAGGACCTTGACCTTCACGTCCTGGCCTTCCGCGACGACGTCGCCGGGCTTCTCGACCCGCTCGTTCCTCATCTCGGAGACGTGAACGAGGCCGTCCTTGCCGCCCATGAAGTTCACGAACGC
>JAXDPL010000226.1:0-3176 GCA_034668385.1 Sphingomonadales bacterium | reverse complement strand
TCTCGGCATTGCAGACGAAACATGCTGACATCGAGGCCCGGATCCTCGAGGAAAGTCAGCGACCGATGCCGGACATGGCCATCCTTTCCCGCCTGAAGAAGGAAAAGCTCCGCGTGAAGGAGGAGATTGCCGGCCTTCACTAGGCGGCGCGAAGCGCAACGAGAACGACGGGCCGGAGCGACTAGCTCACGGCCCGTTTCTTTTGGGGGCGATTTCGAAGGCCGCGTAGGCTCAGACCCCAGGCACGGCTTTCGGACCGGGCAGGCTCGATCGAAAAGGCCCGGCCGAAGCCGGGCCTGCAGAGTCAGTCGTCGCGGCTGACGCGTTCGTTGCGTTCGTGGCGTTCCTGGGCCTCGATCGTCATCGTCGCGATCGGCCTCGCCTCGAGCCGGGCGAGCGAGATCGGTTCGCCGGTCACCTCGCAGAAGCCATAATCGCCGCTCTCGATCCGCCGAAGCGCCGAATCGATCTTCGAGATGAGCTTGCGCTGCCGGTCGCGGGTCCTCAATTCGATCGCCCAGTCGGTCTCCGAGGAGGCGCGGTCGGTGATGTCCGCCTCGCGGATCGGGCCGCTCTTCAGCTGGGCCATCGTCCCTTCCGATTCGCGAAGGATCTCGTCCTTCCAGTTGAGCAGCTTCTGCCTGAAATAGGCGAGCTGCGCCGGGTTCATGAACTCCTCGTTGGCGCTCGGCCGATACGCGTCCGCGATCGCCCCACGCTGCGGGAAACCTTGCTCGTAAAATCCGCTGGCAGCCGTTGCCATAACCCCTCCGCTCCAGTCGCGGACCGGACCTCCGGTCCGCATGCACCAGGCCGCTCCCGAGTCGTCCGGGAATTGTCGACCTTTGCCCCAGCGCGCCTATACGCGTCGCAAAGGGGGAGTACAAGTCACTCAAATAGGGTGAAAAATTGACCCGGCTTTTGGGCCGCCATCGTGACATTTTTGCCGCTAGGGCGTGGGAAGGCCGGGCCGGGCGAAGGGCAATCGAAGTCCCCGTGGCCGCATCCGTCGATCGCCGCGCGAATCGGAAAGATGAGCGCGCGTTAACCATAATGGCCGGCCCCCGACGGGCTTCGTTGCGTTCACGGCTTCTCCCCCTCTGTCCTCAATTGGGACGGAAGCGGTCGGGACGGGCATTTGCGGGCCTCCAAACGGCTTCTTCGTGGTTAACGCGCTTGCGCCCGTCCCTTTCTTTTGCATTCGTCGCGGTAGCCGGATGCGGCCAGCCTTTGTTTCGCAGGAACTTGGGCAGACCGTATCCCGACCTTGAACAGGGTGCGTTGCTATGTCGGTAAGAATGGCTCTGGCAAAATTGTGCGCCTGCACCGCGGGCGGCGCGATCCTCGGCGGCGGCGCCGTCCACGTCGCGGAGAACCCACCCGAGCGCCCGGCGCTCGTCCACCACAGCAAGGTCGCCGCTCCGCGCGTGGCCGTGCGCACGGTGAAGAGGGTGCGGCGAATCGTCCGCACCGCCTGCGTGGTCCGCCAGCCGGGCCGCACGGTCGTCACCCGCACCTTCGCTTATCCGCCCGCGCCGATGGCGCCCCCGCCGCCGATCGAGGTGGTGAGCGGCGGCGGCTCCCCGCCCCCGATCATCGTCGGCGGTTCGGGAGGCGGCTTCTTCGGCGGCGGCTTCTTCAGCGGCGGCTTCTTCGGCGGCGGGTCGACCGGCAACGTCTTCTTCACCGCCTCGACCTCGAGCGGCGGTTCCACCTCGACCAGCGGCGGCTCGACCTCGACCGGCGGAAGCTCGACCTCCACCGGCGGCAGCTCGACCTCGACCAGCGGCGGCTCGACCTCGACCAGCGGCGGCTCGACCTCGACCAGCGGCGGCTCGACCTCGACGTCGAGCGGCGTGTCGTCGAGCAGCTCCTCGTCGGGCTCGTCCTCGTCCAGCTCCAGCTCCAGCTCCTCTTCGTCGAGCTCGGGCTCGTCGTCTTCGAGCGGCTCGTCGGGCACGAGCTCGGGCTCGAGCGGCAATTGCCATTGCGGCCACAAGCCGCCGCCCCCACCCCCCCCGCCCTGCCACAAGTGCGGCGGCAGCAGCGGCTCGACCGGATCGACGGGTTCGTCGGGCTCCAGCGGATCGTCGGGATCGAGCGGCTCCTCGGGATCGAGCGGGTCGTCCGGATCGAGCGGATCCAGTGGTTCGACCAGCACGTCGGGCAGCACCGGAAGCTCGGGCTCGGGCTCGACTTCGACTTCCTCCTCGACCTCGGGCTCGTCCTCGACCAGCGCGAGCACCAGCGGCTCGACCAGCTCGACCTCGTCGGGCTCGACCGGCTCGACCGGCTCGACCGGATCGACGGGCGGCACGCCGGTCCCGGCGCCGCCGATGATCCTGCTGTTCGGCGCCGCGGCCGCCGGCCTCGTCGCACGCCGCCGGGTCGTCCGCCAGGGCTAAAGCCAAAAGCGAAGGCAAAGGAGGCCGCGTCCCCGCAGGGGGCGCGGCCTCTTCGAATGCGGGCGGCTATTCGGCCTGCAGGATTTTCTCGATCTCCGCGACGGGATGGCCGGTGAGGTCCTTGGGCACCTCCCCGGCAAGCCGCTTTTCGACCTCCTTGTGATAATGTTTGCGAAGCTCGCCGAGGGTACGCGGGGGCGCCACGATGATCAGCGATTCGAACTCGTTCCTAAGCGCCCGCTTTCTCAGCATCTCGGCGGTATCGGCGGCGAAGCGGTCCTCCTCCAGCTGGTGGAAGTCGACCTCCTCGTAAGCGCTTCGACCGGCGCCGCCCGAGGAATCGAACGCCCGCCCGGGCGCGTCGGTCTTCTGGTTGCGGTCCTTGGCATCCGTCGTCTCGCGCTTGCGCTCTATCTGGAGCTTGGGGAATTCGGCGTCGCCCTCGTTGCGGAAGAACAGCATCTTCTTGCCGTCGGCGACCACCACGAAGCTGTTGTGCGGAACCTGCATCCCGTCTCTCCTTATGCTTTGAGAAACGAACGCCCGAGCCGGGGCGCGGTTGCCCGTTGGCCCAATGGCTGCTAGCGTTCCCTCTCCGTTCCGTGGAGAGGGTTGTGACCAGACGATCGGGCAGCGCGGATCTTCCGCTTCACGACGGGCGCGTGCCCGCCTGGCTCGGCGAGCGCATGACCCGGCTCGGCACTTTGATCGCCGAGACGATCGTCCTCCACGACGGCCGCGACGCCTTCCTCTCCCGCCTCGCCCACCCCT
>JAXDPL010000225.1:0-4875 GCA_034668385.1 Sphingomonadales bacterium | reverse complement strand
ACGATCAAGGTCGCCTGGGAGGATTGGGAGGCGATGCGCGACGGCAAGCTGGACGGCATGACCGCCTTCATGCAGGGCAAGCTCCGCGTCGAGGGCGACATGTCCAACGCCATGCAGCTCCAGGGCGTGCTGGCCAAGCTCAGGGGCTGACCAGGCGGGAAGCCCGATGCCGCGGCTGTTCTACTCGCCCGGCGCCTGTTCGCTGGTCCCGCACATCGCTCTCGAGGAGACGGGCGCCGAATTCGAGGCGGTTCGCACCGCGATCGCCGAGAAGGCGCACAGGCGGCCCGAATATCTCGCGATCAACCCGCGCGGCCTCATCCCCACGCTGGAGGTCGACGGAACGGTCGTCGCGGAGAATATCGCGATCCTTGCCTGGATCGGCCACCGCTGGCCGGAGAGCGGCCAGCTGCCGCGCGACGATCTTCTGGCGCTGGCACGAGTCTTCGAGAAACTTTCCTTCTTCGCCACCACTGTCCACCACGGCGGCTTCGGTCCGATCTACCGCGCCCGCGCCGCGGGGATCGAGCGTCCTGAGGCCGAGCTCGCCGCCGACCGGGACCGGCTCCGCGCCCTGTTCGGCGAGATCGACGCCCTGCTGGGCCCGGGCCCGTGGCTGCTCGGCGAGCGCTACAGCCTCGCCGACCCCTATCCGCTCGTATTCCGGCGCTGGGCGCGCCGGCTCGAGCTCGACGTCTCGCTCCACCGTCGCTGGACGGCTCATGCCGAGCGAATGATTCAACGCCCCGCCGTGCTTCGGGCGCTTGCGCGCGAGGGCCTCGACCCGTCCGAATTCTGACCTGTCGCAACCGCGCCCGGCTTCCTTGACCAGGCGCCACCGCCCGGCCTAATCGGCGCGCTCAAACGGGAGGCGGCGGATGAAGAAACTCTATCCCGATGCCGCGGCGGCGCTCGCCGGGCTGCTCACCGATGGAATGACGATCTGCGCCGGCGGCTTCGGCCTGTGCGGCATTCCCGAGCGGCTGATCGACGCGATCCGCGACAGCGGCGTCAAGGATCTCACCGTGGTGTCGAACAATGCCGGCATCGACAATGAGGGGCTCGGCAAGCTGTTGCGCAGCCGCCAGATCCGCAAGATGATCTCCTCCTATGTCGGCGAGAACAAGGAGTTCGAGCGGCAATATCTCGCCGGCGAGCTCGAGGTCGAATTCTGCCCGCAGGGCACGCTCGCCGAGCGCTGCCGCGCCGGCGGCGCCGGCATTCCCGGCTTCTACACCAGGACCGGCGTCGGAACGATCGTCGCCGAGGGCAAGGAGACCAAGGTCTTCGACGGCGAGGAATATGTCCTCGAGCGCGGCATCCGCGCCGACCTCTCGGTGATCAAGGGCTGGAAGGCCGACGAGGCGGGCAATCTCGTGTTCCGCAAGACCGCGCGCAACTTCAACCAGCCGATGGCGACCGCCGGCCGCGTCTGCGTCGCCGAGGTGGAGGAGATCGTTCCGGTCGGATCGCTGAACCCGGACTGCATCCATTTGCCGTCGATTTACGTCAAAAGGATGATCCTCGGCGCCCCCTACGACAAGAAGATCGAGTTCCGCACCGTGCGCGCGAGGGAGGCGGCCTGATGCCCTGGGACCGCAACCGGATGGCGGCGCGCGCGGCGAAGGAGCTTCGCGACGGCTATTACGTCAATCTCGGCATCGGCATCCCGACGCTCGTCGCCAACAACATCCCGCAAGGGATGGAGGTCACTCTGCAGAGCGAGAACGGGATGCTCGGCATCGGGCCTTTCCCCTATGACGACGCGGTCGATCCGGACCTGATCAACGCCGGCAAGCAGACGATCAGCGAGCTTCCCTCCTCCTCCTATTTCGGCTCCGAGCAGAGCTTCGCGATGATCCGCGGCGGGCATATAGACCTCACCGTGCTCGGCGCGATGGAGGTCTCGGAGAAAGGCGACATCGCCAACTGGATGATCCCGGGCAAGATGGTGAAGGGCATGGGCGGGGCGATGGACCTCGTCGCCGGGGTCAAGAAGATCATCGTCGTCATGGAGCATGTCTCGAAGAACGGCGATCCCAAGTTCATCCCCGAATGCACGCTGCCGCTGACCGGCCGCAACGTGGTCGACATGATCGTCACCGATCTCTGCGTCTTCCAGCGTCCGGACCACGATTCGCCCTTCCGCCTCATCGAGCTGGCGCCGGGGGTGACGGCGGAAGAGGTGAAAGCCAAGACCACGGCGCAGTACGAGGGCTGATGCGCGCCCTCCTCTCCGAGACACCCGGAGGGCCGGAGACGCTGGTCCTGACCGAGCTGCCGGACCCGGAAGCGGGACCGGGGCAGCTGCTCGTCCGGGTCAAGGCCTGCGCGATCAATTATCCGGATGTGCTGATCATCGAGGACAGATACCAGTTCAAGCCGCCGCGGCCGTTCGCGCCGGGGGGCGAGATCGCCGGAATCGTCGAGGCGGTGGGGGAAGGGGTTTCCGGCTGGTCGGCCGGCGACCGGCTGATTGCCATGCTCGGCCATGGCGGCCTCGCCGAAAAGGTGGTGGTCAACGCCGCGACCGCGCTGCCCCTGCCCGGGGAGCGCAGCTTCGAGGAAGGCTCGGCGCTGATCCTCACCTACGCGACGTCGATCCACGCGCTTCTCGATCGCGGCCGGCTGAAGGCGGGCGAGACGTTGCTCGTGCTCGGCGCGGCCGGCGGAGTCGGCCTGGCCGCCGTCGAGCTCGGCAAGGCCTTTGGCGCGCGCGTCGTCGCCGCCGCCTCGTCGGAGGGGAAAGCCGAGGCCGCCCGCGCGGCCGGAGCGGATGCCGTGCTGGTCTATCCGCGAGGCCCGTTCGACAAGGACGGCTCGAAGGCGCTCGCCCAGCTGTTCAAGGAGGCGGTCGGCGGCTCGGGCGCGGACGTGATCTACGATCCTGTCGGAGGCGATTATGCCGAGCCCGCGCTCCGCGCCATCGCCTGGCAGGGCCGCTATCTGGTCGTCGGCTTCCCCGCCGGAATCCCGCGCCTCCCGCTCAACCTCGCCCTGCTCAAGAGCTGCGACGTGTGCGGCGTGTTCTGGGGCGCCTTCGCGGCCCGCGACCCGAAGGCGAACGCCGCCCATATCGAGACGCTGTTCCGCCTCTGGGGCGAGGGCAAGATCGCTCCGAAGGTCAGCCGGACGTGGCCGCTCGACGAAGCCGGCGAGGCGATCGCCTGGATGGCGGCGCGCAAGGCGGTCGGCAAGCTGGTGGTGACTCTCTAGCTCCTCCCCGGAACGGGGAGGGGGACCATGCGAAGCATGGTGGAGGGGTCCCACGGTTGGACTGGCTCTGGCGCTGGGCCCCCTCCACCACGCGCGTGCCGCGCGCGGTCCCCCTCCCCGTTCCGGGGAGGAGCGAGACATTGCACCGCTCCGCCCGCCCGCCTATCTGACTCGGTGAAGCGCAAAGGGAGCCCGCATGACCACGTTCGACGACCGCGAGAGGGCCTTCGAGACCAAATATGCCCGCGACGAGGAGATGCAGTTCCGAATCCACGCGCGCCGCAACCGGCTGCTCGGCGCCTGGGCGGCGCGGCTGATGGGCCTCTCGGAGACCGAGGCGGAAGTCTATGCCAAGGACGTCATCCGCGCCGATTTCGAGGAAGCCGGCGACGAGGACGTCATCCGCAAGATTCTGGGCGACCTCACCTCGGCCGGGGTCGAGTGCGACGAGGCGCGGATCCGCGAGGCGCTCGATCACAAGACGGTCGAGGCCCGTCGCCAGCTGATGCAGGCCGGGAGCTGAGCCGATGGCGATGGCCGCGGCCGAGATCGAGACCCTGATCCGCGCCGGCATCCCCGACGCCCGGGTCGAGATCACCGATCTCGCGGGGGACGGCGACCATTATGCGGCCCGGGTCGTTTCGGAGAGCTTCCGCGGCCTTCCCCGGGTCCGCCAGCACCAGCGCGTCTACGAGGCGCTCGGCGGGCGGATGGGAGAAGAGCTCCACGCGCTCCAGCTGACCACCGCCACCCCCGAACAGAAAGTCCAGCCATGACCGACGCCACCGCCCGAATCGACGAGCTCGTCAAATCGAACGACGTCGTCCTGTTCATGAAAGGCACCGCGCTCTTCCCGCAATGCGGCTTCTCGAGCCGCGCCGTCGCCATCCTCGACCATCTCGGCGTGGGCTTCGAGACGGTCGACGTGCTCCAGGACCCCGAGATCCGCCAGGGCATCAAGGCCTATTCCGACTGGCCGACCGTCCCCCAGCTCTACGTCAAGGGCGAGTTCGTCGGCGGCTCCGACATCATGATGGAGATGTACGAAGCCGGCGAGCTCCAGCAGCTTCTCGAAGCGAAGCAGGTCGCGAAGGCCTGATTCCCCTCCTGCGGGGGAGGGGCTAGGGGTGGGTACCGCGAAGCGGTTCCAACCCTCGTCGGCAAGCGGCTTGGCCGCTACCCACCCGCGACCCCTCCCTTGCAGGGAGGGGAGAGCGCGGAATTCTCCCCAAAACGATCGGGGCGGGCGGCGCGACCGGAAAGAGCGCCTGCCCGCCCCGCGGGGGAAATGTGTGGACGCGGATAAGGATACACGCGCCGTGCCAGACCGGGCCGATGGCGGAAATCCGCGGCTTGCGGTGGTTTACCGGCCTTAACCCTTTGAGCCAGGTGTAAAGCCTGCCGACGTTATCCGTCACCCCCGCGAAAGCGGGGGTCCCGCTTTTCCTGTCTGCTCGTAATGCTGGCGAGAAGCGGGATTCCCGCTTTCGCGGGAATGACGAGCCCCATTCATTTTCCGTTCACCGCCCTCGTGATTACACCTGTAGTCATTAAAGGGGAGAAACGGCCATGGAGCGAATCGCCGAAGGCGAATACGCCGTCATGGAAGTGCTTTGGGATGAAGCGCCGCTCACCGCCGCCGAGGTCGCCGAGCGGGTG
>JAXDPL010000224.1:0-13998 GCA_034668385.1 Sphingomonadales bacterium | reverse complement strand
CGTTCCACTCGCCGCTGATGGAGCCGGCGGCGCACGCGATGGAGCAGGCGCTCGCCGACGCGACGATGGCGGACACGAGCCTTGCGCTCTACGCCAACGTCACCGCCGCGCCGGTGCGCGAGGCGGCCGAGATCCGGCGGTTGCTGGTCGAGCAGGTGACCGGCATGGTCCGCTGGCGCGAGAGTGTCGCCGCGATGGCCGAGGCGGGCGTTGACGAGTTCGTGGAGTTCGGCGGCAAGGTGCTGGGACCGATGGTCAAGCGCACCGCCCCCGACGCGAACGTCCGCAGCGTCGTCACGATGGACGACATCGACGTCCTGGTGAAAGAAATTTGATCCGCGAGAGACTGAAGCCGCTGATTGTTCTCGCGGAGGCGCGGAGAAGGAAAGGGGAGGCGCGGAGATGCGGCACATCGACGAGGTCACGGGCGATGTCCTGGACGTCGCCCTTCGGCTTCACCGCGATCTCGGGCCCGGACTCCTGGAGTCGGTCTATGTCGCCCTCCTTGCGCTGCGGCTGGAGGCAGCCGGATATACCGTCGTCACCCAGCAGCTCATCGCAGCCGAGTTCGAGGGGCTTCGCATCCCGGGCGCCTTTCGGGCAGACCTCCTTGTAGATGACCGCCTGCTTGTGGAAGTGAAGTCCGTCGAGCGCTTGCTACCGATCCACAGCAAGCAATTGCTGACCTATCTCAGATTGATGAAGCAGCCCGTTGGGCTGCTTCTGAACTTCGGAGGCGAGACTCTGAAAGAGGGTGTACGGCGGGTCGTCAATGACTATCGCCCCTCCGCGCCGCCCTTCTCTTCTCCGCGCCTCCGCGTGAACCAAATCCCATCTGGAGAATGACGATGTTCGACCTGTCCGGAATGACCGCCCTCGTGACCGGAGCGTCGGGTGGCATCGGGTCGGCGATTGCGCAGGCGCTGGCGGGGCAGGGGGCCCGGCTCGCGGTTTCGGGGTCGAATGAAGGGAAGCTCGAGGCGTTTCGGGGCTCGCTCGGCGGGGACCACGTCGCTTTGGCCTGCAACCTCTCCGATGGCGCGGCGGTCGACGGGCTGGTGCCGCGGGCGGTGGACGCGCTCGGCAAGCTCGACATCCTCGTCAACAATGCCGGCGTTACCCGGGACAATCTCGCCATGCGGATGAAGGACGAGGAGTGGGACGACGTGATCCGGGTCAACCTCGAGGCGCCGTTCCGGCTCTCCCGCGCGGCGCTGAAGCCGATGATGCGCGCGAAGTTCGGCCGGATCATCTCGATCACCTCGGTCGTCGGCGCGACCGGCAACCCCGGCCAGGCCAATTACGCCGCCTCGAAGGCGGGGCTGGTCGGCATGTCGAAGGCGCTCGCCCAGGAGGTCGCCAGCCGCAACATCACGGTCAATTGCGTCGCTCCGGGCTTCATCCGATCGGCGATGACCGATGCGCTGAACGAGCAGCAGCGCGCCGCGATCCTGGGACGCATCCCGTCGGGACGACTGGGAGAGGGGAGCGACGTCGCGGCGGCCTGCGTCTACCTCGCCAGCCAGGAGGGCGGCTACGTCACCGGTCAGACGCTCCACGTCAACGGCGGCATGGCGATGCTATGAGCCCGCGGGGCGGTTCCCCATCGCCCCTTGCCAGCCCCGGCGGCGAGCGGCTAGGGCAGGCGTCAAACAATAGCTCTAGGGAAGGGTTGCATATGAGCGAGACCGCCGACCGTGTGAAGCGTATCGTCGTCGAGCATCTCGGCGTCGAGGCCGACAAGGTCACCGAGGACGCCAGGTTCATCGACGATCTCGGCGCCGACAGCCTGGACATCGTCGAGCTCGTCATGGCCTTCGAGGAGGAGTTCGGGGTCGAGATCCCGGACGACGCGGCGGAGAAGATCGCTACCGTCACCGACGCGATCGCCTATATCGACGCCAACAAGGCCTGAGGAAGGTCGGCTTCGTTTGCCCCGAGCCTGTCGAAGGGCTCTCTACGCTCTTCCGAACGGCCCCGAAAGCAAGGGCTTAGACAGGCTCAGCCCGAACGGGACTGAGCCTGTCCCTGTCTGTGGAGACTGAATATGCGCCGTGTCGTCGTTACGGGTCTCGGGATGGTCTCGCCCCTCGGCGGCGACGTCGAGACCAGTTGGCGGAACATCCTCGCGTCCAGGAGCGGCGCCGGCCGCATCACCATCTTCGACCCTACGGATTATGCCTGCAAGATCGCCTGCGAGGTGAAGCCGGCGGATCACGAATATGGCTTCGACCCGAACAAGCGCGTCGACCACAAGATTCAGCGCCAGGTCGATCCGTTCATCGTCTACGGGATCGACGCGGCGGGACAGGCGCTCGAGGATGCCGGGCTCGTCGACGCGTCCGAGGAAGAGCGCTACCGGACCGGCGTCTCGATCGGTTCGGGCATCGGCGGGCTTCCCGGCATCGAGAAGGAGTCGATCGTCCTCTATGAGAAGGGGCCGCGGCGGGTCAGCCCGCACTTCGTCCACGGCCGCCTGATCAACCTCATCTCGGGCCAGGTCTCGATCAAATACGGCCTGATGGGCCCCAACCACGCCGTCGTCACCGCCTGCTCGACCGGCGCCCATTCGATCGGCGACGCGGCGCGGATGATCATTATGGACGATGCCGACGTCATGCTGGCCGGCGGCGCCGAGGCGGCGATCTGCCCGATCGGGATCGCCGGCTTCGCCCAGGCCCGAGCGCTTTCGACCAATTTCAACGACCAGCCCGAGCGCGCCAGCCGCCCCTACGACAAGGACCGGGACGGCTTCGTGATGGGCGAGGGCGCCGGAGTCGTCGTGCTCGAGGAATATGAGCATGCGAAGAAGCGCGGAGCGAAGATCTACGCCGAGATCGTCGGCTACGGCATGTCGGGCGACGCCTATCACGTCACCGCGCCCCACCCGGAGGGCGCCGGCGGCTACCGGGCGATGGAAGTGGCGATGAAGCGCTCGGGCCTGTCGCTCGGCGACATCGACTATATCAACGCCCACGGCACCTCGACCCCGCTCGGCGACGAGCTCGAGCTGGGCGCGGTCTGCCGCCTGTTCGGCAACAATATCGGCCGGCTCTCGATGAGCTCGACCAAATCGGCGATCGGCCATCTGCTCGGCGGCGCCGGCGCGGTTGAAGCGATCTTCTGCATCCTCGCGCTTCGCGACCAGATCGTTCCGCCGACCCTCAACCTCGAAAATCCGAGCGAAGGGACGGTGGGCGTCGATCTCGTCCCGCTCGTCGCCAAGGAGCGCGAGGTGAAGGCGGTGCTGAACAACAGCTTCGGCTTCGGCGGCACCAATGCCAGCCTGGTGATGAAGGCGGTCTGACCCTGCCGTGAGGAAGCTGCTCGCGCTCGGCGCCGCGCTGCTCCTGATCCTCGGATTCTGGTTCATCCAGGGCTGGAACGGCGCCGGTCCGGCGCGGGTGCCGGTCGACGTCGTCATCCCGCGCGGCGCCAGCCTCCCGCGCGCCGCCGAGATATTGAAGAAAGCAGGCGCGATCTCCTCGACCGGCCGCTTCCTGTTCCAGGCCAAATTGCTCGGCGGCGGGGCGGGCATCAAGGCGGGCGAATATGAGATCCCGCCCCATGCCAGCAACGGCCAGATCCTCGCTCTGCTGAGGAGCGGCAAGACGCTGCAGCGGCTCGTCACCATCCCCGAGGGCCTGCCCTCGATCCTGGTCTGGGAACGGCTGACCAACGCTCCCGCTTTGGTCGGCGGCGTCGCGGTACCGCCGGAAGGCTCGGTGCTCCCCGACAGCTACAGCTACCAGCGCGGCGAGACGCGAGCGGCGGTGCTGAAGCGGATGCAGGCGGCAATGGCGAAGACGCTGGCGAAGCTCTGGGCCGAGCGGGCGCCGACGACGGTGGCCCAAACGCCGGAGGAGGCGATCATCCTCGCCTCGATCGTCGAGAAGGAGACCGCCAAGCCTTCCGAGCGGCCCATAGTGGCGGGCGTATATTCGAACCGGCTGAGGACCGGCATGCCCCTCCAGGCCGATCCGACGATCATCTACCCGGTCACCAAGGGCAAGCCGCTGGGGCGCCCGATCCTCGCCTCCGAACGGGACGCGCACAACGCCTACAATACCTACACGATGCGCGGGCTTCCCGCGGGTCCGATCGCGAACCCGGGTCGCGCGTCGATCGAGGCCGTGCTGAACCCGGCGCGGACGCAGGCGCTCTATTTCGTCGCCGACGGCACCGGCGGCCACGTCTTCGCCAACACGCTCGCCGAGCACAACGCCAATGTCGCCAAGTGGCGCGAGATCAGGCGCGAGCGCGGCGAGCTGTGAGGGACCGGCCTTCTAGCTGAGCCAGCCCTTGCGGTCCGCCGAATAAGCCAGCCAGACGAGCAGGATGGCGATCAGGTTGACGGCGATCGGCATGACAAGCTGCTTCTCCCCGCCCGCGTGCAGGAAGAAGGCCCACAGATCGTTGACCAGGACCGCGAGCAGCGAAAGCGCGAGAAGCATCTTGGCCCAGCGCTTCAGCATGACGAGGCCCAGCGAGCCCAGCGCTCCGGCGAAGACGGCGACGGCGAAGGCGCAGACCACCCAGACAGGCATGGTCTTGCTGGTCATGTCCGGCGGTGCGCCGGGAAAGACCCCCACGGCCTGCAGATAAGCGTAGACTCCCATCAGGTTCCAGACCAGCCCGAGGCCGGCGATCAGGCGGAGCCAGAGCGGCGCCGCGGACGGTGCGGTTGTTGCGGTAGTAGCCATTTCCCCCTCCTCTATTGAGGCAGGCGGGAGACTGCTCGTTACGGAGGCGCAATGCAAGCCGAACGGCCGCTATTGCGCGCTCCATCGAGATGCGCAAACCACGGCGGGCGCATTGCGGTCCGGTTGGAGGTGGCAATTGCTCACGGAGCGAGACGTCGACCGGATCGTGTTCGGCTGCGGCAATTTCGGCGGCATCGGCTCCGCGCCCGAATTGCGCGGCGCCGGCGACGGGGACGAGCAGGCCCTGCGCTTGCTCGATCATGCGCGGCGGGTCGGGCTTCGGCGTTTCGATACCGCCAACACCTACGGCGGCGGCGCCAGCGAGAAGGTGCTCGGCAAATGGCTCCGGGCCCAGGGCGCTTCGTTCGTCCGAAGCGCCCAGGTCGCGACCAAGGTGGGCAATCCCCACGGCTGCCCGCCCGGCGACACGCCGCTCAGCCGGGCTCAGATCGCCCGGCATCTCGACGAGTCGCTACGCCGGCTGGGGGTCGAGCGGATCGATCTCTATTATATTCACGAATTCGATCGCGTGACGCCGCTCGAAGAGACGATCGAGGCGATGACGCGCGCCGTCGAATCCGGCAAGATTGCGCTGTTCGGCGTCCCCAACGCGACGTTGTCCGATCTGGAGGCCGTCCGGACCCTGGCGGGCCCCGGCCTCGCCTCGCGCTTCCAATATGTCCAGAACGAGTACAACATGCTCGTCCCCGCGGATCGGCAGGCGCTGATCCCGTACTGCGCCGGGCATGGCCTGCGTTATACCGCCTTCAGCCCGCTCGCCGGGGGAATGCTCACCGGCAAATACCGGTTCGGCGAGGCGCCGCCGTCCGGCAGCCGCCTGGCTCAGGCGCCCGAGGCCTGTTCGGCCTATCTGAGCGCGGAATCCCTTGAAGCTGTCGAACGGTTGAGGCGATCGGCAGAGGCGCGAGGCGAAACCATGGCCGGCGGCGCCCTGCGCTTCGTGCTCGACACGCCGGGCTTGGACGGCCTGCTGATCGCGCCGCGCCGGGTCGAACATTTCGCAAGCCTGGGTCTGGAGACGCGATGAGCGCCTAGCTCAGCCGCCGCCGTTCCAGCGCGCCCTCGCTTCCCGCCGGGCGGGCGCAGGTGAAGGGCTCGACCGTCACTTTGCGCATTTCGTGGCTGACCTGGATGGCCATTCGGTCGTCGACCATCATTCCGACATGGTCGTCGCAGAACAGCAGGTCGCCCGGACGGAGCGGCGTGTCTTCGGGCAACGGCTCGCCAAGGCGGCGCTGCTCGGCGGAATCGCGAGGGCAGGCGATGCCGCACAGCTGGAGCGAAAGCTGGACCAGGCCGGCGCAGTCGATGCCCTGGCAGGTCCGGCCGCCCGGCTCGTAGGGAGCGCCGATCAGGCGGCGGGCGACGGCCACCGGATCCTCCTCATGCTCGTCGACCGAACGCAGGTAGCTCAGCGGCACGAAGCCGCCTTCGAACTCGAGAAGCGCGCCTCTGACCTCGCCGTGGAGGCGCGAGCCCATCGGAAGGAAGGAAAGCGGCGGGGAGATCGGATCGCCATCGGGTTGGATGGGCGCCGTCGCCTCGACGACGACGTGGGTCGCCTTCAGCGGGTCGGTCAGCTCGATCGCCTCGACATAGCCGACCCGGTGGTCGGCGGTGCAATAACCCCAGGCCCAGCCGGCGGCGATGTCGAGCACGGCGAAGTCCTCGCCCGGGAGCAGCTGCGAGACAGCCGGTGCGCCGTCGGCGGGCTCGCTCCTAACGAACGTGGGAATGAGCCCGCAGGCGCGGACCAGCGCCATCGCGTAATGGGGTGCGAAGAGCCGCCCGGCCAAGGCGATATCGGCGATGTCGCTGCGCCACGCATTGAGGCGCGGGTCGAGCGTGACCGAATGGCCTTCGAGCGCGAAATGCCTAACCGTGCTGGAGGAGGAGTCCCCGTTCCCTGGCGGCGCCGCTTCTGCGGGCGGAGCCGGCGCCTTCCTGCTGTTCGATGTTGCGTTCGAAGCGCTCAAGGAACTCCTGCCCTATGCTGGTCTTGGCGACGAACACGTTGCGACGGTCCGCCTCGTCGCGCACGCGGCGCAGATAGCCGAGCGTCCCTAGCGTGTTCAAGGCGCGCGTGATCACCGGCTTGGACACGCCGAGAATGTGGGCGAGGCCGCGCACCGTATGCGGCCCAGGGGTCAGGTAGACCAGCATCAGGAGAGCCATCTGGCGGTTGGTGAGGTCCGGCTGGCCTGACCGAACGTAGCCGATCAGCGTCTGCATCCAGCTCCTGAGAGCGCGCTCTGACACTGGTTCTCTCCAATTCAGCTGCCGCTTATTTCGGTTGTTAAACCAGTCAGGACCGCTTTCGTTTCTTAGCTGTTGAGATTTCGGCGCAAAAATATCGCGGCCGGTCAGCCGCCATAGCGCTCGGAGAGCAAAGCCCAGGCGGCGCGGAGGCCGAGCGCGTCGCCGCCCTTGGGGCGGCCGGGCTTGGCCGACGCGCGCCAGGCGAAGGTATCGAAATGCGCCCAGGGCAGCCCCTCGGGGACGAATCTGGCCAGGAACAGGGCCGCGGTGACGGCGCCCGCGAGGCCGCTCTCGTCGGCGTTGGCGAAATCGGCGACGTCGGAGGCGAACATTTCATCGTACGGCTTCCACAGCGGCATGTGCCAGACCGGGTCGCCCGTCTCGGTCCCCGCTTTGACCAGGCCGGCGGCGAGCGCATCGTCGTTCGCGAACAGAGCCGGCAAATCGGGTCCCAGCGCGACCCGCGCGGCGCCGGTCAGAGTCGCGAAATCGAGGACCAGCTCGGGCTCGCCCTCGGCGGCGCGGGCGAGGGCGTCGCCGAGGATCAGCCGGCCCTCGGCGTCGGTATTGTGTATCTCCACGGTCAAGCCCTTGCGGCTCTTCAAAATGTCGCCGGGCCGGTAGGAAGCGCCGGAAACGGCATTCTCGACCGCCGGAATGAGCAGGTGGAGGCGGACGGGAAGCCCGGCCTTCATCACCAGCTGGGCCAGGGCAAGGGCGTGCGCGGCGCCCCCCATGTCCTTCTTCATCAGCCGCATCCACGAGGCCTGCTTGATGTCGAGCCCGCCCGAGTCGAAGCAGACGCCCTTGCCGATAAGCGCGATCCGCGGATGGCGGCGGTCGCCCCATTCCAGCTCGACGAGGCGCGGCGCGCGCTCGGCGACGGCCGCCCGGCCGACCGCCGCGATCATCGGATAGCCTTCGTCGAGCGCGGTGCCGGACGTCACGGTGAGCTCGGCGCCGCACTCGTCCGCCACCGCTCGGGCCGCCATTTCGAGCTCCGCGGGGCCGAGATCGCCGGCCGGCGTGTTGACCAGGTCACGAACGAGGAAGGTCGCCTCGGCGAGGCGAACCGTTTCTTCGATCCGTGCCGCCTCCTGGGACAGCAGGATCCGCGTGCCCTTCGCCTCCTTCGGGGCCTTGTAGCGGTCGAAGCCATATTGCCCCAGCAGCCAGCCGAGCGCTGCCGGCCCCGGTCCACGGCCTTCGACCCGGTATCGTCCCTCGGGCAGGCTCTCCGCCGCCTTGGCGAGGCACCAGGGGCTGAGCGCATCGACATCGGCGACGCCCAGCGCCGCCGACCAGTCATCGGCCCGCTCGCCCGGCAGGATGGCGAGTTGATAGCCCTCGGCCCTGAAGCCCTGCGCTGCCGCCGCCTGCCGGATGCGCGTCGGCTGGCCTTTCAGCCAGGCTTCGAAGCCCTTCTTGTCGACTAGGCGGAGGAGGGTGGCGGGTTCGCCCTTGTCGGGCTGGAGCAGGGAGGAGAGGTCGGCCATCCGCTCCCCCTAGCCGAAAAGCGGAAGAAGGGGAGCGGCAAAGCGTGGGTTCAGCTTAGACGGCCTAGGCGACCGGCACTTGATTCGCCGGCCCTTCCTCCCGCAAGGGCGGCGGCGAACCGACATCCGATTGAGGAGAGAGAGATGAGCCCCAGGAACTGGCTTGCGACGACCGCCGTCGCCGCGTCCTTCGTGATTGTGGCCCTGCCTGCCGCGTCCGCGCCCGCGCCGGCGCGCAGCCCCTTCGCGGTGGCGAGCACCCTTCCATTCCAGGCGCCGCGCTTCGACCTGATCAAGGACAGCGACTACCAGCCCGGCTACGAGCAGGGCATGGCGATCCAGCGCGCCGAGATGCAGCGCATCGCCAGCAACCCGGCCGCCCCGACCTTCGACAACACGGTCGTCGCGATGGAGCGGTCGGGGCGGATGCTCGAGCGGGTCGGCCTCGCTTTCTCCGGGGTTGTCGGCGCCAACACCAATCCGGTGCTCGATAAGGTGCAGGAAGTGGAGGCGCCGAGGCTCGCTGCACACCAGGATGCGATCTACCTCGATCCCAAGCTGTTCGCCCGCGTGAAGGCGCTCTACGACCAGCGCGCCCGCCTGAGGCTCGACCCTGAGCAGCGCCAATTGCTCGAAGTCTATTACCACCAGTTCGTCCACGCCGGCGCCCAGCTCTCCGAGCCCGACAAGGCCAAGCTGCGGGCGCTCAACGGCCAGATCTCGACCCTCGAGACCGCCTTTCAGCAGAAGCTGGTCGCCGCGGCCAAGGCCGGCGCTTTGGTCGTGGACAGTCCCGCCAAGCTGACCGGCCTCGACCAGGGGGCGATCGCCGCGGCCGCGCAGTCGGCGAAGGACCGCAAGCTCGACGGCAAGTGGGTGATCCCGCTCCAGAACACGACCCAGCAGCCGACCCTCTCCTCATTGAGCGACCGCGCCACCCGCGAGGCTCTGTTCAACCAGAGCTGGAACCGCGCCGAGAAAGGCGATGCCAACGACACCCGCTCGACCATCGAGCAGCTTGCCGTGCTTCGCGCGCAGAAGGCGGCCTTGCTCGGCTATCCCAATTGGGCGGCCTACGTCCTGTCCGACCAGATGGCGGTGACTCCGGAGGCGGTGCAGAATTTCATCGGCAAGCTGGCGCCGGCGACGGCGACGGAGGAACGGCGCGAGGCGGCGATCATCCAGGCCGCGATCAAGGCCGGCGGCGAGGACTTCCGGCTCCGCCCGTGGGACTGGGACCGCTATGCCGAGCGGGTTCGCAAGGCCAAGTACGATCTCGATGAATCCGAGATTCGCCCCTATTTCGAGCTGAATCGCGTCCTCCGGGACGGCGTTTTCTACGCCGCGAACCGGCTCTACGGCATCAGCTTCAAGGAGCGGAAGGACATCCCCGTCTGGCAGTCGGACGTCCGCGTCTTCCAGGTCTACGACAAGGACGGCTCCGAGCTCGGCCTCATCTATTTCGACTATTTCAAGCGCGACAACAAATCGGGCGGCGCCTGGATGTCGAACTTCGTCAACCAGTCGCGGCTGCTCGGCACCAAGCCGGTCGTCTACAACGTCGCCAACTTCACCAAGCCCGCGCCCGGCCAGCCGGCCCTGCTCAGCTTCGACGACGTCACCACCATGTTCCACGAATTCGGCCACGCCCTGCACGGCCTGTTCGCGGCGCAGACCTACCCGACCCTGTCGGGCACCAACGTGGCGCGCGACTTCGTCGAATTCCCCTCGCAGTTCAACGAGCATTGGGCGCTCGAGCCCAGCGTCCTCACCCATTATGCCAAGGACTATCGCACCGGCGCCACCATCCCGCAGGCGCTGGTCACGAAGATCAAGAACGCGGCCAAGTTCAACCAGGGCTATGCGCTCGGCGAGCTGATCGCCGCCGCCCAGCTCGACATGGCCTGGCACTCGCTTCCGGCGAGCGCTCCGAGGCAGCAGGCCGACGCGTTCGAGGCCGCCGCGCTGCAGAGGATGGGCCTCGACATCGAGGACGTTCCGCCGCGCTACCGGTCGAGCTATTTCCTCCACATCTGGGCCAACGGCTATTCGGCCGGCTATTACGCCTATCTCTGGACCCAGATGCTCGAGAACGACGCTTATTCCTGGTTCCGGAGCCACGGCGGAATGACCCGCGCCAACGGCCAGCGCTTCCGCGACCTGATCCTCTCGCGCGGCCACACGCTGGATTACGGCCCGATGTTCCGCGCCTTCTACGGCAAGGATCCCGACATCGGCCCGATGCTCCGCCACCGCGGCCTCGAGCCGGGCGACGAGTAGGGGCTAGGCGGCCCAGCCCCAGATCATTCGCTCCAGGCCGGCGGTGACCCGGGCGAGGCGGCCATAGTCGACCTTGTCCGGCGTGTCCGCTCTCGTGTGGTAGAAGGGGTAGCGGAACGGCGCCGTGTCGGTGACCATCAGCGCCGGAACGCCGACCTTGCCGAACGACCAATGGTCGGACCAGTCGATGCCCTGGAGGAAGGCGGGCGCGGTCCCGCCTTCGCTGGGGAAGCGGGCGGTCGCGCGGAAGTCGCGGACCACGTGCCGAACCCACGAGCGCGAGCCAAGGGTGCCGACGAAGGCGACGAAATCGCCTTTGTCCGGATAGAAGGCACCGAGTGGAGGCGGGTAATGCTGGCTGCCCGCGGCGTCGCTGTAGAAGCCGAGCGTCTCGAGCGCGATCATCCCTTCGACATGTTCGCCGGTGCGCCTCAGGGCCCGCGCGTAGACCAGGCTCCCCATCGAACCGGTCTTGAAGAAGGGCGGCTCCTCGTTGACGAACAGGAGGAGGCGCAGCCTGAGGCGCGAGCGGCCGCGCAGCGGGGCGAGGCCGCGCGCCAGCTCGACGAGGGCGGCCGCGCCGGTCGCGTTGTCGTTCGCGCCCGGCGCCCCGCCGACGCTGTCGTAATGCGCTCCGATCACCAGGGTCGGAGCGTCGGAGCGGGCGGGCTCGACCAGCGCTTCGAGGTTGCGGACGCCGGCCCCGCCGGCCTGGAAGCGCTGTGAGACGACCGGATAGTCGAGGCCGGCGAGGCGAGCTTCGAGATAGCGCGCGGACCGCTCGAGCGCCTGCGGGTGGGCGACATTGTGCGGCTCGGCGGCGATCGCCTCGACGTCGGCCCTCAGGCGCGCCGCGAGCGCCGTTTCCCCCGCGCCGAGCGGCTGCAGCGGACCGCTCCACGAATGGCCGGGCACCGCGGTCATCCAGAGCAGACCGGCGAAGGGCAGGCCGACGAGGACGAAGACCACTCCGGCCAGGACCGCGAGGCGCAATCCGAGCGGCGGCTTTCCATAGCTTCCGTCGGTCAATCGAATCCCTCCCCGGGAACCTTCTCGCAGCCTTTGTCCCCGGGTGGAACGGCCGAATCGGGCCGCTTGCGCGCGCGGCCTGGGAGTCGCAGGGGCGGGCGATGGCGCGAACGAAGGCTTCATCCAGAGCGAGGAAGGGCGGCAGGGCCCTCTTCTATCTGTCGCTTGCCGCGATGATGCTGGAGGCGGCGCCGGCGCTCCCGGCGCGCGATTCCGTGCCGACGGCTCGCCCGCGCGCCTCGGCTCCCATCGTCGCTCCGGCCCCAGGGAAGGCCGCCCCCGCTCCGGCGCCGAAGCAGGCGAAGGCGGGGCCTCCCGCGCTCGATTTCACCCTCAATCGCGAGCTGCCCATCCGCCAGTGGCTTCGGCCGGGGGAATATGCCTGGGACGACGAAGGGGTGCCCGCGGGCCCGCTGACCATCGTCGTCAACATCCGCGGCCGGGTGCTCTCCGCCTATCGCGCCGGCGCCGAGATCGGCCGCTCCAGCCTGATCTACGGCGCCGACGACAAGCCGACCCCGCACGGCGAGTTCCGCATCCTTCAGAAGGATGCGAACCACAAATCCAGCCTCTATTACAGCGCGCCGATGCCCTATGCGCTCCGGCTGACCGGCGACGGGGTTTTCCTGCACGCCTCGCAGATGGCCGACGACCTCGCCACCCACGGCTGCGTCGGCCTGCCCAAGGACTTCGCCCGGCTGCTGTTCCGCGCCGCCAAGGTCGGCGACCGCGTCCTCATCTGGAGCGGCACGCGCCAAGGGTGAATCTGCTCCGGGTCAATCGCAAGGCACCACGTCGAAAGCGAAGCTGATGCGCGGCTCGTCGGTTAGCGGCGGGATCGTGCGGTGGGCGTAGTGCGACGGAGCGAGGAGCAGGCGCCCCTCGTGCGGGCGGAAGCGGCGGGGCGGGACGAGGCCGGCTTCGGCGAGGCTCGGCGGCGGCCCGTATTCGATCGCGCCGCGGCCATCCTCGGCTTCCGCCACCTCGCGCGGAATCTGGACATAATAGACGCCGCTCGCCCAGCCGCCGCGGTGGATATGCCATTCCTCATAGTCGCCGCCGCGTTGGACCAGGCCCCAGGCCTTGAGATGCGCCGAGCGCGGCCGGGCTTCGAGCCATGGGTCGGGCCAGGCGCCGGGTGAGGGCGCCCAGGCCTCGATGAGCGCCTGAAGAGTCTCGATCAGAGCGCGCACGAGTTCCGGGCGGCGGCCGGCGAACAAGGCGTGGATTCGGGTGCTGCCGCGGTTCGCCTCCTCCGGCGGAAATTCGCTCACGGGGTAGGGGCTCGCCAGCAGCTCCCCGGTCAGCGCCCGGTTGAAGGCGGCCAGGTCGTCGAATCCGCCGGGCACCGGCAGCTTCATCTCGGCGATCCGCGCGGAATCAAACAGCAGCGCGCGTGCCTCGTCCACCCGGCCGGCGAGCGCCAGCGCCGCGCCCCAATCGGAGAAGAGCTGGGCGTGGCGCACACCGCGCGCCGCGAGATCCTCGCACATTTCCAGAAGCTCGGCGTCGCGGCCGGCCTTGCGCAGCAGCCGGGCGAGGCGCCAGCACGCGTGGCGGTGGCCGGGCTCCTCGGCGAGGAGCGCGCGCAGCTCGGCTTCCGCCGCGGAGTCGCGACCGAGGCCGAGCAGGGCGACGGCGCGCTCGTGCTGCGGACCGGGAACGGCGCCCGCCGCCTCGATCGCCTCACCGAAGCGGCCGGTTGCGTTCAGGCAGTGGGCCCGGCGGGGCGCGATCCCTCCGCCGGCCTCTGCGTGGACGACCGGCTCGAGGACCTGCAATGCCGCGCTGAAATCGAACCGGTCCAGATGGAGGTCGGCGAGCTTCACCCGCAGGCGCGGGTTGGCAGGATCGGCGGCCAGCGCGAGTTCGAGCAGGGCGAGGGCCTGGCGGGGCGGCGCGAGGCTTTCGGCCGGCGCGGGCCGCCATTCGATCACCGGGACGCCGGCGGCGTCAGGAGATGAAGCCCTCCGCATCGGGATGGACCGTCGTCGGGTTGTTCTCGGCCTCGCTCGTCGCGAGCCGGCGCAAGCTCGGCCGGATCCAGGCCGACCGCTGAATCCGCGGGGTATCGTTATTGCCGTGCTTGGTCTTCGCCATCATTTCTAAGCTCCTTGCGGCCTGTCCCTAGCCGCCGGAAACCGAAATGAAAAGCGCCGCTTGCGAGACGACGCTCATCCCGTTTCAAGTTGGGATGCCGCCCGAGGGGG
>JAXDPL010000223.1:0-11849 GCA_034668385.1 Sphingomonadales bacterium | reverse complement strand
GCGAGTCGTAAGGCGTTGCAAATCGCCGGGTGGCCGCGATGACCGCTCCGGCGGAGCGCATTGCGCGGATCGCCGTGCTGCCACCCGAGGTCGCGGCGCGCATCGCCGCGGGCGAGGTGATCGAACGGCCCGCCAGCGTGGTGAAGGAGCTGGTCGAGAACGCGATCGACGCCGGCGCCACCCGGATCGGGGTCGCCCTTTCCGGCGGCGGCATCGACCGGATCGAGGTGGTCGACGACGGCTGCGGCATGGCGCCCGGCGAGATGGCGCTGGCGCTCGAGCGCCACGCCACCTCGAAGCTGCCCGGCGACGAGATCGAGGCGGTGACGACTTTGGGCTTCCGAGGCGAGGCGCTGCCCTCGATCGCCAGCGTCGCGCGCCTCACCCTCGAGAGCCGGGTGCGCGGCGCCGACGGCTGGTCGCGGAGCGTCGACAACGGCGCTCTGGCGGGGGAGGGGCCGGCGGCCTTGCCGCCCGGCACACGGATCCTGGTCGAGCAGCTGTTCGACCGGGTGCCCGCCCGGCGCAAGTTCCTGCGCTCGCCGCGCTCCGAATATGCCGCCTGCCTCGATGCGGTGAAGCGCCTCGCCATGGCGCGCCCGGACATCGGATTCACCCTCGACCATGACGGCCGCCGCACTCTCTCGGTCCAGCCCGGCGAGGACCGGCCGGCGCGGGTGGCGGCGTTGACCGACCGGGCGCTTCACGATTCGAGCGTCGCGGTCGACTACGACCGCGGCCTCGTCCGCCTCGGCGGAGTCGCCGGCCTGCCCACCTTCAACCGCGGAGTCGCCGACCACCAATATCTGTTCGTCAACGGCCGGCCGGTGAAGGACCGGCTGCTGATCGGCGCCGTCCGCGCCGCCTACCAGGACCTCCTCGCCCGCGACCGCCATCCGGTCGTCGCCCTGTTCATCGATCTCTCCGGCGACGAGGTCGACGTCAACGTCCATCCCGCCAAGACCGAGGTCCGCTTCCGCGAGCCGGCCCTGATCCGCGGCCTGATCGTCGGGGGCTTGCGCCACGCGCTGGACTCCGCCGGCTTCCGAAGCGCCCAGCCCGCCGCGGTGGATGTGCCGTGGCAGGTTCAAAGCCCCTCCCCTTCAGGGGAGGGGTTGGGGTGGGGAATGTCCGATTCGCAACGCCGGAGCCTCTTCACCACCACCAGCCCCACCCCCAACCCCTCCCCTGAAGGGGAGGGGCTCTCCGGCCGCTTCCACGAGCCCCGCGCCGACTTCCTCCCCGCCGCCCGCGCCGAGGCCGCCGAGGCGCCGCCGCCGGACCAGAACCGCTTCCCGCTCGGAGTCGCCCGCGGCCAGGTCGCCGCTACCTACATCGTCGCCGAAGCGGAGGACGGCCTCGTCCTGGTCGACCAGCATGCCGCCCACGAGCGGCTGGTGCTGGAGCGGATGCGCCGCGCGATGGCCAATGGCGGAGTCGCCCGCCAGGCTCTGCTCCTCCCCGAGGTCGTCGAGCTCGACGAGCCCGCCTGCGACAGGCTCGAATCGCGCCTCGCCGAGCTCGCCGAGATGGGCCTCGAGCTCGAGCGCTTCGGGCCCCGGGCCATTCTGGTCCGAGCTACCCCGGCCCTGCTCGGCAACGGCGACATCGTCGGCCTCGTTACCGATCTCGCCGACGAACTCGCCGCCTTCGACGAGGCGCTCTCGCTCAGGGAGAGAATCGACCATGTCGCCGCCACCATGGCCTGCCACGGCTCGGTCCGCGCCGGCCGCCTCCTCTCGGTCGCCGAGATGAACGCTCTGCTGCGCGAGATGGAGGTCACCCCCCATAGCGGCCAATGCAATCACGGCCGCCCCACCTGGGTGAAGCTCGCCCACGGCGACATCGAGAAATTGTTCGGGCGCAAATGAGCGCGAGACATGAGCTGGGCATCGCGCTGGCCCTGATGTGCGGAAGCTGTGCTCCCCTTTCGGCCGGCAAGCCCCAATTCGCGCACGCGATGCCGCTTTGCGAAGTCGTTACCAACGAGCAGAAGTTTGCCGGTCAGCGCGTCACGGTGCGAGCTCTGTTGGTTCCGGCGCCGCACCATAGGGAAATCTACGGCGCCGAATGCGACCGGGTGGTGTCGCTGTTCGGGTCGAGCGACCTCTGGGACAGGTCCGCGCGGCGCGTCGTCAACGCTGCTCTGGCGTACGATGTCCATGCTGAAATTCCAGTGGTGGTCAGCGGCGTCTTTCAACCCTGGACGCGCCACGAGAACGGCCAATTGATCATCAATGTCGGCGGGCCCTACATCGAAGAAGGAAGCATCGTTGCGGCCCGCCAGCCGTAACCGTCCACGGCCCGACCTGGCTTTCCCATTATCGGGAAATTTTCGGCAGGAAATGTGTATCCGGATGATCGTTCCGTTCCTCGCCCTGATCCTCGCTGCCGAGCGAGCCCCTCCGGCCCGAATCGACTACGTGCCGGACACCGGCTGGCGCGACGATTCGTTGGTCCAGGATTCCTACGAAAGATGGTTCGGCGCTCAGCTGCGCGCCATGGGCGAGCCGCCGCTCGGCGCGCCGGCCGGCCTGGGTCGGTTCGAGGAGCGTTTTCGTCTGCTCGTGCTACCATCCTTCCGTCCCGCTTTCGCCTCGCGCATCGATGTCGGGCGGGACGGCCGAGCGATTCTGAGTTGGGCGGAGTTGAACGGCCGCGGCGGCGATGCTCCCGGAACTTTGGCGCGCCAGGGCTCCCGAACGCTGCGCGGCTCGGAATTGCGGCGCTTTCGCTCGGCCCTGGCCGCGGCCGCGGTTGGTTCGTACCCGCGCGAGCAGAGCGACAAGACCGTCGAACGGGACGGAAGCTCGGTCCTCAGGATCTGCGTCGACGGAACGACCTTCGTGTTCGAGCATCTCGACGCCCACCGCCGCCAATATGGTCCGTCACTGCGGCGTGGATGAAGACCCGTTGCGGCGGCTGGCGCGTCTCGTCTTCGATCTGACCGGCTGGAAATCCGTCGAGCCGGACGCCGGCTAGAGCGAAAGGCTCAGCGTCAGGGTCGCGACATGGTCGCTGGTGTCGGGGCCGCCGCGGACGAAGCCGTGCTGGTTCAGGTAGCCGATCTCGGCGTTGACGCCCCTGGCGAGCGGCGTGGCGATCGCCACGGCGTTGCGCATCCGCTCCTCGCCGGTGCGCGCCTGGAAGGCGGTGCGGTTGAGGTTGAGGAAGCTTTCGTGGCTGAACACGATCGCGGTGTGGCCGCCGCGCCGCAGCGGCAGGCTGTACTTGACGAACGGGCGGAGCCGCCAGCCGGTGCCGGCGAAGCCGTCGCGCCACCTCTCTTCCATGCGCAGCCGCAGCGACAGGAGACCGGGGCCGGCGGGCAGCCCGTCAATCGTGAGCTGCTCGCGCGCGCGCCGCTCCATCGCCGCGAAGCGTCCGTGTGAATAGCTCGGGCTGTGCGTGTAGCCGGCCCAGAAGGTCGCCCTCGGCGCGAGGCGGATGCCGAGCAGGGTGTTGCTCTCGATCTCGTACAGGCCGCCGCGATCGTCGCTGAAACGGGTGACGATCTCCTCGGAGAGGCGAAATCGCTTTCCAAGGTCGACGACCGCGGAGCCGCCGATCCAGAGCTGCGAATCGTCCCTCGCCACCGCCACCGAGGGCAAAGCGGCCGCGGCGAGAAAGGCGAGAGGGAGTCGCAAGGCCATAAGCGATAGACAGCATTTCGCTTTGGCCGCTGCAACACTGTCGTCACAAAACGGCAACAATTCACCCGCGGCTTGCCGAGCCTCGCCGCGCCTCCTAGGCAGGCGCGCACCCCAACGCCCAAGGATCCCCATGCGCTTCAAGCCTTTCGCGTTCGCCGCCTCGCTGTCCCTCGTCCTCGCCGCCGCCGCGCCCGCCCAGCCCGCCGCCGGCCCCACCTTCTCCGCCGACCGCTTCAAGGCCCATGTCGCCTTCCTCGCCGACGACCGGCTCGAGGGCCGCGACACCGGCTCGCGCGGCCACGAGATCGCCGCGACCTACGTCGCCAGCCAGTTCATGGCGCTCGGCCTGAAGCCGGGCGGCGAGGAGGGCGGCTGGTTCCAGTGGGTGCCGTTCCGCTCCGCCACCCTCGCCGGCACGCCGACAATCACCGTCACCAGCCCGGCCGGAAGCCAGAATTTCGACAACGGCAAGGACGTTATTGTCGGCGGCAGCCTCTCCGAGGAGAAGCAGGACGTCTCGGCGCCGGTCGTCTTCGCCGGCTACGGGGTCGACGCGCCCAAGCTCGGCATGGACGATTACAAAGGGCTCGACGTGCGCGGCAAGATCGTCGCCGTCCTCGCCGGAATTCCCGAGGGCCTGCCGAGCGAGATCGCCGCCCATATGGGCGACGAGAAAGGCACGATGGCGGCCCGCCGCGGCGCGGTCGGCATGATCACCCTCTACACCGCGGCCTATGCGCGGGTGCGGCCGTTCCAGGCGATGGCGGGGCGTACCGGCCGGGCCTCGCTCGCCTGGGTCGGCAAGGACGGCCGGGCGCACGAGGAATCGCCCGGCCTGCGCTTCACCATGACGGTGAGCGATGCCGCCGCCGGCCTCCTCTTCGCCGGCGCCAGGCGCCCGTATGACGAGGTCCGCGCCGAGGCCGACAGGAACGTGCGGCCGAAGGGCTTTCCCCTCAAGTCGCAGCTTCGGCTGCAGCGTGCCAGCGCCTGGACGACGATCCGGAGCCCGGAGGTGATCGGCGTGCTGCCGGGGGCCGATCCCGTGCTGAGGGACGAATATGTCATCCTGATGGGCCATCTCGACCATCTTGGCGTCCGCAAGAACGCCAAGCCGGGCGAGGACGCCATCTACAACGGCGCGCTCGACAACGCGGCCGGAGTCGCGACCATGATCGAGGCGGCCCGCGCCTTCGCCGATTCGGGCAAGCCGCCGCGCCGCTCGGTGATGTTCATCGCCAATACGGGCGAGGAGAAAGGCCTGCTCGGCGCCAGCTATTTCGCGTCGAACCCGACCGTTCCTGCGGGCCGGATCGCCGCGGTGGTGGATCTCGACATGCCCCTGCTTCTCTACCGCTTCACCGACGTCATCGCCTTCGGGGCCGAGCACAGCCAGGTCGCCGAGACGGTTCGGGGCGCAGCGGCCCGGATGGGGGTCGGACTTTCGCCCGATCCGATGCCGGAGGAGAATATCTTCGTCCGCTCCGACCATTACGAATTCGTCAAGGAGGGGGTGCCGGCGATCATGCTCGCCACCGGCTTCGCCAATGGCGGCGGCGAGAAATGGCACGCCTTCCTGCGCGGCGCCTACCACCATCCCAATGACGACATGATGCAACCGATCGACTGGGAGGCGGGAGCGCGATTCGCCGAGTTGAATTACCTGATCAGCCGCGAACTCGCCGATTCGGACCACCGCCCCCTCTGGTACAAAGGCGATTTCTTCGCCGACCTCTTCGCCCAGGGCCAACCCCGCGCCCCCAAGCCGGCGGGAGTGGAATAGGGACTGGCCGAATCCTCATCCGTTCAGGCTGAGCTTGTCGAAGCCCTCTCTTTCCCCCGCCGAGGGAAGAAGGAACGCGCTTCGACAGGCTCAGCGCGAACGGTGTATTTCACTCCGCGCGGAGCAAATCCCTCTCCACCCGCCGGTGCCAGAGGATTCCCGCCACCGCGACGAGAGTGAGCGGCCCAAGCTCCGACCACCAGAACCAGCGCGGGTCACCGGCGAGGCAGGCGAGCCAGATCAGAAGGACCCGCATATTGTTGCTGAGCAGGGCCATCAGCCGGAGGGGCCGCCACGCGCGCTCCCCGTAGCGCATGCCGAAGGCGAGAGGGTCGGGGGCCGAGGCGAGGGCGGCGTCGAACGGCGCCGCGGCGCGGTCGAGGCTGCCCGCCACGCTGTCGTAGAGGCGGAGAAGCGGGTTTCGGGACGGCGGCGCCGGCTCCGCCGCTTCCCCCCTGATGCGGCGGTGGAAGCGAACCCGTTCGCCCTCGTACAAAGTCGACTGGACGGCGTGGACCGCGCCCGCCGCCAGCGCCAGCGACCAGGCGCCCGTCGCGCTCGCCAGCGCCAGATAGAGCAGCACGAACACCGCATGGTCGCAGACGCCGTCGAGGAATCGGCCGAGCGCGCTGGCGGTGCCGGTCGCGCGGGCGATCATCCCGTCGAGGCCGTCGGCGATCAGCCAGGCGAGGCAGAGGAGGAGGCCCAGGGTCGCGCGGTGCCGCCAGTCGAGATAGGCCCAGGCGGCGGCGGCGCCGAAGGCGAAGCCGGCGAGCGACACGGCGTTGGCTGAGATTCTCAGCCTCAGCGCCAGAGGCAGCAGCACGCGTCCCGCCAGGTGCACCACCCACGGATTGGTCGGATCCTCGGTGCGGAGGTCGCGCGAGCCGTCCGGCGGCGGCAGCCAGCGCGGCCGGGCCGGCCTCAATGGACGGTCGGCGCCGGATCGTGCTCGTCGGGCCAGTCGGTGCGCCGCTCCAGCTTCGGGTTGAGGTAGAGCGAGGGCAGTTTGGCGACCACGAGGCTGCGGTGGACGAGCACGTCCGCCACCTTCTCCGAAAGATAAGGCATCGGCCGGCCGCTGCGCCGGATCCAGTCCTCATAGGGCTGCCAATGCGACGGCTCGTCCCGCTCGACCACCCGGAAGATCTTCATCAGCCCCGGGTCGGACTGAACGAAGACGTGGTTCAGGAGGATGTCGACCTGCCGCATGCCGCGAATCTCGGTCAGCATGATCACCCGGCAGAGCTTGGCGAAGAGGTCGTCGCTGGCAATCACCGTCCGGGTGTCGAGGTCGTCGATATGGCAGCCGAAGGTGAGGCGGATCATGCGGTCGATCTGGCCGCAGGCGCGGTCGACCGCATAGGGCATCTCGCCCCTATGCTCGAACCAGCGCTTGAACATGAGGTAATGCTTGCGCTCGTCGGCGCGGTGCTTCTCGACCTGGGCGATGAAGCCGGTATCGTCCGGATATTTGATCTTGAGCGCTTCCAGCACCCTATCGAGGCTGCTGTAGCCGCGGTGCTCGTTGTAGATATAGACCGAGGCGAGCAGGTCGATATAGCGTTTGCGGGCGGCGGCGATCATCGGGCGTAGGTAGAGGCTTCGATTCTATTTCGCCAGCTTTTCAAGGCGCTCGCGCACCGCTTCGATCGGGTGGGCGGCAGCCGCGGCGCGGCTGGCCTTGAGCTTCGGATAATCCTTCCGCGCTTCCTCGATCAGGTCCTTGACGAAGGCGCCGCTCCGAACCTCGCGCAGGATCCGGCGCATCTCGGTGCGAGTGTCGGCGGTGACGATGCGCGGCCCGCCCTTGAGGGCCCCGAACTCGGCGGTGTTGGAGATCGCCTCGCGCATTCCGGCGATGCCGCGCGCATAGATCAGATCGGCGATCAGCTTCACTTCCGTCAGGCATTCGAAATAGGCGATCTCGGGCGCGAAGCCGGCGTCCACCAAAGTCTCGAAGCCGGCGTGGATCAGCTCGGGGATCGCGCCCCACAGCACCGCCTGCTCGTTGAACAGGTCGGCCTCGCTCTCCTCGGCGAAGCTGGTGGGAAGGATCCCGACCCGGCCGCTGCCGATCGCCGCCGCATAGGACAGCGCCAGAGGCTGCGCTTCGCCGCTGGCGTCCTGGGCGATGGCGAACAGCGCGACGAGGCCGCTTCCCCGTTCATATTCGCTGCGCAGCGCCGTTCCCGGGCCCTTGGGTGCGACGAGGAAGACATCGAGGTCCGCGCGCGGGACGATCAGCCCGAATCGGATGCTGAGCCCGTGGCCGAAGCCGAGAGCGGCGCCGGGACTCAGGTTGGGCTCGACTTCGTCCGCATAGATGCGGCCATGGTCCTCGTCGGCGGCGAGCATGACGGCGACGTCGGCGCCGGCCACCGCTTCGCCCGCCGTCGCGACGTCGAACCCGTCCGCCGCCGCCCGCGTCCGGCTCGCCGAGCCTTCGGGAAGGCCGACGGTGACCGCGACGCCGCTGTCGCGAAGGTTCAGCGCCTGCGCGCGCCCCTGATTGCCGTAGCCGACGATCGCGACGCGCCGGGCGCGGATCAGCCCCGGGTCGGCATCCTCATCGCGGTAAACTCGCATGGAGCCGGGCTAGAGCAAGTTCGAACCCCCGGCAATCGAGCGGCTCGGTGAAGCGCGGCCAGGCCGTCGGGGTCTGGCGGGAGAACCAGGTATATTGGCGCTTGGCATATTGCCGGGTGGCGGCCTGTCCCGCCGCCAGCGCCTCCTCCCGGCTCAGCGCGCCGGCGAGGAAGGCCGCGATTTCCCGCACCCCGATCGCCCGCATCGCCGGGAGCATCGGATTGAGCTTCCGGTTCAGGAGCGAACGGACCTCCTCGATCCCTTCCTCCGACATCATGCTCGCGAAGCGCTCGTCGCAGCGCCGGTAGAGCCAGTCGCGGGGCGGCAGCAGGACGAGAGGGCGGAGATCGATCTCGGCACCGATGCCGCCGATCCGCTTCTCCTGCCAGTCGGCCAGCGGCCGGCCGGTCGAACGGACCACCTCGAGCGCCCGCGCCACCCGGGTCGAGTCCGACGGCCGAAGCCGGGCCGCGGCGACCGGGTCCTCGCGCTCCAGCGCGGCATGATTATGGGCGACCCCGAACGCGCGTATCGCTTCCCGGATCGCGGAATCGATTTCGGGGACCGGGGCGATTCCGTCGAGCAGCGTGCGGATGTAGAGGCCGGTGCCGCCGACGAGGATCGGCAGCCGGGCCTCCGCCCGGGTTTCGGCGATCGCGCGCCTGGCCTCCGCCGCCCAGTCCGCCGCCGAGCAGGGCAAGGCGGCGTCGCGATAGCCGTAGAGGCGGTGCGGCGCCCGCGCCTCGTCGGCGGCGGTCGGGCGTGCCGAGACGATGCGCAGATCCGCATAAACCTGCGCGCTGTCGGCGTTGATGACGCCGCCGCCGGTGCGCTCGGCGAGCGCCAGTGCGAGCGCCGACTTGCCGCTTGCCGTCGGCCCCGCGATAAGCGCCAGCGTCGATCCGGAGGCTCCAGGCTTGTTCATCGCGACGCTGATAGCAAAGGAGCGCCTGTCGAGCGGCGATATTTCGCTCGCCGAGGATGCGCTGCGCCAGGCCGGCGTTCATCCGTTCGGCCGAAGCTGGATCGAGGAGGACAAGGCCTGCGACCTGCTCCTCTCGATGGGCCCTTCGGCCGTTCGCACCGCGCTCGAGGGGCTGCTCGACGAAGTCGACGTCATCGTCCAGGGCGAGGCGTCGCGCCGGCGCAAGCTGCTCGTCGCCGACATGGATTCGACCATGATCGCGGTCGAATGCATCGACGAACTCGCCGATTATGCCGGCCTCAGGGCGGAAGTGGCGGCGATCACCGACCGGGCGATGCGCGGCGAGCTGGTCTTCGAGGACGCGCTGAGGGAGCGCGTGGCGCTTCTGAAGGGGATGGAGGAATCGGTCATCGAGCGCTGCCGGGCGGAGCGGGTGCGGCTGACCCCGGGCGCCCGGGCGCTGGTTCGGACGATGCGTCGGCAGGGCGCGCTCACCGTCCTCGTCTCCGGCGGCTTCACCCTGTTCGCCGAGCCGGTCGCGGCGGAAATCGGCTTCGACCGCGCCGTTGCCAACCGGCTGCTGTCCGAGGCGGGCCGGCTGACCGGCGAGGTCGCGACCCCGATCGTCGGCGCGGAAGGAAAGCGTCAGGCCCTGCTCGACTCGGCGGCGGAGCGCGGCATCGACGCCAGCGACGCCCTGGCGGTCGGCGACGGCGCCAACGACGTGCCGATGCTTCAGGCGTCCGGCCTCGGCGTCGCGTATCACGCCAGGCCGGCGGCCGTGGCGGCGGCAGCGGCAAGCCTCGTGCATACCGACCTTACCGCCTTGCTCTACGCCCAGGGCTATGCCAGCGGCGAGTGGGAGGCGGATTAGGTCCGGGTCATGTCGGCGGCGATCGCGGCGAGCGCGAAGGCGACCGACGCTTCCGAGCAGGCGAAGGAAAGCTGCACCCCGTCCGCCGCGAGCGCGCGGACGATTCCGTCGATCGCGCCGGCCTCGGGATGCCGAAGCTCGACTCGGCTGCCGATTTCCGGGCGCGCATTGGTCTCGACGAAGGCGCCGCGCGCGGAGACCTCCCGCAAGGCGGCAGGCGAGGGACCGTCGGCGACGAGGACGCACATCCGGCGCCGGCGCCAGCGCGTCGCCATCGCCGTGTCGCGCCCGATCCTGCCCGCTACGGCCATGACTTTCCCCCTGTTCGACCGGGGCAAGCTACCGCCGCACCGGCCAAGAAAGGGTTAAGGCGCGACCGGGAAGCAGGCGGCGCCGGCCGCTTTGGCCGCCGCGCAGGCCTTGTCGGCGGCGGCGCGGCTCGCGAGCGGCCCGGCCTGGAGGCGGGTGACCGCGCCCGCCGGCACCAGGATCGGATTGAGGCCGGAGAGGCCCGGCGCCTTCGTCCTCAGCGCCGACCAGGCGCTTCGCGCGTTGCCGCCGTTGCTGAACGCTCCGAGCTGCACCTTCCAGCCGCCGGCGGCGGGAGCGGCGGCGACCCGTGCCGGGCGGGCCGCCGGAGCCCGTCCCAGCACATCTGCCGGTACCGGAATGACCGCGGTGACGCGGCGCGTCGGCGCGTCGGCCGGCAGCGTCGAGGCAAGGGCGGAATTGGGCTTCGGCGGGGTATGCGAGCCGGGGGCCGTGCGGGGCGAAGCGGCGCCGGCGGCGCGGGCGAGCTGCGCCTTCAGCGCCAGACCCTGGCGGCGCTGCTCGACCGGCACATATTGGTCCATCGCCTGGAGATTGGTCCCGGCCTGGGGCAGGCCGGCCTCGGCGGCAAGGCTCATCAGGGCGTAGGCGCGCGGCCAGTCCTTGCCGATCAGGTCGCCGTTGAACAGGGCGGTGCCGAGCACATATTGCGCGCGCGGGTCGCCCGCCTCGGCCGCCTTGCGGATCCACGGCATCGCCCGCTGGCGCTCGCCGTTCTGGAACAGGATGAGGCCGAGATTGGCCTGGGCCTGGGCGTGGCCCTGCTGAGCGGCCTTCTCGTACCAGCTCTGGGCGATGGCGAGATCGCGGGCTGGGACGCCGCGGCCGAGCTTGTAGGCCTGGCCGAGATCGAACTGGGCGTCGGGATCGCCCTTGTCGGCGAGCGGCCGCCATTCGTTGACCGCGGCGGAATAATTGCCCGCCACCCAGGCGTCATAGCCTTCCTTGACTCCCGCCCAGGCGGCGCCCGGGGCGAAGAGGGTGCCGGCAACGAGCGTTGCCCCGAGCATCTGCCGACCGATCCTGGCCATGTCCCAATCTCCTGCGGGCGTTCGCGCCCGGCGCGTTAACAAGTGCGGATTGGCTAGCCGAAAATCGTTAACGCGCTCTTAGCACAAAGCCCGCCGCCCTCGCCGGAAGGCGCTGGGAAAAGCGACGCTCGGGCGATCGGCGTTAACCAATATTTAGCCACCTCAAGCGCAAACCGGCGGCGAACCGGGCGATATCAGGGGAACCCATGCGCGTACTGGCATTGTCATCGCAGAAGGGCGGATCGGGCAAGACGACCCTGTCCGGCCATCTTGCCGTGCAGGCGGAGCTGGCCGGCGCCGGTCCCGTCTGCCTCATCGACATCGACCCGCAGGGCTCGCTCGCCGACTGGTGGAACGAGCGCGAGGCGGAGATGCCGGCCTTCGCCCAGACCACGGTCGCGCGTCTCGCCGCCGATCTCGAGATCCTCAGGCAGCAGGGCTTCAAGCTGGCGGTGATCGACACGCCGCCGGCGATCACCATGGCGATCCAGTCGGTGATCCAGGTCGCCGAGCTGGTGCTGATCCCGACCCGGCCGAGCCCGCACGACCTTCGCGCCGTCGGCGCCACCGTCGATCTGTGCGAGCGCGCCGGCAAGCCCCTGATCTTCGTGGTCAACGCCGCGACGCCCAAGGCCAAGATCACCTACGAGGCCGCCGTCGCTCT
>JAXDPL010000222.1:0-2992 GCA_034668385.1 Sphingomonadales bacterium | reverse complement strand
CCGCGGCCCTGGCCACGACCGGCCGCAGCGAGGCGATGCTCGCCTTCACTGGCGACAAATGCTTCCTGGTCTCGCGTTCGAGCGCCGCCTTCCTGATGTACCGGGTGCGGGGCCGAAGCTGGATCGTGATGGGGGACCCGGTCGGAGCCCGCTCGGACTGGGCGGAGCTGCTCTGGGCGATACGCAGCCTCGCCGACGCCGCCCAGGGCAGCCTCCTTCTCTACCAGATCACGCCCGAAGCGCTGCCGATCGCGATCGAGATGGGCCTCTCGATCGTCAAATATGGCGAGGAAGCCTCGGTCGACCTCGACGCTTTCACGCTCGAGGGCGCAGCGATGCGGGGCCTGCGCCAATGCGCCCGTCGCGCCGAGCGGGAAGGCGCCGAGTTCGAGCTCGTCCCCGCCGCCCGAGTCCCCGTCCTCCTGCCCGAGCTGAAGGGGGTCTCCGACGCCTGGCTCTCGGCCAAGGGCCATTGCGAGAAGGGCTTCAGCGTAGGCTGGTTCGACCCCTCCTATCTGAGCCGCTTCGACTGCGCCGTGGTCCGTCATCGGGGCAGGATCGTCGCTTTCGCCAACGTCTGGACGACTGAGAACAAGGTCGAATTGTCGGTGGACCTGATGCGCTGCGGCGAGCTCCTCCCCTACGGCGCCATGGACCTGCTCTTCGCCCGGCTGATGCTGTGGGGCCGCGGCAAGGGCTATCGTCGCTTCTCGCTCGGAATCGCGCCGCTGTCCGGAATCGAGGCGCGGCGCCTGTCGCCGGCCTGGGCCAAGGCCGCAGCCTTCCTGGTCCGCCACGGCGAGCGGGTCTACCGCTTCGAGGGCCTCCGCGCCTACAAGGAGAAGTTCGGCCCCGCCTGGTCGCCGCGCTACATCGCGGGCCCGCGCGGGCTGGCGCTGGTGCGCGGCCTGCTCGTCCTCCAGGGCCTGATCGGCGGCAAGCCGCCGCGCCAGCCGGCCGCGGCCGCCCGCATTAGCTCCGGCTCGGCGCGGAACGGGATTTCATAAGCTCTCCTCGGGCGTGACGAAGATCACGCTCTGGCGACCACGCTCGGACGTAAAGTGAGCAGCGCCCAAAGGGGGACGTCGAAATGATCCGAGCATCCGGCCTTTCCGCCATCGTCGCCGCGGCCTTGTCGACCGCCGGCTGCGCATCGTTCGAAGGCACGCCGCGGGCCGTCCCGCTCACGGCCGTTCCAAACCTCTATACGTTGGAAGAGGTCCACAGGGAGATCGCGGCCGCCACCACCGACGCGGATAAGCGCGCAATTAGGAACGCCGCAGTGGCCATGCACATGCGGGCCTATGACGAGGAATATGTCAGATTCCTCACGTCGCTGGGCGTCGATCGCAAGTCCGCCAACCTGGTCCTCGAGGTCGGCGCGCTCGGCCTGAGCAGCATCGGCGCCGTAGCCAAGGGGAGCGCGAACGAGCTTTCGGCGGCCGTGGCCGCCTTGACCGGCACCCGGGCGAGCGTGAACCGCGAGCTCTATTACGAGCAGACTCTTCCGGCGATCATCGGCGCGATGGAGGCGAACCGGCTTCGGGTAAAAGCGGAGATCAGGACCCATCTCATCAACGATGACGTGGCGACCTATCCGTTCGAGCAGGCGCTGTCCGATCTCGTCGAATACCGGGCGGCCCAAAGTCTCGACCGCGCCATCCTCCAAGTGACGAAACAGGCCGGCCAGGCCGCTGACGCGCAGGCCGACCGTTACGAGAACGCCACCCGATCGTGCCAGCCGGAGGCGGGGCTGAGGCCCTACTGGCTGCGGATCAACCACTACGTCTATGGCCTGGCCGCCGCGGCCCCAGCCGCGGCAGGCAGCGCGGCGGAAAAGAAGCTCGACATGCTCGCCGCGATCGACGGCTTCCTCACCGGCACGACGCCGGGACGCGCATCCACGCTCGCGGAAGCCAAGGCCCAGGCCGCGGCGATCACCAATGCCGCTCCGAAATATTGCACCGAGGACGCCGCCAAGGCCCTCCTCGCGAAGATCACCGAGCTTACTGGGGAGACCGTGCCGTGACCGAGATTGCTTTCGACAAAGACTATTCGCTCGCGAAGCTGGAGAGTGAAGTCGCCACTTTCGAGGCGATAAACGGACCGCTTCAGAAGCTCGATCACACCGACGATGCGAGCATCGCGGTTTACGAGAACGACATGGCGCCGGACAAGCCGATCAAGCTGGTTCCCAAGGCCGGCGACGCGATTCCGGACGGCTTCAAGAAGGTCGCCGAAGGCACCGTGTGGGTGATCGGCGTTCTCCAGGAGGTTGTCGCGATTCGGGAGAGCTGACGCCGGCCTTCAGGCTGCGACCGCCCGCGCCCGCTCCGCCTCGGCCGCCAACGCGCCAGGCTCGCGCTCCGGGACCATCCAGCGGCTCTCGTAGATTTCCACCGTCTCGAAGATCGGGGTGGTGAAATAGGGGTCCTGGGCCAGATAGGGTCGAGCGCCGCCCGGTGGGGCAGCTCGAAGATGAAGAGGCTGCCGACCATCTCGCCGCCTTCGAGCAGAGGGCCGGCATAGACGATCCCCTGCTGGCGGCCGGCCACGAAATCGAGGTGGGCCGCACGGCAGCGGCGGCGCGGCTCGCCGCCCTCTTTGTCCCTGCCGATGACGACGAAGTTCATTCAGCTCGCCCTGTCGTGGGCCGCGTCCATGTCGAGGCAGGCACCCTCGTCGGCGGAGCTCGTCTCGCCGCGGTCGCGGCCGCCTGGCGAGGGATCCTCGCCCTTCAGCTTCGCATTCCCGGCAATGTCGAACTCCGCGTCGCGCTCCTCCGCCTTGGGCCTGGACGCTCCGCCGGTGTTGATCGTCGGTCCGCCTTTGTGCTTGGTCATGCTCGAAGCTCCTCTTCCCGTCCCGAACGAGCCAGCGCCCCGAAGGTTCGTCAGATCTTCACCTGGCTGCCCATCTCGACGACGCGATTGGGCGGCAGGCCGAAGAATTCCATCGGGCTTTCCGCGTTGCGCATCATCCAGGCGAACAG
>JAXDPL010000221.1:0-28034 GCA_034668385.1 Sphingomonadales bacterium | reverse complement strand
CCAACGCCACCTTCGCCGCGATGCTGAACCAGGGCGGCCCGATCCTGCCGGGCCTGAACGACGCGCTGCTGGGGAACAGCGGCCCGGTCAACCCGCAGGGCTATCTCCAGGGCGGCGCGGTGCGCTTCACGGTCGGGAGCAGTCTCTACATCCGCAACACCGGCACCGCGACCGACTTTGCCGGCCTCACCGTCGGGCCCGGCGGGCTGAAGATCCGCGCCTCGGGCGCGACTCCGATCGACGTCGCCGGCTTCGGCCGCGAGCGCCTCGCCGACGGGACCTTCCTCACCGGCCTGCAATTCTTCGGCGTAATCGACTTCGGCAAGGGCGCCGGCACCAGCTACACCAGCGAATCCGAGTTCAACCGCTGCAACATCAACAACGGCTGCCCGCCGCCGCCGCCGCCTCCGCCGCCCCCGCCTCCGCCGCCCCCTCCGCCGCCACCCCCCCCCCCGCCTCCACCCCCGCCGCCGCCGCCTCCGCCACCACCACCCCCCCCGCCGCCCCCGCCGCCGCCGGTCAAGCAGGCGTCACTGGTGCCGGACGTGCGGGCTTCCGTGTTCGTGCTGGGGCCGATGCTGGCGCCGCAGCTGCCGCCGCTCGCCTTCGCCGAATTGATCGACCTCGTCCTCGGCGCCGATATTCCGCTCGACGAGCCGGTCACCAGCGGCGGCGACAGCGTCGTCTGGGATTCGGGGAAAAAGCCGTGAGGGCGGCTCTGCTCCTCGCCGCGCTGGCGCTCGCCACCCCGGCCGCCGCGGCCGACCCCGGCGACAGCTTCCGCCTCGGCACGTCCGGCCTCTGCACCGCCCAGGTCGCGACCAACGACCCGGCGCTCACCGGCCTGTTCGACACCGGCTACGCGATCCTCTGCCGCGACGCCGCCGCGCCGGTCGGCCGGCTCTACGCGCTCCGCCTCGGCCGAGACGACCCCGCGGCGCGGCTGGCGGCGGCGCGGGCAGAGACCGCGGATTGCGACGCTCCGGCGCGAACGGAGGTGCAGGGGCTTGGACCGGTCGAGACCCTCTCCTGCCAATTGAAGGGCGAGCCGGTCGGCTACCGCGTCTATCTCTTCCGGCGCGGCGGCACCCTTTACGCGGCGGAAGGGCTGGCCGGCTACGATTCGGCGCTCCGCCTGGCCTTGAGGAGCCTCGTCGCCGGCCGCGCTCTGCCCGGCGAGGTCGAGGTGGCGATCACCGGCGCCGGCGATCCCGCCGCCTTCGCCCGGCTTCAGGCCGGCACGCTCGATCCCGGCCGCGCCCGCGCCGAAGCCTATCGCCGCAACAATGCCGGGCGCTTCGCCGAATCGGCCGAATTCTTCGCCACCGTCGCCGAGGCCGACACCGCCGGAGGCCGTGCCGAGCTGATCGCCAACGCCGCGCTCCAGCAGTCGAACCTCGGCGCCTTCGAGCGGGCCGACAAGGGCTTCGCAGAGGCCGCCGCGCTCCAGGGCAACGATCCGGTCGTCGCCCGGCTGCTTCGCAACTACCGCACCATCCACTTCATGAACCAGGGCGATTCCGCGGCGGCGATGGCCGAGCTCGACAAGGTGATGCCGCCCGCCGTGCCGGAATCGAAAGGCGACGCCGGCGCGGGCATCGACTCGGCGACGGCGAGGCGCCTCAACGCCGAAAGCCCGCTCGCCCGCCAGCTCGGCGCCGCCGGCGGCGGCCTTACACCCGAGGAGCGCGCGCGTCTGCTCGACGCCCAGGCCCTTCACCTTCGCGGCACGATCCTCCGCATTCTCGGTCGCTCCGGCGAAGCCGCGGCCTCCCTCCGCGAGGCGCTGGCCGCCCTCGATTCCGTCCGCCGCGGCCGGGTCGCCTCGGTCGAATGGATGCGCGCCCAGATCTGGGGCGAGCAGGCCGCGCTCTCGGAGGGCGCCGACGCCGAGCGGCTCCACAAGGCGGCGGTTGCACTGCTCGAGGCCGATTATCCCGGCTCGCCGGCCTTGCTCAGCGCCGAGGCGCTGCTCGCCGGCTACTACGCCGGCATCGGCCGCACCGCGGACGCGCTGACCCTGTTCCGGTCGATCGTCGACTCGAGCGAGACCAGCGGCATCGCCTCGCCGAGCCTCCGCCGGGCGCTGGCGCCCTATTTCCGGCTGATCGAGGACCCCGCCGAGCTGTTCCGCGCGAGCCAGCTCCTCGTCCGGCCGGGGGTTGCCCAGACCCAGGCCGTGCTCGCCCGCGAATTGAGCGGCGGCAGCGACGAGGCCGCCCGCCTGTTCCGCCAGTCGGTCACCCTCGGCCGCGACATCGAGCGCGCCCGAATCGACATCGCCCGCGCCGTCGCCGACGCCGACCGCCTCGCCGCGCTTCGCGCCTCGCTCGCGGCGATCGAGAAGGATCAGGTCGCCGTCCAGGCCCGGCTCGCCGCTTTCCCCCGCTACCGCGTCCTCTCCTCGGGCGCGATGAGCCTCGCCGACCTCCAGCAGCTGCTCCGCCCCGGAGAGGCCTATTTCAAAATGACCTTTGTGAACGACGACGGCTACGGATTGTACGTCACACGAACTTCCGCACGCCTCTGGCCGCTGTCCGCCTCCGCGGAAGTGGTGGATCGCGAAGTGACCGCGTTGCGCGCGACCATTGCGAACATCGAGAACGGCCAGGTCGTCACCACCCCGTTCGACGTCGCCCTCGCTTATCGCCTGTTCGACCAGCTGCTCGGCCCCGCCGCCGCCGATCTCCCCTCGGTCCGCCACCTCATCTTCGAGCCGGATGGCGCCCTGCTTCGCCTGCCCCCCAACCTCCTCGTCACCGACCGCGCCAGCGTCGAGCGTTACCACGACAGGGCCCGGCGCCCCAACGACGACGGCTTCGATTTCACCGGCATTTCCTGGCTTGGCCGGGGCCGCGACGTGAGCACCGCGGTCTCCGCCCGCTCGTTCCGCGACCTGCGCCACGCCGCTTCCTCGCGCGCCCCGAACGCCTATCTCGGCCTCGGCCAGAACGCCCCGCCGCCCGCCGCCGACGCCTCCGACGCCGCGCTCAAGACCCTGCTCGGCCGGGCTTCGCCCTGCGCCTGGCCGGAGGCTCTGTGGTCCCGCCCCATCTCGGCGGCGGAACTCTTTGCCGCCGGCGACGCGCTGAAGCGCAGCGGCGCGAGCGGAGTCGAGATCCTCACCGGCGAGGCATTCACCGACTCCGCCCTGAAGGCGCGCGGCGACCTCGCCCGCTTCCGGATCCTCCATTTCGCCACCCACGGCCTGGTCGGCGCGCCGCGCCCCGAATGCCCGGCCCGGCCAGCCCTGATGACCTCGTTCGGCGGCGAGGGCTCGGACGGCCTTTTGACCTTCGCCGAAATCTATGACCTGCGCATCGACGCCGACCTCGTCATCCTCTCCGCCTGCGACACCGCCGGCAAGGCGAGCCTCGCCGCGACCCGCGAGGCGGGGCTCGGCACCGGCGGCGATTCGGCGCTCGACGGCCTGGTCCGAGCCTTCGTCGGCGCCGGCGGCCGCTCCGTGATCGCCAGCCACTGGCCGGTCCCCGACGATTACGGCGCCACCGAAAGGCTGATCACCGGCCTGTTCCAGGCGCCGGCCGGAACGCCGGTGGCGACGGCGCTGAGGAAGGCCGAGACCGCATTGATGGACCGGCCGGAGACGTCCCACCCTTATTACTGGGCCGGCTTCGCTTTGGTCGGAGACGGCGCCGCGCCGTTGCTGCCCGCGCCGGCGCCTTAACTTCCATTAAGTCCTTTTCGCAGCCGGAACAAAAGGCAAGTTGCTGCGCTTTAAGCGCTTTCGGGCTCAGGGACCGAAGGGGAGCGGCGGCGCGTTGAGGAAGGCCGGTTGGTGGATGGCGGCGGCCGCCGCGGGCGCGATGGCGCTCGCCGGCGCTGCCGAGGCTGCTCAGCCCGCCCGCAAGCCCGCTCCGATCCCCCCTCCGCCGCCGCCGGGCGGCCCGATCGTGCCGGACGACCAGTTCCAGAAGGAGCTGCCCCCGCTCGATCCCGATCTCACCAAGCCGCTGGAGCCGATCGACGCCTTCAAGGGCCCTGACGGCAAGCCGCTCACCGCGCCGATCGTTGCGCCGAACGGCACCCTGCCGCCGGTCACGGCGCCGCCCGATCCCGCGCTGACCGAGCCGCTGGCGCCGCTCTCCACCTTCGACGTCACCACCCCGCCGCCCGCCGCCAAGGGGGAAAAGGACGACGAGTCCAAGGTCGAGCCGGTCCGCTATACTTTGGTCGTCGAAGGCCTGAAGGAAGTGGGTCTGGAGGGCCGCTTCCGCAGCCTCTCGGCGCTCGAGGATGCCGACGGCAAGGCGACCAACGGGGCGATGGTTTCGGCCCGCGCGCGCGAGGACGAACTGCTCGCCGTCCGTTTGCTACGCTCCGAAGGCTATTACGACGCCACCGCTCTGTCCTCGATCGAGCAATTGCCCGAGACGCCCGGCCAGCTGCGGGTCGTCGTCACCACCGTGCCGGGCGCGCGCTACAGCCTCGGCGCGATCGCGATCCAAGGCCCCGAGACGGTGCCGCCGGGCCTCGCCCGCGAGGCGCTTCCGCTCAAGACCGGCGACCCGATCGTCGCCGCCGACGTCGAGGCCGCCGAAGCCAATGTCCGCCTGCGCCTGCCGCAGCAGGGCTATCCGTTCGCCGACGTCGGGCTGCGCGACATATTGCTCGATCCCGACACGCGGCGCGGCGACTACACGCTCCCGGTCGATCCCGGCCCGCGCTCGACCTTCGCCGGCTTCACCACCGAGGGCAAGCTCGCCTTCGACGCCAGGCATGTCGGGGTCCTCGCCCGCTTCAAGCGCGGCGAGCTGTACGACAGCCGCAAGGTCGACGATCTGCGCGAGGCGATGGTCGCGACCGGCCTGTTCCGCACCGTCGCGGCCGAGCCGGTGCGGACCGGCGAGACAGCGCCGGACGGCAGTGAATATGTCAACATCCGGGTCCGCCAGGACGCCGGGCCGGCGCGCTCGATCTCGGGCACCGCCGGCTATTCGACCGGACAGGGGCTGCGCATCGAGGGGACCTGGGAGCATCGCAACTTCTTCCCGCCCGAAGGCGCTCTGAAGGTCAGCGCCGTGGCGGGCACCCAGGAGCAGTCGGTCGCCGTCGCCTTCCACCGGATGAACGCGGGCAAGCGCGACCGCTCGGTGTTGATCGAGGCCGAGGCCGGCCGGCGCGACCTGCCGGCCTACAAGGGCTACACCGTCCGCCTCCACGGCCTGATCTCCCGCGAATCGACGCCGATCTGGCAGAAGAAATGGACCTGGGCCTATGGCGGCGAGCTGATCGCCACCAACGAGAACGCGGCGGGCTTCCCGCCCATCTCGCTCAAGAGCGCATATTTTCTCGCCGGCCTCGTCGGGCAGCTCGGCTACGACGCCTCGAACAGCCTGCTCGACCCGACCCGGGGCTTTAGGATCACCGGCCGGATCAACCCGGAGACGTCGCTTCGCGATCCGACCCAGCCGTACATCCGCAACATCATCGACGGCAGCGTCTATTACCCGGCGACGAAGAATTTGACGATCGCGGCGCGCACCCGGGTCGGCTCGATCTTCGGCGCCTCGCTTGCCGAGCTGGCGCCGTCGCGGCGGCTCTATGGCGGCGGCGGCGGGTCGGTGCGCGGCTTCGGCTACCAGCAGCTCGGCCCCAAGGTCGAGATCCCCAATCCCAAGTTCGACCCGACCGATCCCAAGGAGAAGGACCCGCCGACCATCTTCGTGCCGACCGGCGGCCGAAGCCAGATCGAGTTCGCGCTCGAGAGCCGCTACCGCTTCGGCAATTACGGCGTGGTCGCCTTCGTCGACGCCGGTCAGGTCTATGAGAGCCAGTTCCCGAAGCTCTCCGGAATGCGCTACGGCGTCGGCATAGGCGGGCGCTTCTACACCAATTTCGGGCCGTTCCGCGCCGACATCGCGGTGCCGCTCGGGCGGCGCAAGGGCGAATCGAAATTCGCCGTCTACGTCTCGATCGGGCAGGCCTTCTGATGGCGACCGCGCCACCAGCCGAGGTCTACGTCGTCCCGCGCGGCCGCATGCGGGCTAGGGCGGTGGCGAAATGGGCCGGAATCGCGCTGCTCACGATCCTCGTTCTGATCGGCCTCCTCTTCGCCTGGCTGTCGAGCGACTATGGCCGCCGCTTCGTCGTCAAGCAGATCAACGGGCTCGAAATGGCGACCGGGCTCAACATCCATGTCGGCCGAATCGAAGGCTCATTATTCGGGCAGCTGACCCTGCGCGACCTCACTCTGTCCGATCCCAAGGGCCGCTTCCTCGCCGCGCCCGAGGCCAGGATGGACTGGCGGCCGCTCGCTTATTTCTCGAACCATGTCGACATCCGCGCGATCGAGGTGCCGACGGCGCACCTGTGGCGGCTGCCCGAACTGAGGCCCGGCGATCCCAACGCGCCTTTGCTCCCCGACATCAACCTCGACATCGGCCGCCTCAAGGTCGACCGCCTCACCATCGATCCGCCGGTGACCGGCTATCGCCATCTCCTCTCGCTCGACGGCAAGGCCAAGATCGCCAACCGCCGCGCCACGCTCGCGCTGAACGCCGCCGCGATCGCCGGGCCGGGCCTGCCGGGCGGCGACAGGATCGTCCTCCGCCTCGACGCGGTGCCGGAGCAGAACCGGCTCGACATGGGGCTGAAGGTCCAAGCGCCGGGCGACGGCTTCGTCGCCCACCTCGCCGGCCTCACCCAGCCGCTCGACGCGAGCCTCAACGGCCGCGGCAGCTGGGCGGACTGGAACGGCCGCGCCGTCGCCACGCTCGGCGGCAAGGCCTTCGCCAACCTCGGCGTCAACGCGAAGAACGGCACCTTCACCCTCGTCGGGCCCGCCAATCCCGGGCTGATGATGGCGGAAGGGACGGCGAAGCGTCTGTTGCAGCCGATGGTTCAGGTGAGCCTCGTCACCACGCTGTCGCAGCGCCGCGCCGACACTCGGCTGCGCCTCAGCTCGCAGGCGATCGCGGTGGGGGCGGAGGGGCTGGTCGACCTGGGCCGAAGCGAATATTCGAACCTCAAGCTCGCCGTCCGGTTGCCGCATCCGGAAGCGGTCCTGCCCAATCTCGCCGCGCGCAACCTGCAGCTGGCGGCGGTGCTCAACGGCCCGTTCCGGACGCCGTTCGTCGCCTACGATCTCCACGCCGACGCGATCGGCTTCAACGGCACGACGGTCGAAGGCCTGGTCGCGCGCGGCCGGGCCAGGGTCGACACCGACCGGATCACGATCCCGGTCGCCGCCCATGCCACGCGCATAACGGGCCTCGACCCGTCGTTCGGGCGCCTGCTCACCAACGTCTCGGCCAACGGCACGGTGAGCCTCAGCGGCACCACTTTGCTGTCGGACGACATGCGCATCCGCTCCGACCGGCTGAACGCCACCACCGTGATCGTCGCCGACCTCGCCCGCGGCCGCTACCGCGCCGGAATCCAGGGCACGGTCAACGGCTACGCGATGGAGGGGATCGGGCTGATGGACCTCACCACACACATGGACGTGGTAACGGCGCCGGGCGGCTTCGGCCTCAAGGGCCGCGTCGCGGTCAAGACGCGGCGGATCGACAATGCCTCGGCCCGCGACCTGCTCGGCGGCAACGCGGTGGCGACGGCCAATGTCGTCATGAACCCGGCCGGCGTGATCCACCTCAGCGACATCCGCCTCAGCTCGCCGGGCATGCGGATCACGTCCGGCACCGGCACCTACTGGCCGAACGGGCGGATCGATTTCCGCGGCGCCGGGGTGTCTCGCGCCTACGGCACCCTCGCGGTCGTCGTCACCGGCACCGCGGCGCGGCCCAATGTCGAGCTGCGCGCCGCCAATCCGGGCTTCGGAATCGGCCTTCGCGACGTCCGCGCGAGCATCCGGGCGACCGGCGCCGGCTATGCGATCAAGGCCACCGGCCAATCCGCCTACGGGCCGTTCGCCGCGGACCTGACCGTGCTCGCCGGCCGGGGTCCGATGACCCTCGACATCCGCCGGCTCACCTTCGCCGGAATGACCTTCGCCGGGCGGGTGGTGCAGACCCGCGCCGGGCCCTTCGCCGGCACCCTGACGATGACCGGCGAGGGCCTGCAAGGCACGGTCCAGCTCGCCGCCGCGGGCCGCTACCAGCAGGTCGCGGTCAATGCGACGGCGAACGGCGCGACCATCCCCGGCGAGACACCGATCCTGATCCAGCGCGGCCTCATACAGGCGACCGCGATCCTCTATCCCGGAGCGCCGCAGGTGACCGGCGACGTCCAGCTCGCCGGCGTTCGCAGCCGCAATTTCTACCTCGCCACCGCGCGCCTCCGCGGCAATTACCAGAACGGCCGAGGCCTCGCCCAGGCCTTTGCGGAGGGGACGAGCGGCGTGCCGTTCCGGGTCGGCGTCAACGCCGCGCTCGAGCCGGGACACGTCCGGGCGGCGCTGCAGGGCATCGTCAACCGAATCCCGTTCCGGCTCGCCCAGCCGGCCGATATCCGCAAGGCCGGCGCCGACTGGCAGCTCGCCCCGGTCCAGCTCGTCCTTCCGCAGGGCAACGTCCTCCTCGCCGGGCGCTACGGCAACGGCATGGCGCTCCAGGCCCGGCTCGCCAATTTCGACATCTCGATCCTCAACGCCTTCTCGCCCGGCCTCGGCCTCAGCGGCAGCGCGACCGGAAGCATCGATTTCAACCAGGCGTCGGGCGCCGCATTCCCCGGGGCGGAGGCCAGGCTGAACATCGCCGGCTTCAGCCGCACCGGGGTCGCCACCCGCACCCCGCCGGTGGACCTCGCGCTTCTCGGCGTGCTCGGGCCGCAGGGCGGCAGCCTCAACGCCCTCATCCGCCGCGCCGGCGCCGTCATCGGCCGCGCCCAGGCGCGACTTCAGCCGGTCGCCGCCGGCGGCTCGTGGATGAGCCGGCTGATGGCCGCGCCGCTCGCCGGCGGCATCCGCTACAACGGCCCGGCCGACGTGCTCTGGTCGTTCGGCGGAATCGCCGACCAGCAGCTTTCCGGCCCGATCGGGGTCGCCGCCGATTTCTCGGGCCGGGTCAGCAATCCGCAACTGACCGGCGTGCTTCGCGCCAACGATCTCACCTTCGTCGACGAGACCTACGGCACCCGGATCACCAGCCTCGCGCTCCAGGGCCGGTTCACCAACGCGACGCTCGAGATCAGCCAGCTCTCGGGCCGCGCCGGCCGCGGCACGATTACCGGGCGCGGGACGGTCGGCTTCGCCTCCGCCGCCGGTTACCCGATCGACATCCGCCTCCACATGCAGGACGCCCAGCTCGCCCGAAGCGACAATCTCGGCGCGACTTTGACCGGCGATCTCGCCATCACCAACAACAAGGCGAACGGCGCGCTCATCTCCGGCAACCTCACTTTGCCGAACGTGCGCTATCAGATCGTCCGTCAAGGGGGTGCGCAGGTCATCGACCTGGCCGGCGTGCGCCGCAAGGGCGAGCCGCTGCCCGATCCGAACGCGATCCGCCAAGCCGAGGCGCAGGGCACTCCGAGCGTCTGGAAGCTCGACCTCGGCCTCCACGCCGAAAACCAGCTCTACATCGCCGGAATGGGCCTGGAGAGCGAATGGAGCGCCGATTTGCGGGCCCAGGGCACGACAAAGACGCCCGCTCTGGTCGGCCGCGCCGACGTCATCCGCGGCACGTTCAGCTTCTCGGGCCAGCGCTTCGACCTCACCCGCGGAACGATCAACTTCACCGGCGCGCGGCCGCCCAACCCGCGCATCGACATCGCCGCCACCGCCCAGATCAAGGACGTCGACGTCACCATCAACGTCAGCGGCAGCGCCAACAACCCGCAGATCGCCTTCAGCTCCGATCCGGGGCTGCCGCAGGACGAGATCATGGCGCGGATCCTGTTCGGCGGCTCGGTGACCGAGATCAGCGCGCTTCAGGCGATCCAGGTGGCCTCGTCGCTGAACGCGCTGCGCGGCGGCGGCGGCGGGCTCAATCCGATGGGCAAGCTTCGTTCCGCCTCCGGCCTGTCGCGCCTGAGGGTGCTCGGCGCCGATCAGACGACCGGCCGAGGCACCGCCGTCGCCGCCGGCTTCTACATCGGCAAGAACATCTACATGGAGGTGATCACCGACGCGCGCGGCTTCACCGTCACCCAGATCGAGATCGCGCTCTCCAAGGCGCTGAGCCTCTTGAGCCAGGTCGGCACCCAGTCGAGCACCAACAACGTCAACCTGCGCTACCGCAAGCGCTATTGAGCCCATGCGGCCGCCCGCCTAGGCCCGGCGCATGGACTGGCACGATCTGAAGCAATGGGCGGAGACGGCGAGCGGGCTCGACATGGACGCGCTCCACGTCCACGCCGGGGTCGCTCTGCAGATCCTGTTCGCTTTGATCCTGCGCCGCCCTCTTAGCAGCCCCTGGCCTTGGCTCTGCGTCGCGGCGGCCGAGGCGGCGAACGAGGTCTACGACTATCGCTACGAGGTCTGGCCCGACCGCTCGATCCAGCTCGCGGAAGGGATCAGGGACGGCTGGAACACGATGGTGATCCCCACCCTCCTCCTCCTGCTCTGCCGATACGTCCCGGGGCTTGTGGTCGGCCGGCGCGCCGCCTCAAATGCCGATCCGGGTGAGGCGGGCGGCGAGGCCGGGCAGCGCCGGGAAGGCGCCGATTAGCCCCATCAGCGCGGCGCGGGGCCAGGGATGCTCGGCCGCCCAGCGCAGCGCTTCGGCCACCGCCAGCGGCCGCGCCGCCCGCGCCGAGAGCCGCGCCTGGTAGGCCGGCGCCTCGTGCCCCTCGAGCAGCGCCGAGGCCGCCTCCCGACCGCTCGCCAAAGCGATGGCGATGCCGTCGCCGGCCAGCGAGGCGATGACCGCGCCTTGGTCGCCCAATCGGTAGAGGCCCGGCTCGGTCGCCGCCGCGTGCCAGCCATAAGGGACTCCGGAGATGGCGCTCCAGCCCATCGGCTCGCCTGCCGCCAGCCTTTCCTTCAGCGCCGGCAGCTCGCCGGCCAATTGCCGGATCAGCTTCGGTATTCCGCCCGCCCGCTTGATGCGCTGCCGGGCGGCCGACAGGCAGAGATTCGCGCAGCCGTCTTCCTGGATGAGCAGCCCGGCATAGCCGCCGTCGAACAGGTGAAGCTCGATCGCGCCTTCGAGCATTTGCTCGAGCCGCGGCGAAGGCGACAGAGCCGTGCGCAGCCCGACCGGATCGCGTGACGTGTCCCTCGGCCGCGCCGCGCCGCGAAGCTCGTGCTTGCCGGTGGCGAGGAGCAGGGCGTCGGCGGCGAGGTCCTCGCCGTCCTCGACCCGAACGGTCCGGGCGGCCGGATCGGCGGCGCGCACGCCCCGGCCGCGTTCGACATAGGCCCCCGCCTCGCGCGCGGCGGCGAGCATCGCCTCGTCCAGGGTTCGGCGCGACAGGCCGGCGGCGGCGTGCGGCAGCCGGGTCTCGACCGTCGCGGTCGCCGAGAGAAGCCGGAGCCGGTCGATCGGTCGCGCCCCGAGCCGCGCCGGATCGACTCCGAGCCGCTTCAGCGCCGCCAGCGAATCCCAGCCAAGGAAGCCGCCGCACACCTTGTCGTGGGCGCCCGCGGTCCGCTCGAGCAGCCGCGCCCGCACGCCGCCTTGGGCGAGCGCGATCGCCGCGGCCGCTCCGGCCGGGCCGCCGCCGACGATCAGCGCGGCCGCCCGGCTCATTCGCTCAGGCGGCGCGCTTGAAGTGGAAGCCCTCGGCGGCGAGGCCCGGCCCGAACGCCAGGGCGACCCCGCGGCGGCGCTCGCTCTGCGGAAGCAGCTCGGCCAGCACGAAGGGGAGGGTGGAGGACGACATGTTGCCGTAGCGGGCGAGGACGTCGCGCGATTCGGCGAGCGCGCCCTGCGGCAACGCCAGGCCGTGCTCGACCGCGTCGAGCACCGAGCGGCCGCCGGCATGGACCGCCCAGGCGTCGATCTCCTCCGGCGCCAGGCCACCGAGCATCGTCTCGCGAACCGACTCATCGCGAAGCGCCTCGGCGATCCGGCCGGGCACGTCGCCCGACAGCTGCATGGCGAAGCCCTGGTCGCCGATGTCCCAGCGGATCAGGCCGGCCGAATCGGGGAGGGTCACCGCGAACGGGCTCGTGATTCCGAAGCCGACCGGATCGGCGGTAACCAGGCTCGCCGTCGCGCCGTCTGCGAACTGGAGCATGGCCAGCAAAGGCTCGATCCTCGTCTCGTCCTGGAGGTGGAGGGTCGAGAGCTCGACGGTGACGACGAGCACCCGTGCTTCCGGCTCCGAGCGGACGATATGGTGGGCGAGGCGAAGCGAGGAAACCGCCGCGTAGCAGCCCATGAAGCCGACCAGGGTCCGCTCGACGCCGGCGGCAAGGCCGAGCTCGCGGGCGAGGATCTGGTCGACTCCCGGCGCTACGAAGCCGGTGCAGCTTGCGACGATGAGGTGGGTGATCCCTTCGAGCGAAACTTGCTGCTCGAGCCGCCGCACCGCCGCGAGCGCCAGCCTCGGCGCGGCTTCGGCATAGACCCGCATGCGGGCGCCGGTGCTGGGCAGGGTCTCGCCGTGGTAGAATCCGCCCGGCTCGATCGGCGGTCCGCCCCCGGGCGCCGGCGGCAGCACCGACCAGCGGTTGCGGATGCCCGAGCGGTCGGCCATGCGCCGGAACAGCGCGCGCAGGCGCCGGTCGGCGATGCGCGATTGCGCCCAGTCGATGAAGGCGCCGTGCACCTCGTGGTTCGGCGCGGCGGTGCCGACGGCGTTGATGAAGGCTTGGGTCGTAAACGGCTCCCGGGTATCGCGTCTGTCTGTCTAAGCGAAGCTTAGATGAACGGAGGCTTAGGCAGGTTCCGCCCGCACCGCAATTTCACCGGCGAGGAAATGGTGCCCAGGGGCGGAATCGAACCACCGACACCGTGATTTTCAGTCACGTGCTCTACCAACTGAGCTACCTGGGCCTATCCGCGGCGGCGGAAGCGGGGCCTATAGAGGGGCTTATCCGCCGCTGTCCAGCCCGCCGCCGTCGGAATCCGCGGCCGGCGGCCCGGGCACGCGATAGCCGTCGCCGAGCCAGTTCAAGAGGTCCCGGTCCTTGCAGCCGCGCCCGCAGAAGGGCGCGTGGTCGGCGCTCGGCGGCTTGCCGCAGATCGGACAGGGCGCGCGGCGCTCAGGAAGGCTGGGCGTGGACATGGCCCTGCCATGTGGTGAGACGCGCTTCCTGCCGCAAGGCGACCGGAGCGCCGATCCGCCGCGCCAGGGCCTCGAGCCAGTCCGGCGTCTCGCGCAATCGGGCGATCACCGCTGGAGCGGCGACGATTTCGCGCGGCCCAACGCCCGGATGCCGTTCCGCGCGGCGGAGCAGGTCGCGGGCCGCGCCGCCCACCGCGTCCCATTGCAGCCGTTCGGGCAGCGACAGGCGCTGGCGCCGCCGAACGACCTGGAGAAAGCCGAAGCCGTTGATCGCGGTGCGCTCGAACGGCGGGGGCAGCGTCGCATCGAGCGCCGCCGCCGCCCGCAGCCGGTCGGCGCGCGACGGCGTTGTCGGGAGGTCGATGCCGATCGAGCCGCCGATGTCGAGCCGGCGGATCGCCTTCGCCGCGGCCTCCGCGCCGGCGATCGCCAGATCGGCCGGGGGGAGGAAGCCGTCGACGTCGAACAGGGTCATGGCGGGCGTGAGGCTCATCCGCAGCGCGCCGCCGGGAAAGGCGATCTCGCCGCCGAGCGCCTGTTCGATCAGCTCGGACCATCCGGCTTCCTCGAAGCGGTCGGGGCCGTGCGGCCCAAGCGGGTTGGGCGAGCCGATGCGCTCGGCAAGGCTCGGCCCCTCGCGCTCCTGTGCGTCGGTGATCAGGCCCTTGGCGAATTTGGGTTTGCCCGGCTCGGCGATCGGCTCGCGGACGATCTCGACCCGCACTTTCCGGCCCTCGGTCAGCCCCGGCGGAAGCGGTTCCACCATCACCGGCCCTTGCTGCGTCTCGACGATTCCGCGGCGCCCGGGAATGGCAATGGAGATCAGGCGGCCGCCCAGGACCGAGCCGCAGCGCATTTCGTCAGGCAGCTCGATCGCCGCTTCGAGGATCTCGTCGTCCTCGACGAGGATCGCCCGGTTCTCGCCGGTCCCGGCCTCGTAGAGCCACTCAGCCAAGCGGGTAGCCGGCGGCGCGGAGCAAGGCGCGGGTCTCGTACAGAGGCAGCCCCATCACGCCCGAATGGCTGCCGGCAAGGGAGCGGACCAGAGCCTCGGCCCGGCCCTGGATCGCATAGGCGCCGGCTTTACCGCGCCATTCGCCCGCCGCGAGATAGGCGCCGATCTCGAGCGGCTCGAGCCGCTTGAACGTCACGATGCTGGTCGACAGGCGGTGGCGCGCCAAGCCATCGCCGTCGACCAGCGAGACGGCGCTCAGCACCCGGTGACGGCGGCCCGAAAGCAGTTCGAGCATGCGCCGCGCCTCCCCTTCATCCTCGGTCTTGGGGAGGATGCGCCGCCCGGCGGCGACCACGGTGTCGGCGGCGAGGACGAGGCTGCCCGGCTCGACGGCCGCCGCAGCCTTTGCGGCGGCGACGCGCGCGGCATAAGCGGGCGGGAGCTCATTCCCGAGCGGAGTCTCGTCGATCTCGGCGGGGCGGATCTCGTCGGGGACGATCCCGATCCGAGCGAGCAGCTCGAGCCGGCGCGGGCTGGCGGACGCCAGGATCAGGCGCACGCGCGCCACCTTATTTGAAGCGGTAGGTGATCCGACCCTTGGTGAGGTCGTAGGGCGTCAGCTCGACCAGCACCTCGTCGCCGACGAGGACCCGGATGCGGTTCTTGCGCATCTTGCCCGCGGTGTGGCCGAGGATCTCGTGATCGTTCTCGAGGCGGACACGGAACATGGCGTTGGGCAGCAATTCGACCACCTGGCCGCGCATCTCGAGCAGTTCTTCCTTGGCCATTCATCCTCGTCGGTCTGGGCGCAAAACGCGGGCCGCCATAGCGGCTCGCTCGTGAAAAGGAAAGGCGAGCGGTCAGCCCGCCGGGTTGTGCCTGGCGAGGAAGGCTTCGACCCGCTTGAGGAAGTCGATCGAATCCTCGGCCTTGGAGAATCCGTGCTTCTCCTCGGGATAAAGAACGAGTTCGTGGTCGATGCCGGCCCGCCGAAGCGCCTGGTCCATGCGCTTCGACTGGTCGACGGGGACGGTCAAGTCCTTGACGCCGTGGGCGATGAGCAAAGGCACCTTGATCGAGGCGGCTCGGGTGATCGGGGACACGGCGTCCAGGTCGAACTTGTCGGCGCCGCGGATGCGGTCTCGCCAGTCGCGATAATAGCGCCGAGCCACCCAGCCCGCGGGATCGTAACGCAGGATCGCCTTGACCTCCGAGATCCCGGCGAAGCTGATCGCGCAGCGATAGACCTCCGGGTTGCGGGCGGCCGCCCAAAGCGCCGCATAGCCGCCGTAGGAGCCGCCCATGATGCACACCCGCTTGGGGTCGACGAGGCCGGTGCGGGCCAGCCAGGCGACGCCGTCGTCGAGATCGTCCTGCATCTTGCGGCCGAACTCGCCCGACGCCGCGTCGACGAAGGCCCGGCCGTAGCCGGTCGAGCCGCGGTAATTGGGTTGCAGCACCACATAGCCCCGGTTGGCGAGGAACTGGACCCAGGAATCATATTCCCATTTATCGCGCAGGAACGGGCCGCCGTGCGGCATGACGACGAGCGGCAGGCCCTTGTCGCCGCGCCCGAGCGGCCTGGTGAGATAGGCGGGGATGACGAGGCCGTCGCGCGCCGCGTAGCTCACCGCCTCGACCGGCGCGAGCGCCTTGCCCTCCAGCGCGGGAAAGGGCCGCGCCATTTCGGTCATCGACCCTTTGCCGCGCTCGAACAGATAATAGACGCCGGGATCGGAGGCGGAGGCCGACCAGACGATCATCCGGTTGTCCTCGGCATCGCGGGAGACGATGCGGTTGATCCGGTTCGGCAGCGCGCGGTCGAGCCGCGCCTGAAGCGCCTGCATGGCCGGGTCGAGCCACTGGATGCGGTCGCGATCGTCGGCATAGGTGATCGCGTCCGGCTGGCCTGTCTTGAGCGAGAAAGCGAGGCCGTCGACGTCGACTTTCGGATGCTCGAACACCGGCTCGCCGATCGTGTCGGTCGCGAAGTCGTAGCGGTAGACGCCGTAGCGACCGGTCGCCTTGTTGGCGATCACATAGCCTTTGTCGGAGCCGGCGAGCGGCACCAAAGTCTCGACGTTGAACAAGGATTCGGCGGCCGGCCTCTTGCCCGTGATCCGCCGGAAGCCGCCGTCGGGGCGGTCGCGATAATAGAGCCACCAGCTGGCCGTGTCGCTGCCGAGGCCGGCGCGGAGAACGCCGTTCGCATCGGCATACCAGCTCCAGACGCCGGGCCGGGGTTCGGTCAGCTCCTTCGTCTTCAACGTCTCGAGGTCGACCCTCAGGACCGAGGGAGCGTCCCAGATCGTCCGCTGCGCGGCCAGCAGCACGTAGGTTCCGGCGGGATCGACATAGACGATGTCCCCGCCCGAAAAACCGCCGACCTGATTGCCGCCGAGCGCGTGGAGCTCGCCGGTATCGAGGTCGCGCAGGAAGAGCCGGGTCATCGCGACGGTCAGGCCATAGACCTGGTTGGTTCCGTAGATGCTGAGCAGGATCCGGCGGTTGCCGGCCCATCGCGCCTCCATCACCTCGAGGTCCTGGCCGAGGTTGAGACGGGTGAAATGCGTGCCGTCGCCGTCGAGATCGTAGACGACGACGGCCTTCTCACCGCCGATCATGGCGACGGCGAGAACCCGTTTTCCGTCGGGCGAGATGCTCGGGTTGGAGAAAGAGGGGAGCGCCCCGAATGCCTCGACCGGTATGAGCGGCGCAGGCGAGGGCGCCGCGTGCGCCGGCGCCACGGCCAGCAGCTCGGCGGAAAGGCCCAGCATCAGGCTTCGGATCATCATCGTCGTTTCACGTACGGCGGTCAGGCCGGATTGTGCTTGTCGAGAAACGCCTTGACCGCCTCCAACACCCTCAGGCGGCTCGACTCGAGCAGTAGATTGTGGGTCTCGCGCGGAATCTCGACATATTCGAAGTCGCGCCCCTCGACCTTGCCGGCCGAACGCAGCCGCGACACCAGGTTTCGCGACTGCGATACCGGAACGCGCTGGTCGTGCTCGCCGTGGATGATCAGGATCGGCGTCGAATAATCCTTCGGGTGAAGGCCGGGCGATACGGCCTCGAGCTCGCCCGCCGCGCCGAGTCCCATCTTGGCGCCATATTCGCCCAGATAATTCTTGTCGTAGCTGACCATGGCCGGGAGATCGTGGACACCGGCGCCGCTGATCGCACAGCGATATTTGGAGCCGTCGCGCTGGGCCGCCCGCGACGCGGCGTAGCCGCCATAGGACCAGCCCATCATGCACACCCGCTTGGGATCGATGGTGCCTTGGGCGGCGAGATAGGTGACGGCGTCATTGAGGTCGTCCTGCATCCGCTCGCCCCAATTGCCGTCGGAGGCCTTCTCCCATTCCTTGCCGTAGCCGCTCGATCCCCGATAATTGGGCTGGATGACCACATAGCCCAGTTCGGCGAGCGGCTGGGCCCACGGCACATATTCCCAATCCTCGCTGTCGCGTACCCAGGGGCCGCCGTGCGGAAGGATGATGAGCGGCAGATTCTTCTGGCCGAGACGGCGGCGCGGCATGGTCAGCACCGCCTCGATCTCCTTGCCGTCGCTGGCCCGGTAACGGATGCTCGTCACCGGGTTGAGGACGCGGTCCTTGATCGCGCCGTTGACCCAGCCGAGCAGCCCCATGCCACCGGTATTGGTGTCGTAGAGATAATAGCCGCCGGGCATGCCCGGCTTGGCCACCGCGACAATCAGCCGCTCGCGCTTCAGGTCTTCGGACACGATGCTTGCATTGCCCTCGCCGAACGTCTCGTCGAGAGCGGTCTGGATTTCCTTCAGCCGGGGTTCGAAATAGACGTTCCGGGACCGGTGCTGCACCGTATTGATCGTGTCGAGCGTGTCGCGGTCGGGACCGCCATCGACGCCTTTGACGTCGTAGCCTGCGAGACCGAAAAGCTTGCGCCCGAGCTGCAGCGTGTTGAGGTCGACCTCGTAGACGGCGCCATAGCCGTCCCTGCGGCTGATCGCGATTCCCTTGTCCGGCTCCTTCAGGAAGATGGTCGGCAACGGCATCGGGTCGAAACGATCCTGACGGCCGGAGAAGACGGTGCGAAAGTTGGCGCCCGGGCCGGAGCGGTACATCGCGATCGACTTGCCGGTGCTGCGGTCCGAGCCGACGCCGAGACGGACGACGCCTGCGCCGTCGGCATACCAGCGGTCGATCGACGGGCTCTGGCGCTGGACGATCTGCGTCGCGCCGGTGAGGACGTCGATCTTGATCACCTCGGGCTGGTTGATCTTTTCGGTGTCGCCATTGTCCGGGGTGCGCTCGAGGAGAATGGTCGGGGGTCCCTCGTGCGACATCCAGAGCACCCGGCCGGCGGCGAATTTCGAACCCTCCCATCCGAGCCGAGTGACCTTCTTGGTCGTTCTGTTGTAGGCGATGAGCCGGCTCGCATCGAACGTCTGGCCCATGAAATTCTGGCGGCTGGTCAAGGTGATCAGCAGATTGTCGTCGTCGGCCCAGCGCCAGCTGCGCATCACCGAGTCGTCCTGTTGGTCGAACTGGCCGTCGCGGGCGATGATCTCGGGCTTGCCGCCTTCGCCGATCGGGACGATGGCCAGCGCCTGCCCGCCCTGAAACCGCACCTTGGTGGCGATGGCCCGTCCATTCGGGGAGATCGCCGGATCGTCGAGGTCGGGAAAATGCGAGAAGGCTTCGAGGGGCACGGCTTCCGAGGGATTGGCCGCGGCGGCCGGCGCGGCCGAAGTCGTTCCCTGGCCATGCGAAATTCCGGTCAGCGCCGCTCCCGCGAGCAGCGTCACAAGCAGCTTCCTCATCCCCGATTCCCCCGGCAAAAAGCGTTGGAACTGAAGGCCATAGCGCTATGGTCGCTGAAATGCAAAGCGGCACGAAAAAGCCCCGCCCGGACGGTGCCGGGCGGGGCCTTCACTCGGGCGAGGACCGGCGTCAGCCGCCGGCGCGGGCGGCCAGCGCCGCCAGCAGGAGCAAAGCGACGATGTTGGTGATCTTGATCATCGGGTTGACCGCCGGGCCGGCCGTGTCCTTGTACGGGTCGCCCACCGTGTCGCCGGTGACCGCGGCCTTGTGGGCCTCCGAGCCCTTGCCGCCGTAATTGCCGTCCTCGATATATTTCTTGGCATTGTCCCAGGCGCCGCCGCCCGAGGTCATCGAGATGGCGACGAACAGGCCCGAGACGATCACTCCGAGCAGCAGCGCGCCGAGCGCGGCGAAGCCCGACGCCTGGCCCGCCACCGCGGTGATGACGAAATAGACGAGGATCGGCGCCAGCACCGGCAGCAGCGACGGAATGATCATCTCCTTGATCGCGGCGCGGGTGACGAGGTCGACGGTGCGGCCGTAATTGGGCCGGCTGGTCCCTTCCATGATCCCCGGATTGTCGCGGAACTGGGCGCGGACGTCCTCGACCACCGCGCCCGCCGCCCGGCCGACCGCGGTCATCCCGAAGGCGCCGAAGCTGTAGGGGAGGAGCGCGCCGAGCAGCAGGCCGACGATCACGTAGGGATTGGACAGCGAGAAATCGACGGTGAGGCCGCCGAAATATTCGTGCAGGTCGGTCGTATAGGCGCCGAACAGCACGAGCGCGGCGAGCGCGGCCGAGCCGATCGCATAGCCCTTGGTCACCGCCTTGGTGGTGTTGCCGACCGCGTCGAGGGCGTCGGTGCGCGCGCGCACCTCGTCCGGAAGCCCGGCCATCTCGGCGATGCCGCCGGCATTGTCGGTGACCGGGCCGTAGGCGTCGAGCGCCACGACCATTCCGGCCAGCGCCAGCATCGCGGTCGCTCCGAAGGCGACCCCGATCACTCCGGCGAGCTGGTAGGCGGCGATCACCGCGACGACGATGACCAGGGTCGGCAGCGCCGTCGATTCGAGGCTGACGGCGAGGCCCTGGATGACGTTGGTGCCGTGGCCGGTCTGCGAGGCCCGGGCGATCGACCGCACCGGGCGGAAGTTGGTCCCGGTATAATATTCGGTGATCCACACCAAAGCGCCGGTGAGGGCGAGGCCGATCAGCATGCAGTAGAAGAGCTTCATGCCGGTCAGCGTGATGGTGGCGCCGGCGAGGCCGGGGATGCTGGCGATCGTCGCGTTCATGTCGCCCAGCGCATATTGGGTGGCGAAATAGAGCGCGACGGCGCCGAGGATCGCGGCGGTCCAGAAGCCCTTGTAGAGGGCGCCCATGATCGAGCCGCCCTTGCCGAGCCGGACCATGTAGGTGCCGAGGATCGAGGTGACGATGCAGGCGCCGCCGATCAGCAGCGGCAGCGCCATCAGCTTGGTGAGAAGCTCGGTCGAGGTGCCGCGCACGGTGAGCGCGATCGACACCATGGTGACGCCGAGGGTGACGACATAGGTCTCGAACAGGTCGGCGGCCATTCCGGCGCAATCGCCGACATTGTCGCCGACATTGTCGGCGATGGTGGCGGGGTTGCGGGGATCGTCCTCGGGGATTCCGGCCTCGACCTTGCCGACCAGGTCGGCGCCGACGTCGGCGGCCTTGGTGAAGATGCCGCCGCCGAGACGGGCGAAGATCGAGATCAGCGAAGCGCCGAACGAGAGCGCGACGAGCGCGTTGACGATCGTCCGGTCGGCCTGGTTGCCGGGGACGTGCCCGCCGGGCCCGGTCAAATACCAGAAGAAGCCGGAGATCGCGAGCAGGCCGAGGCCGGCCACCAGCATCCCGGTGATCGCGCCCGAGCGGAACGCCATGGTGAGGCCGCCCTGCAGGCTGGTGCGCGCCGCCTCGGCGGTGCGGACATTGGCCTTCACCGACACGTTCATTCCGACGAAGCCGGTCGCGCCCGAGAGGATCGCGCCGATCACGAAGCCGATCGCCGAAACGGGCCCGAGGAAGAACCAGACCAAGGCGACGACGACGATTCCGACCATGGCGATGGTCATGTACTGGCGGGCGAGATAGGCGCGGGCGCCTTCCTGGACGGCGGCGGCGATGTCCTGCATCCGCTCGTTGCCGGCCGGGGCGCGCAGAACCTGAATCGACGTGAAGAGGCCGTAGAGCACGGCGAGCAGGCCGCACGCTATGGCGATGTAGACGACGGTCATCGAAAGTCCTTCCCTGTTCTTAAGCCGGGCGGGGCGAGGCCGCCCCCGCGGCGAACGCGCCCGGATTTGGCCGGGCTTCTAGGGGCCCTCGGCTCCGGTTTCAACCATGCTGCCAGCCGAGGCGCGGCGGCAGGGTAATGGCCTCGCCCGCGTGGGTGACGCTCAGGCCGGACCCTTCGGCGACCCTGCCGATCCGGTTCAGCGGCAGCCCGATCCGATCGGCGATCGAAAGCACCTCGGCCCCGCGCTCCGGCGCTGCCGTGAACAGCAATTCGTAATCGTCCCCCGCCGTCGCCGCGGCGAGGCGCGCCTCGCGATCGTCCCCCACCGTCACGCGATAGGCCTCCGACAGCGGCACGAGCGAAAGGTCGATCTCCAACCCGGCCGCGCTCGCGGCGGCCATGCGCGAGGCGTCGATGAGCAGGCCGTCGGAGACGTCCATCATCGCGGTGACCAGCGGCGCGAGGCGCTGCCCGCCCTCCAGTCGCGGGCGCGGGTTGCGATAGCGTTCCACCAGCGCCGCGTCGTGCGGCAGCGTGCCGCGGAGCCCGCGCAGCCCGGCGCCGGAATCGCCGATCGTGCCGCTCACCCACAGAAGGTCGCCGGGCTTCGCGCCGCTCCGCGACGGCACCGGGCCGGTCGCCTCTCCGATCGCGGTCAGGCCCAGCACGCGCGGCGCAACGACCGTGTCGCCGCCGAGCAGCGGCAGGCCGAAGGCGCGAAGCGCGATACCCAGCCCCTCGACGAACGCCCGATCCCAGGCCTCGTCGCCCAGCGCGAAGCCGAGCAGCACGCCGAGCGGCCGGGCGCCCTTGGCGGCGAGGTCGGAAAGGTTCACCGCGACCAGCTTCCAGGCGACGTCCCCGGGCGGATCGTCGGGCAGGAAATGCACGCCCTCGGCGATCGCGTCGTGGGTGAGGACCAAAGTCGTGCCCCCGACCTCCAGCACCGCCGCATCGTCGGCCAGCCCGCGCGCCGCCGCCGACGTGGCGAGGGACCGAAGGGAGTCGATGAAGGCGGCTTCCGCGCTCACGCTCTTCGTCAGGCGCTCCAGCCGCCGTCGATAGCGTAGACCGCGCCGGTCACGAAGCCGGCCTCCGCCGAAGCGAGCCAGGCGACCAGGGCCGCGACCTCGTCGGGGGTGCCGTGGCGCGCGATGGCGAGCGGCGCCCGATTGGCCGCCGCGTTCGGGCCGTCGGCCGGGTTGCGTTCGGTGTCGGTCGGCCCCGGCTGGACGAGGTTGACGGTGATGCCGCGGCCGCCGAGGTCGCGCGCCAGCCCCTTCGTCAGGCCGACCAAAGCTGCCTTGCTCGCCGTGTAGAGCGTCGCGCCCGGCCCCGGCATGCGCGATGCGACCGCGCTCCCGATCGTGATGATGCGTCCGCCGTCGGCCATCGTCCCGGCGGCCTTCTGCGCCGCGAGGAACGGCGCCCGCACGTTGACCGCGAAGACCCGGTCGAAATCGTCGATCGAATAATTCCCGAGCGGCCCAACGACCGACAGGCCGGCATTGTTGACCAGGATGTCGATGCGCCCGAACCGCTCGAGGGCAAGGTCGATCGCGGCGAGCAGCGCCGGCGGATCGGCGACATCGGCGGCGGCGACGAGCACCTGCGCTCCCGCGGCTTCCAGCTCGGCGGCAAGCCGCGCCGCCTCCTCGGACCGGCTGAGGTGGACGATGGCGACGGCGCATCCGTCGGAGGCCAGCCGCCGGCTGATCGCCGCGCCGATCCCCCGGCTGCCGCCGACGACGAGCGCCACCTTTTGCGGACCTGGACCGGACACTGGCCTGCTCCCCTCGCCGCCCGGTCTGGACGAGGCGGCCGGATCAGGCAAGGCGGCTCAGGTCCGCACGTCTTTCGCCACCGCGTCGAGCACGGCGTTGACGAAGCCGGTCTCTTTCTTGCCGTAGAAGGCCTTGGCGACGTCGACATATTCGGAGATCACGCTGCCGGTCGGGACGTCGATCCGCGCCTTGAGCTCGTAGGCGCCGGCGCGCAGGATCTGGCGCATCGGCCGGTCGAGGCGGTGGAGCGGCCAGTCGGCCGGGAGGCGGGCGGCGATGAGCCCGTCGAGCTCGGCCTCGCGCGCGTCGACTCCGCTCACCACGTCGTCGAAGAAATCGACCTCCGCGTCCTCATATTCGACCCCTTCGATCGTCGCTCCGAGCCGGTGGTGGTGGAATTCGTGGAGCAGCTTGGGCACCGGCACCTTCTCCATCTCGCGCTGATAGAGCGCCTGGACGGCGGCGAGGCGGGCGGCGGAACGCGAGCGGGAACGGGTCGGGGCGGACATGGGAGGGCGGCCATAGCGGCGTGGGCCGGTGAGGCAAAGGCCCCTTAATCCTCCCCTCGATTTCGAGGGGAGGGGGACCGCCGAAGGCGGTGGAGGGGCTTCTTGCGGCCAACGGGGCCCCTCCACCGCGCTTCGCGCGGTCCCCCTCCCCGGCAAAAGCAGGGGAGGATTTACTCGGTCTCCACCAGGAAGTCGCGCATCGCCTCCGTCACCGTCTCCGGTTCCTCCCAGGGAATGAAGTGGCCGGCGGTGGCGGAGGTGACGAGACGGAGGTCGGGGACGTGGCCGTGCAGACCCTCGAGCTGGACCGGGAGCAGCGCCTTGTCCTTCAGCCCCCAGACGACGAGCGCCGGTTGGGTCACGGGCGGGAAGGGCAGGCGCGCCCAGACCGGAAGCTCGGCTTCCTCACCCATCGCCGGCACCTCGATCTTCGCCGCGCGGTACCAGTTCAGCATCGCGGTCAGCGCGCCCGGCTGCGACCAGTCGTCGAGATAATGCGCTTTCTCGTCCGGCGGGATGCCGGCGAGGTCGGCGTGGCTGCCGAACGTCTTGTCGAAGAAGGTCTCGAGGCCCATCGCCCTTATGCCCGCTTCCATCATCGGGCTCCTGAACGCCCTGATATATTGCGAGGCGGCGCGCTGGCCCTCGTCCTCGATCACGCTCTTCTGGAAGACGAGCGGGTGGGGCGCGTTGACGATGACCAGCCGGCGGATTCGGAGCGGATGCTGGAGCGCCGCCGCCCATGCCACCGCGCCGCCCCAATCGTGGCCCACCAGAGTGAAATGGTCGATCCCGAGCGCATCGGCGAGCGCCAGGAGGTCGGCGACGATCCGGCCGGTCTCGTAATTCTCGACGCCCTCGGGCTTGTCGGAGCCGGCGAAGCCCCTCTGGTCCGGCGCCACGACGAGATGATCGGCCGCTAGCGCCCCGATCTGGTGCCGCCAGGTGCGGTGCGATTCGGGAAAGCCGTGGAGCAGGATCAGCGGCGATTCGGCGTTCGACCCGGCGACCGCGACGTTGAGCGTGATTCCGGTGGAGAGGGCGATGCGCCGCGTGCCGGTCACCACGTCCTCCCCCGCCTTTGCGGGGGAGGGGGACCGCCGAAGGCGGTGGAGGGGCTGCGCGAAGCGCATTTCTCGACGATGAGCGTGACGACGGGTTCCAGGTCGTCGAACACCTCCCTTGCTGGAACGCGCAGGGTTTCGATTCCCTGGTCGAGGAGCCATGCATCTCGCCGCTCGCCGCGAGCAGGGTTGTCGCCCATCTCGTGGGCATCGCCATCTACCTCGACGCACAGCGCCGCTTTCGAACAATAGAAATCGAGCGAATAGAAACCCGCGGCATGCTCGTGCCGAAACTTATAGCCGCCCGGTCGTGTTCGGAGTGCCCGCCACAGAAGCACTTCGGCAGGGGACATTTCCCTGCGGAGCCGCTTCGCCCGCTGCACCGTCCTTCGCGTGCTCATCCGCATCGGCATCTCCACAATAAGCTCGCTCCGCTCGCGCCCCTCCACCGTGCTCCGCACGGTCCCCCTCCCCTGCAAAGGCAGGGGAGGACAATAGTCACGGGTAGCTGACCGTCGCCGGCTGGGCGGTGGGGAGGGGGATGAACTCGCCGTCGTCGTCGGGCGGCAGGTCGAAGCAGCCGTCGCGCCAATCCTCCTTGGCCTGCTGGATCCGCTCGCGGCGCGACGAGACGAAGTTCCACCAGACGTGGCGCGGCCCGTCGAGCGGCGCCCCGCCGCAGAGCATGACGTGGGCGCCTGAGGCGGAGCGCAAGGTGGCGCTGGTCCCGGGACGCAGCACGTAGAGGACGCTCCGCTCGAGCGGCAGGCCGTCGAGGCTGGCTTCCCCGTCGGCGACATAGAGGGCGCGCTCGTCGGCGGCCGGGTCGACCGGCATGCTGCCGCCGGCGCCGAGCTGGATGTCGGCGTAGATCGTCTCGCTGTGGCAGGTGACCGGCGAGGTGCAGCCCCACAAAGTCCCCATCACCACGCGGGCCTTGGTCGCGCCGCCGCCGTCGACGCAGGGCAGCCGCCCCTCCGGCACATGCTCGAACGCCGGCTCCATCTCCTCCTTCGCGGTCGGCAGAGCGAGCCAGGTCTGGAGTCCGGACAGCTCCGGGCCTTCCGGCCTGAGCCAGGCGGGCGTGCGCTCGGAATGGGTGATGCCGCGCCCCGCGGTCATCAGATTGACCGCGCCTGGCTCGATCGTCGCGTAGGTGCCGAGCGAATCGCGATGGTCGATCGCGCCGGTGAACAGATAGGTGACGGTGGCGAGGTTGATATGCGGGTGGGGCCGGACGTCGATCCCCTTGCCGGGGTCGAGCTTCGCCGGGCCCATCTGGTCGAAGAAGATGAACGGCCCGACCGTCGTCCGTTCCCGGTGCGGAAGCGTGCGATGCACCTTGAACCCGCCGAGATCGTGCGTGGTCGGGAGCAAAGTCTGGAGAATGAGGTCGTCGGCCATGGATTCACTCCCCCGGGGCGCGCGCCTTGATAGCAAGGGCGTGGATGCGGGTCTGCAGGAGATCGGCGAGCGCGGAATTGACCGCCCGCTGCCGCTCGACTCGGCTCATGCCGATGAACCGAGGTGATTCGATCTCGACGAAGAAATGGCTTTCGCCAGAGCCGTCGTCGCCGGCATGGCCGCGGTGGAGGGCGCTGTCGTTCCGCACTTCGAGGTGCGACGGAGCGAGGGCGCTCCGCAGGCGTTTCTCGATCTCGGCGGCGAGGGACAAGGTGAAAGCTTGGGTCATCGCTTCTATATAGAGGCGGTTCTTCGAAGGGAGCAAAGTGGCGAGTTCGAGCAAGCGGGAAACTCGGTTTCACGGGCGGATCGACCGCGGCGAGGCGCCTTGCGCCCACCCCGGCTGTGAATCGCCCGGCGAGTTCCGCGCGCCGCCCGAGGACGGCCGCCGCTCCGGCTTCGACGGCCCCGGCGACTGGCGCTGGCTCTGCCTCGACCATGTCCGGGCGTTCAACGCCGGCTACAATTATTTCGAGGGCATGAGCCCCGAGGAGATCTCGGCGGCCCAGAACCCCTATGGCGGCTGGGACCGCGAGACTCGCGCCTTCGCCACCGGCGGCGCCGACGCCCCGCCGCGCTGGGCCGATTTCGCCGATCCGCTGGACGCGATCGGCGCCCGCTTCCGCCGAGGCCCGGCCGAAACGCCGCGCCGCGACGGGCGCGAGCTCAGCGCCGAAGACAGGAAGTCGCTGAACGTCCTCGGTCTCGGAGTCGACGCCGACCGGCGCGGCCTCCGCCAGCGCTACGCCGAGCTTCTGCGCCGCTATCATCCGGACCATAATGGCGGCGACCGCGGCCACGAAAAGGCGCTCCAGGCGGTGATCCAGGCCTACACCCAATTGAAGTCGCGGCCGGCCTTTGCCTGATCGTCCTTCGATACGGGGCTTCGGCTTCGCTCAGCCCCTACTCAGGATGAGCGGTGTTGACATCAGAGCCGCTCATCCTGAGTAGCCCGTTGAGCGAAGTCGAAACGGCGTATCGAAGGACGCCATGAGAGTTGACCTGACATGACCGATCTTCCCAACGCCAACCCCGCCAGCCGCGGCGCCGTCGTCATGGACTCGCCCGACAAGGTCGTGAAGGTGCGCGATGTGTTCGGGATCGACACCGGCATGGAGATTCCGGCTTTCTCGGAAGCCGACGAGCGGGTGCCCGACCTCGATCCGGCCTACGTGTTCGATCCGGACACGACTTTGGCGATCTGCGCGGGCTTCTCGAAGAACCGCCGGGTGATGGTCCAGGGCTATCACGGCACCGGCAAGTCGACCCATATCGAGCAGGTCGCCGCCCGCCTCAACTGGCCGCTGATCCGGATCAACCTCGACGCGCACATCAGCCGCATCGACCTGGTCGGGCGCGACGCGATCGTGCTTCGTGATGGCCAGCAGGTGACCGAGTTCCGCGAGGGCCTGCTGCCCTGGGCGCTGCAGACGCCGACCGCGCTCGTCTTCGACGAATATGATGCCGGCCGGCCTGACGTGATGTTCGTCATCCAGCGCGTGCTCGAGACGGAGGGCAAGCTCACCTTGCTCGACCAGAATCGGGTGATCCGCCCGCACCCCTATTTCCGGCTGTTCGCGACCACCAACCCGGTCGGGCTCGGCGACACGACCGGACTCTACCACGGCACGCAGCAGATCAATCAGGGCCAGATGGACCGCTGGAACATCGTCGTCACGCTCAACTACCTTCCTGCCGCGACCGAGGCGCAGATCGTCCTCGCCAAGTCGGGCGAGTACGACCATGAGGGCGGCCGGGCGGAGGTCGAGCGGATGATCAAGGTCGCCGAGCTGTCGCGCCAGGGCTTCGTCAACGGCGACATCTCGACGGTGATGAGCCCGCGCACGGTGATCAGCTGGGCGCAGAACGCCCTGATCTTCGGCGACGTCGGCTTCGCCTTCCGCTTGACCTTCCTCAACAAGTGCGACGAGGCCGAGCGCCCGCTGGTCGCGGAATATTATCAGCGCGTATTCGGGCAGGACCTGCCCGAGAGCGTCGTCGGCAAGGCATCATAACCGTGCCGCTGGCGACGCCGATTCGGACGTCGCTGCTGCTGATCGCCGCGTTCCTGCTGACCGGCGCGACCTG
>JAXDPL010000220.1:0-6582 GCA_034668385.1 Sphingomonadales bacterium | reverse complement strand
TAGATCATCGGCTTGTCGTAGACCGGGAGCAGCTGCTTGGAGACGGCAAGCGTCACCGGATAGAGGCGGGTGCCGCTGCCGCCCGCGAGGATGATGCCTTTCAAAGCCGCTCCTTCTGGGCTCGTTTGGGTGGGGCACGGCGCGCCCGGAATGACTCCGGCCGAAAGCCGGAGGACGCCGTTCGCGCGCTCTTAGCGCTTCGGGCGGCGATTTGCGATTGGAGATTGCGGGAGGCTTTACCCGTCGCCGCAGACTTGTACAGGGTCTCGCCACGATGGACCGCACCGCCCGCTGCCTCCTCTGCGACGGGGAGGCGACCGCCCTCACCTTTCCCTACGGCACGCACTGGAACGGCGGAGACTTCGATTACCGCCGCTGCCGCCGTTGCGGAGCCTCCGTTCTCGACCCGCTGCCGGGCCCGGAGGATTTCGCGCGAATGTATCGCGCGTCCGAATATCACGACGCGTTCTACGAGGACCTCAACGAGCCGACTCCGACGGCGCTGGCGTCGGTTGCGCACGGGTTGCGGGCGGGAGGCCGGATTCTCGATTTCGGCTGCGGCAACGGTGCCTTCATGGCGACCGCCTCGGCCGCCGGCTTCATCTGCCAAGGGGTCGAGCTCGACCCCGACACGCGCGCGCGGGCCGCCGCCAACAGCGGTTGCCCGGTCGGCTCGCTGGAGGAGGTGGAGGCTGCCGGCGTCCGCTACGACGCCATCCACCTCGGCGACGTGCTCGAGCATTTGCCCGATCCCGCCGGCATCATGGCCAGGCTTCGGCCGCTGCTCGCCGGCGCGGGGGTGTTCTTCATCGAGGGCCCGCTGGAGGACAATGCCAGCCCGGTTTATTATGCCAGCCGCCTGTTCGGCGCCGCCAAGAAGGTGCTCGGGCGGGCGGTGCGCGGCGCCTACCCGCCTTATCATCTGTACCGCACCGGAGCGGGCGCGCAGCGGCGTTTCTTCGAGGACCGGCTGGGCTGGACGGTGACCTCGTTCCAGGTGTTCGAGACCGGCTGGCCCTATCTCAACCCGGGAGACAATCCGCTTCGGCCGGGCTCCGCCGGAAAGCTGGCACGGATGGCGATCGGCGGCTTCGCGCGCGCGCTGGCCGGCGGCGCCCGTCCGCTCGGCCTGCCGATCGGCAACCGCTTCGCCGCCCTCGTTCGCCCGCCGGCCTGAGCCCGGCGGGACAAAGACCTTGTCCTCGGGGGCTTTTGCCGCCACTGCCTTCAACATCCTGATCATGAAAGTCTCGGTCGCTCTCGCCAGCTATAACGGCGCTCGCTTCATCGACGAGCAGCTCGCCAGCCTCGCGGCGCAGACGCGGCTGCCGGACGAGCTCGTCGTCTGCGACGACGGCTCGACCGACGACACGCTCGCGCATGTCGAGCGCTTCGCCGCCGGGGCGCCGTTCGAAGTGCGGATCGTCCGCAACCCCGACAATCTCGGCTTCAGCGGCAATTTCCAGCGGGCGCTCTCGCTCGTCACCGGCGACGTCGTCTTCATCTGCGACCAGGACGACATCTGGTATCCCGAGAAGATCGCCACCTCGCTCGCCGCGCTGGAAAGCGATCCGGCGGCCGCTCTCGTCGTCAACGACGAGCACCTGATGGACGGCGAGGGAAACAGGCTCAACGCCACCTTCCTCGGCAACGTCCGCAAGCTCGGCTATCCCGACACCTACCATTGCGCGGGCTGCTGCACCGTCATCCGCCGCGAGTTGCTCGACCTGCTCCTGCCGCTCGGCGCGCCGATCAACTACGATCTGTGGATCTCAAATCTCGCCGATTTCCTTGGCCTCAAGCGGGTGATCGACGTGCCGCTCCAGCTCTACCGGCGCCACGGCGACAATTCGACGGAGACGGTGCTGGCGGAGGAACGGGCCTCGCTCTGGCGGCTGTTCCGCGCTTACGGGCTGTCGGATCCGCGGCGCGAATGGCGGATCCAGCTCGACGCGCTCGCCGGCTACCGCCGCCGGATCGAGGAACGGCGGACGCTGGCGGAAAGGCTTGCCGGCCCTGACGGCGTGGAGCGCGCGCTGGCACGGATCGCCGCGGAGAGGGACCGCATCGAGCGCCGCCTCGCTCTGCTCGCCAAGCCGCGTGCCGCCCGCTTTCCCTCGGTGCTGAAGTTGTGGAGCGGCGGCTTCTATCGGGATTTCGCCGGCGGCAAGAGCGCGCTCAAGGACATCCTGCGCGCGTGACGAGGGCCTGAACCTCATGTGCGGCATCGCCGGCTTCGTCGACCCGTCTGCCGACCGGGCTCTGCTCGAGCGGATGACCGCGGCCATCGCCCGGCGCGGACCGGACGATTGCGGCCATCACCTGGAAGAGGGCGTCGGCCTCGGCCACCGCCGACTGTCGATCATCGATCTGTCCCCGCTCGGCCACCAGCCGATGCGGTTCGAGCATCTCGTTACCGTCTATAACGGCGAGATCTACAATTACCGCGAGGTGGCCGAGGAGCTTGCCGCCCGCGGCTACGCCTTCACCTCGACCAGCGACACCGAGGTGCTGTTGAAGGCCTTCCATTGCTGGGGGCCGCGCTGCGTCGAGCGGTTCACCGGCATGTTCGCCATCGCGATCTACGACGAGGCGGAGAGGGCGCTCTACCTGATCCGAGACCGCGCCGGGGTGAAGCCGATCTATTATTACGAGAAAGACGGCCGGCTCGCCTTCGGCAGCACTCTCAAGGCGCTGAAGCCCTATCTGTCTCCGGACGAGCGGACGGCGATCGACGGCGACGCCCTCTCCGAATTTCTCTCGCTGGGCTATATCAGCAGCGGCCTTTCGATCCTGTCGGCGGCGAAGAAGGTCCCGCAGGCGCATTATCTCAAGTACCAGCAGGGCCGGGTGACGTTCGAGCGCTACTGGGACATAGATTTTGCCGAGAATCCGGACTGGCGCGAGCGGCCGCTCGACGATCTCGTCGACGAGCTCGAGGAACTGGTCGTCAAGGGCTTCAAATACCGGATGGTCGCCGACGTGCCGGTCGGCGTGTTCCTCAGCGCCGGGGTCGACAGCTCGCTGGTCACCGCCGTGCTCTCGAAGCATTACGGCCCGCTCAGGACCTTCACGATCGGATTCACCGAGGAGGGCTTCGACGAATCGGCCGACGCCAGGAAGATCGCCGCCCATCTCGGCACCGAGCATCGCGACGCCATCCTCTCCGCCGACCGCGGCCGCGACATCCTCGAGCATTTCTACGACATTTTCGACGAGCCCCATGGCGACAATAGCGGCATCGCCACCGCCTACGTGTCGCAGCTGGCGAAGGAGAACGGGGTCAAGGTCGTGCTCAGCGCCGACGCCGGCGACGAGCTGTTCGGCGGTTATGTGCGCTACGTCGAGTTCATGCGGCGCTGGGCCCAGGTGCGGCGGCTCGGCCCGGCCGGCCGCGGCGCGGCGCGCAGCGCCTTCCGGCTGCTCGCCTCGGTCTCGCCGCCGCACCGCGCGGAAGCGCTGCGCCGCCAGTCGGAGCTGCTCGCGACCCAGCCGTTCTCGGCTTTCCTGCAGCGGCGGATGCGCCCGACGTCGAAAGCCGACATGATCGCGCTCTATCCGGGCTTCGACGAGCGGCTGACGCCGCCGATGCGGGGCGAGTTGCTCAACCAGATGGGCGAGTGGGACTTCAAGCGCTACATGGTGGACGACGTGCTGGTGAAGGTCGATCGGGCGACCATGTACCACAGCCTGGAAGGCCGCGAGCCCTTGCTCGACCACCGCATCGTCGAGTTCGCCGCACAGCTCCCCGTGCGGTTCAAGATCGCGGGCGGGGAGACCAAGCTGATCCTGAAGCGCCTGCTCGGCCGCTACCTGCCTCGCGAGCTGTACGATTTGCCCAAGCGCGGCTTCGCGGCGCCGCTCGGCCAGTGGATCCGCGATTTCTACCAGGCGCATTTCCTGGAGACGCTAAGCGGGGCGAACGGCGTCTTCGACCGGCGCGAGCTCGAGGCGCTGCTCGACCGCTACCGGCGCGGCAAGCCGGTCAACTATCCCCTGCTCTGGTACCTGTTCAGCTTCCAGCTCTGGTATGATCGCTGGACCTCGGACACCTGACCCCCCGATGCCGGCGAAACCCGTCATCGTCCACGTGATCGACTCGCTCACTCGCGGCGGCGCCGAGACCCTGCTCGTCAACCTGCTGCCGGCCCTCGCCGACCGCTACGACATCGTGTTGGTAACGCTCCGGCCGGACAGCGACTTTCCGCCGGAGCAGGTGGCGGCGAAAGAGCATTATTGCCTCGGCTATACCGGTTCCCGGTCGCTTCTGGCCTGCGCGTGGAAGCTCAGGCGGATCATCCGCCGCCACCGGCCGGCGCTGGTGCGGGCGCAGCTCTTTACCGCCAGCCTCGTCGCCCGGATGGCCACGCCCCGGCGGATCCCGCTCGTCTTCTCGATCCACAACCCGATGAGCGAAGACGCCTACACCAAGAACCGGCTCGCTCTGCCACTCGAGAAGCTCACCTACCGCAAGCGGCACGCCTTGATCTCCGTTTCGAGGAGCGCGCTCGACGATTTCGAGCGCTGGGTCGGCGTCAGGGGCCAGTCGTTCGTGCTGCCCAACTTCATCAATGACGCCTATCTCCAGGCCGCTCGCGCGCGGCACACGCTGGGCACGCCCCTTCGGCTCGTCGCCGTCGGCATGCTCAAGGCGCAGAAGAATTATTTCTATCTGATCGAGGCGTTCAGGCGGATGCGGGGCGAGAAGGTGTCGCTCGACATCTTCGGAGACGGACCTCTCCGCGCCGAGCTGCAGAGCGCGATCGACGCCGAGAGCCTGCCCATTCGCCTGCTCGGCAAGCGGCCCGACGTCTACGACCTCCTCGACGATTACGACCTCTATGTGATGCCGTCCCGCTACGAAGGTTTTGGAATCGCGCCCGTCGAAGCGATGGCCGCAGGCCTCCCTCTCCTCCTCTCGGACCTCCCGGTCCTGCGCGAAATCAGCTACGGCAATGCGCTGTTCTTCGACATCGCCGATCCCGAGGCGCTGCCTGCGCTGCTCCGCTCCCTGGACGGGCGCGAGGCCGAGCTTGCCGCTCTTTCCGAGCGCGGCATCGCCCTGGCGCGCGAGCATTATCGCCGCGACGCCTATTTGGCGCGGCTCGCCGCCATCTATCGCGACCTGGCTCCGGCGCTCCCGGCCTAGCCTGCGTAGCGCGCCAGCGGCGTGCCGTTGAAGATCAGCTCGCCGCGATTCTTGGTGCCGTAAAGCTCGACATGAGGGGCGTCGATCGTGTTGCGGCCAAGATAGGTGCCGCGCGGATAGCCAGGGCTCTTCGAGGTTTGGCGCATCGTGCAGTTCGAATAGATGACGCCCGTCGACCAGGGGAGGACGGCCCCGCCGACGGCGAGGAAGCGGCAATGGTCGAACAACACGTTCTGAGTGTCGGCGAGGTCGGCGATCGAGCCGTCCGGCCGTCCTTCCCGATAGACCTGGCCGGTCGGCGACTGCTTGGGATCGTCGGTGAAGGTGCAATCGTAGAATTGCGCCGCTTTCTTCGGGTCGGCATCGCCGTAGCAACGCACGATGCAGCCGACGAAGGTGGACGCCCGGAAACGCATACCGGGCTTGTTCGGCCATGCCGACCAATTCGTCGTGCCGATGAACCGGCAGCGGACGAAGGTCGCGCCCTGGCTGTCGCCGCTGTCGGCGACCAGGCCGCAGCCGACATTGTCGGCGAATTCGCAATCCTCGAAGGCGAGGTTCCGGATCGTCTTGCCGCCCTCGGCCTCGATGTCGAACCCGGCCGCCGGCGAGCTGCCGATGCCGGCCTTGCCGGTGTGGCTGAACTTCGAGCCGCTGAACGTCCAGCCGCTCCCGCCGACCAGGCTGCAGCCCTGGCGGCCGTTATATTCGCACCTGAGACCCTCGGCGCGCCGGGTGACCCGGGCGGCGAGCGCCGGGTCGTCGAGGCCGTCGATGATCACTCCGTCCTGCGGATGGTGGTGCGAATGGATGTTGCGCAAAGTCTCCGAGCCGCGATTGTTGCGCAGGAAGATGCCGGTGGCGGCGATCTGGATGCCGGTATCCCCGTAGGGGCCGCCGAGCACGTGCGTCTTGAGGTTGCCGTCGAGCTCGATGTCGCTGATCGTGACCGCGCCGCCGCAATTCTCGACGAAGATCATATATTCGTAGGGCGAGGCGCGCTCGGCCTGGTTCAGATAGGGGACGGGATGACGCGTCGGCCGACCCGTGTCGGGATCGAACGTGCCGTAGCGCAGGCCCGGGGCGCAGCGCAGGGTCGCGCCGTTGCCGACGATGGTGAGCGATCCGGGCAGGTTGCGGAACTGCATGAGCCGGGCGGGGGCGAAGGCGTAGCCGGCGCCGGGACGCGGGTCGTGGAGCTGGCCGCCGACGAGGTAGGTGGTTCGGCGCAGGACGACGGTGCCGCCGCCGCGCCGCGACACCTCCTGGGCGAGCCGGTCGAAGGCATCGGAATCATTGGCGACGCCGTTGCCCTTGGCGCCGAACATTTCCGGAGTGAGCGCGTCCCTGGCCGCCTGCGCTTCGGCACGCCCCGAGGAGCAGGCCGCCACCATCGTGGCGGCCCCCCCGGCGAGCAGCGCGCGGCGGGAGAG
>JAXDPL010000219.1:0-2925 GCA_034668385.1 Sphingomonadales bacterium | reverse complement strand
CCCGAAGAGGCGCGCAAGGCGGCCGCCGTGCTCGGCGCCAATTATCCCGGCAGCAAATGGTACCAGCGCGCCTACAGCCTGATGCAGAAGCACGGCGGAGTCGCGACGCCGGCCAAGACTGCCGCTTGATCTGACGATTCGAGCGGTGGCACAAGCCGGTCGATGCTGACCGGCCTCTCCATCCGCGACGTCGTGCTGATCGAGAGCCTCGACCTCGATTTCGGCCCCGGCCTCGGAGTGCTCACGGGCGAGACCGGAGCGGGCAAGTCGATCCTGCTCGACGCCTTGGGCCTCGCCCTCGGCACGCGTGCCGACAGCGGGCTCGTCCGCCAGGGGCAGGCGCAGGCCGTGGTGGGCGTCAGCTTCGACCTGCCGGCCGGCCATCCCGCCCGCGCCCTGCTCGAGGAGAATGGGCTCGCGGGCGAGCCGGGCGAGCCTCTGGTCGTCCGGCGCATCGTCCGCGCCGACGGCGGCAGCCGCGCGCTGGTCAACGACCAGTCGGTGTCGGTCGGCCTGCTGCGCGACCTCGGCGCCCTGCTGGTCGAGATACACGGCCAGCACGACGACCGCGGCCTCCTCAATCCGCGCGGCCATCGCGCCCTGCTCGACGCCTTCGGCGGGATCGACACCGGAGCGGGGGAGCAGGCCTGGCGCGAATGGGCCGAGGCGGAGGCGGGCTTCGTCCGCGCTCGCGAGGAGATGGAGGCGGCGGCGCGCGACCGCGAATGGCTGGAGCATTCGGTCGCCGAGCTTCGCAAGCTGGCGCCGGAGGCGGGCGAGGAGCAGGCCCTCGCCGAGCTCCGCGCCAACATGCAGAAGGGCACTCGGCTCGCGGAGGACATCGGCGCGGTGGGCCAGCTGCTCGACGGTTCGGATGGCGGCCTCGCACTCTTGCGCCAGGCGGCGCGGCGGCTGGAACGGATCGGCGGCGAGCACGACAGGCTCGGCGAGGCCCTCGAAGCGCTCGACCGCGCGCTGATCGAGGCGTCGGAAGCCGAGGACCGGCTCGCCGCGGCCGCCGAGGCGCTCGCCTTCGACCCCGCCCGGCTCGAGGAAGCCGAGACCCGATTGTTCGAGATCCGCGCCCTCGCCCGCAAGCATAGGGTGGAGCCCGACGCCCTTCCCGCTCTGGCGGAAGCGCTCGCCGCGAGGCTGACGGCGCTCGAAGCCGGCGTGGAAGGGCTCGAGGCGCTGGAGCGGCGCGTCGGCGAGGCGCGCGCCGCCTACGAAGCCGAAGCCGCCCGGCTCACCGACCTGCGCACGGCCGCCGCCAACCGTCTCGACCTCGCCGTCGCCGGCGAGCTGGCCCCGCTGAAGCTCGACGCAGCGAAGTTCCGAACCGCGGTCGAGCCGCTCGCCGAGGGCCAATGGGGCGCGCGCGGGCGCGACCGGGTGGAGTTCGAAGTCTCGACCAACCCCGGAGCGCCGTTCGCGCCGCTGACCCGGATCGCCAGCGGCGGCGAGCTTTCGCGCTTCATCCTGGCGCTCAAGGTGGCCCTCGCCGAGCAGGGCGCCGCTAGGACCATCATCTTCGACGAGATCGACCGAGGCGTCGGCGGCGCCGTCGCCAGCGCGGTCGGCGACCGCCTCCACCGGCTCGCCGAGGACGCGCAGCTCCTCGTCGTCACCCACAGCCCGCAGGTCGCTGCGCGCGGCGCGACCCATTGGCTGATCGAGAAGAGCCACGCCGGCCTCGTCACCCGCACCAGCGTCCACCGCCTCGACGAGGCCCGCCGGCGCGAGGAGATCGCCCGAATGCTCTCCGGCGCCCAGGTCACGGACGAGGCGCGCGCGCAGGCCGACCGTCTGCTGGAGGCGGCCTAGGAGAAAGAAGACAGAAGGCCCTCATCCCAACCTTCTCCCGCAAGCGGGAGAAGGGGCCGATCGGCACGGTGGGGGGTCATGGGGCCCTCTCCCGCTCGCGGGAGAGGGTTGGGTGAGGGTCTTCTTATTGTTATTCTTCCAGCCCATGGGGGTCGTCCGCCGCACTATCAGCCCGCACGCCGCAGCGTTAAGGCGCGACGCCACCGATGCCGAGCAGGCCCTGTGGCGCGAGCTTCGGGCGCGCCGCCTGGGCGGACATAAATTCCGCCGGCAGTGGACGATCGGGCCATACGTCGCCGACTTCTGCTGTCTGGAAGCTCGACTGATCGTTGAAGCCGACGGCGGACAGCACACGCCGGAACGGGATCGGGCGCGGACAACCTATCTCCGCCGCGAGGGCTTTCGCGTTCTCCGCTTCTGGAACCATGACGTACTCGGAAATCTCGATGGCGTGTTGCTGACGATCCTCGAAGTCCTCGGCAGCCCGAAGGAAGAAGACCCTCACCCTACCCTCTCCCGCAAGCGGGAGAGGGGAAGGGCGGACGCCGCCGCAACCCCTTCTCCCGCCTGCGGGAGAAGGTTGGGAAGAGGGTCTTCTTCTTTACTCCCATCAGTCCCTGCCCAAGAGGTCGTCTGTGACCTCGCGCGCGATCTCGATTCGCCATGACGGCGCCGAATTGGAAGCTTTGCTCGTGCCATCGACCCGTGACGGCCCGCACCCCGCCGTCCTGATCCTCCCCACCATCATGGGCCGCTCCGACCTGGAGCTCGGTTTCGCCCGGCGGCTGGTCGGGCTCGGTTATGCGGCGATCGTCGCCGACCTTTACGGGCGCGAGCATATCGGCAAGCCGCGGGAGGAATGCCGGGCGCTGATGATGGCGCTGCTGGGCGACCGGCCGTTTCTGCAGGACCGGCTGCTCGCCGTGCTGGAGGCGGTGCGGGCTCTCCCCGAGGCGGTTCCCGTACGCCTCGCCGCGATCGGCTATTGCTTCGGCGGGCTTTGCGCCCTCGACCTCGCCCGCACCGGCGCCGAGGTGCGCGGGGTCGCCAGCTTCCACGGCCTGTTCACGCCGCCGGGCAATCTCGATGGGACGCCGATCC
>JAXDPL010000218.1:0-3180 GCA_034668385.1 Sphingomonadales bacterium | reverse complement strand
CCGTCACCGCGCGCCGGTTCTTGGCCCAGGCGTCCTCGTCGGAGCCCAAAGCCTCGGGGCGCTCCTTGCCCCAGCTGATCGTCGTCATTCGTGAAGGGTCGATTCCGCGGGCCGCGAGGTAGTTCTTGGCGGCGTTGGCGCGGCGGTCGCCGAGCGCGAGATTGTATTCGCGGGTGCCGCGCTCGTCGCAATGGCCCTCGATGACGACCCGGACGCGCGGATTGCGCTGGAGCCACGTCGCCTGGGCGTCGAGCGTCGCTTTGTCCTGGTCGTCGATATTGTACTGGTCGGTGTCGAAGAAGATGCGGTCGCCGGCCTGGCCGACGGCCTGGAGGAAGTCGGCGCGCGAGCCGGGCACCGGCGCGGTGCCGATGCCGCCTTCATCGCCCTGGCCCGTCGTCGTCTCCGCGGTGGATTGCCGCGGCGGCGGCGGCAATTGCTTGGGCGCCTTCTTGCCGCAGCCGGCGAGGAGCAAAGCCGCGGCCAGGGCCGCCATCGCCAAGCTCTTGTTCCTCATCGTCATTCTCCTCTTTTCGACGCTACAAATACTAGGGAAGGATCGGGCCCCAGGCCGGGTCGGAGCCGTCGAGCGGAGTCGGCAGCCGCCGCTCGTTGACCCCGGTCAGATCGACCTGCCAGACGCTCGAGCGGCCGCCGCGGCCCTGGCTGGTCCGGAAGAACTGGATGACCCGGCCGTTGGGCGACCAGGTCGGCGCCTCGTCCTGCCAGCTGTTGGTGAGCAGCCGCTCGCCCTGGCCGTCCGGAGTCATCACGCCGATCCGGAAATTGCCGGCGATCTTGGTGAAGGCGATGAGGTCGCCGCGCGGGCTCCATTCGGGAGTCGCGTAGCGGCCCGAGCCGAAGCTGATCCTATGCGGGTCCGAGCCGTCGGCGTTCATCACATAGAGCTGCTGGGTGCCCGACCGGTCGCTCTCGAAGACGATCTTGCTGCCGTCCGGCGAGAAGCTGCCGCCGACGTCGATTCCGGGGCCGGCGGTGAGGCGCTGCGGCGCTCCGCCGGCCGCCGCCACCTTGTAGACGTCGGTGTTGCCATTGACCGCCATCGAGAACAGGATCCAGCGCCCGTCCGGCGAGAAGCGCGGCGCGAAGGTCTGGTTGGCGCTCTCGGTCACCACCCGCTGCCGGCCGGTGCCAATGTCGTAGACGTAGATGCGCGGCCGGTTCTCGATGTAGCTGACGTAGACGATCTGCTTGTAGTCGGGCGAGAAGCGCGGGTTGAGGACGGTCGACTGGCCGTTGGTCAGGAAGCGGTGGTTGGCGCCGTCCGAATCCATGATGGCGAGGCGCTTCACCCGCCGGTCCTTGGGCCCGCTCTCGGCAATGTAGGCGATCCGGCTGTCGAAGAACGGGCTCTCGCCGGACAGGCGCGAATAGATGGCATCGGCGCATTTGTGGGCGGCGCGGCGCCAGTCGCGCGGGCTGACGACATAGCCTTGGCGGGTGAGCTCGCTCTTCAGCGCGACGTCGTAGAGATAGCAGCCGACGGTGACCTGGCCGTCGGCATTGGCCTGGACGAACCCCTCGACCAGGGCGGCGGCGCTGTTGCCGCCCCAATAAGCGAAGTCGGGCGCGGTCACTTCGGGATAGCCGATCTCGCGGACCCCGGCCGGGCCGACCGGCTTGAACAGCCCGGTGCCGCGAAGGTCGTTCGCGACTACCTCGGCGACCTGGCGGCCGAGCGCTCCGGTCGGCCCGGCGACGGTGTCGGCGGCGCGCGGAGTCGGCATCGGCGGAACCGCGATCGCCATCTGCTCCGAGGCTTCCGCGGTGACGTCGACCTTGAGCTGGGCGGCGGCGGGGGTGGGAGCCGCGGCGACGGCGGCGGCGGCGAACGCATACGCGAATTTCATTGGCTGAGCCTCAAATCGAGGGTGACGTTGATCTGCTTCCAGGCGTCGTAATATTCGCCCGGCAGTCGGAACGGCGAAGCGAGCATCACCGCCTTGCGCGCCCGTTCCTGGTGAAGCGCGACCTGAGGGCGGTTGCTGGCGGTGATCCCGGTCGTGCCGACCACGTCGGCGCGCAGCACGCTGCCGTCGCGCGCCAAGGTCAGGCTGAGCTCGGTACGCAGCGACTCGGCGTCGGCGCCGGTCGGCACCACCTTCTGCCATTGCGGCTTCACCTGCCGGCGCACCTCGGCGGCGAGCGACGCCTCGACCGCGGGGCCGGCCGTCGCCGCCGCCGGCTTGGTGGCCTTGCTCTGGCTGTCGCTGTCCGAAAGGCCGGCGAGCAGGCCGGTGAGCCGACCGGTCGAGCGCGGCGCCGGGCGGGCGACGGGCGGCACCGGCGCCGGAGCGGCGGCGGCGGGCGGTGCGGGACGGGGGCTCGGCGCCGGCTGAAGCTGCGGCGCGGCCTGTGGAGGCGCAAGCGGGGCGGCGGGCTCGGGCGGTCCGGCTTCCTCGGCGAGCTTCGGCGCGGGCGCTTCGGCCGAGGCCTCGGGCGCCTGGCTCTGCGGTGCCGCCTCGTCGGCGAACGACACCTCGATCGGCTGCTGGCGGGGCGGCGGCAGGCGGGTCGCGGCGACTCCGAGCGACAGGGCCGCGAGCAAGGCGAGATGCCCCGCCGCCGCGATTCCGAAGCCGGCTCTCTCTGCCCGGTCCATCAGCGCGCCTCGCCCGCCTGGGTGCTGACCAGGGCGACCCGGCGCAGGCCGGCGGCGTTGATCTCGCCCATCACCGCCATCACCTTGCCGTAATCGAGCCCGCGGTCGGCGCGGAGGAACAGGCGCGGCCCGCCGGGCTCGCGCGACGAAGCGGCGATCCGCGAGAGGCGCGCCGGCAGATCCGCCGCGGCGACCGGCTGCGAATCGACGAAGATGCCGCCCGCCTTGTCGAGCGCGACCTGGACCGGCTTCGCCTCCTGGTCGAGCGCGCCGGCCTTGCTGTTCGGAAGGTCGACCGGCACTCCCGCCACGAGCAGGGGCGCCGTCACCATGAAGATGATCAGCAGCACCAGCATCACGTCGACCATCGGCGTGACGTTGATTTCCGCCATCACGCCGCGGCGGCGCCCCCGGCGCTTGCCGCCTGAAACCGCGAGTCCTGAGCTGCTGGCCGCCATCCGTTCACGCCCGCTCGTCGATTTGCCGCGACAGAATGGCGGCGAATTCGTCGGCGAACCCCTCGAGCCGCTGGGCTTGCTTGTTCACCTCGGACGCGA
>JAXDPL010000217.1:0-17985 GCA_034668385.1 Sphingomonadales bacterium | reverse complement strand
ACGGCTCGGCCACGATGAGCCGCCGGTTCCTTCACGCTGACGAGCGGGGCTCAATCGTTGCGGTAACGGACAGCGCCGGCAAGACGCTCGGGATCAACCGTTACGACGAACATGGAGCGCCCGCGCCCCAGAATATCGGGCGGTTCCAATATACCGGCCAGAAATGGCTGAGCGAGGCGGGCCTCTATGACTATAAGGCCAGGTTCTACGACTCGGTCGCGGGACGCTTCCTTCAACCGGATCCGATCGGGTACGATAACGGCCCCAATCTTTATGCCTATGTCAGCGGTGACCCAGTGAATCTGGTCGATCCTTTGGGACAATGCGACGTCGGCGACTTGAAAATTCTCATCCCGGCTCCTGCCGAGTCAGACGGCAATGGCGGAGTCATCATAACTGCCCATTTCGCCTGCGTTAAAGTTTTCGGCGGGTATCACGCGGACCCCGGTTGGAGCCTCCGCGGTCCGACGCCTCCCGCGCCGCCCAAGCCGAAGAAGCCGATTTGTACATCCTCTCCCATGACGACCGCGGGTGCCGCCAGGAAGGTTGGACAGACCCTAGCCTGGGCGGGTGACATTGGCGCGACGGTGTTCGGCATTGCCGCCGTCGCAACCTCTGAAACCGGTGTCGGCGCAGTTGTGTTCGGAACGCTGGCACTAGGTTCGAAGGCTCTCGCCGCCGGCGGAAACGCCCTCGAGTTCGCTGGAGCGATGTCGCAGGGAGACTATCGGGGGGCCGCTAGCGCTGCGGCCGGCGCGGTCGCAGGCCCATTGGCATCGCGAGCGTCGAAGGGACTCCGCGCCCTGGAGAAGGTCGGCTCCCGCTATGGCAGGGAGGCAGATGAGGTGGCAGGGCGCGCAGCAGGGAGATATGTTAGTGCTGTGGTTTGTATTCACTAGACTTCCAGGAGGTCGGAAGTGGAGTTCTTGATCGGTGCTGTTTCCGGAATTGTCTTCTTCGTTTTCGGAGACCTGTGGCTCTGGATGCAGGTAAGAGGAAGGTGGCCTTCCGCTTTGATTGGTGAGGAGCGGGAGGTGTCGTTAAGGGAGGGGTATAGGCCGGATGTCCTGATTCCGCGCTACCTGCTGCTGGGCGCCGCATGGCTTTCGACACTCCCGTCCTGGGGCGCGCCTGAGAAAAAGGCTATTCTATTCGTGGCGCTCGCGATGGCGTTTTTCGGAGTGTATCTGGTCGTAGCCATTCGGGCGTTCGGGCGGGCAAACCAGCGACCCTAAGGTGCCGCCGCGCTGTTGGCCGCTGGCGGGGTCGACTGCACGGCGCAGCGGATGAACCCACTCGACCGCGACGAGCCTCGCCTACGATCCCTTGGGGCGGCTTCGCGAGGTCGGCTCCAACTTCTCCGGCTTCTGGGAGCAGCTGGTCGAGGATCAGGCGGGGCAGGTGGCGTTCGAAGTGCAGACGATGTCTCGCACCGTGCGGAACATGTTCGGGCCGGAGCCCGACGAGGTGCTGGTCGGCGACCGCCTGGCCCCCACCTTCTCGGCGCGCACCTGGTATTATCAGGACGAGCGCGGCTCGGTGGTCGCCGCCGAAGACGGCACCGGCACGCCGCGGATCAACCGCTACGACGATTACGGCGTGCCGGGCGCGAGCAACACCGGCCGGTTCCAATATACCGGCCAATTCTGGCTCGCCGAGCCCAGCCTCTATTACTACAAGGCCCGCTTCTACGACCCCAAGCTCGGCCTGTTCCTCCAGACCGATCCCAAAGGCTACGACGCCGGCGCGAACCTCTACGCCTATGTCGGCGACGATCCAATGAACGAGGGCGATCCTGATGGAACAGAATTCCGCAGTCATTGGCTGCTTCGCCTCCTCGTTCCAGGACAGATTGCGTGGGACGAGGCGGTGAATGCATACCAACGCGGCCAATATGTAGAGGCGGCTGGCCACGCCGCAAACATGCTCGGGGAGCAGGTCCTCACCGTCGCAAGCGCGGGAACAGGTCGCTCCGCCGTAGCAGCGGGCCGGATCGGCGCCGAGGCCGTAAATCCGGTCGCCATTAGCGCGGCCGCTCGCTATCCTGCGCATGCACTTCAGGCCGAGCGAATGACGGTTCGTCAACTCGAAAGGTCAATCAGGTCGTTTGATAAACTTATAGAACAACACATGAACTGGATTAAAAACCCTGTGTCGAAGATCAAGGATTGGTCTTCTCTAAGCCCGTTGAAGCAAAAGAACATACTCTTTCATTGGAACGAAGATGTTAAGCGGGCTCAAGCATACAAGATCATATCCGAGAACGAGAAAGCCTCAAGGATGTAACATGCACCCAAACTATGAAGCTTATGTGAGAGTGTTTGGCGAGGCGCTACGCGAAATCGTCATCAACGCAAAGCGCGACAGCGATGACTCGGTCGGCTCGGATTCTGAGAGTACGAAATCCGGGTATCTGCTTGCCTTCCATCGTGTCGTAACATTGATGCAGCAGACTGCTGAAATATACGAAATCCCCTCTGACGCTCTAGGAGTCGCCGACATAGATGAGAATGATCTTGTCTAGGCAATAAGACGGCACCTGGTTCAGGCCGGAAGTGCCGCCTTCACCTGGGACAAGAAGGGCAACCTGACCGGCGACGGCACCAACAGCTACACCTACAGCTCGGAGAATCTGCTCAAGACCGTGAGCGGGGGAGTGAGCTTCGGCTACGACCCGATCTTGCGCCTGTCCTCGATCCAGAGCGGCGGGGCGACGACCACGTTCGGCTATGACGGTATCGATCTGGTTGCCGAAAATGACGGCTCGGGCAATGTGCTTCGCCGCTACGTCCACGGTCCGGACGTGGACGAGCCGCTTGTCTGGTACGAGGGTTCCGGCACGGGCACGGCCGACCGCCGCTACCTCCACGCCGATGAGCGCGGTTCGATCGTCTCCGTCACCGACGGCGCCGGCAAGACGCTCGGCATCAACCGCTACGACGAATATGGGGCACCGGCGCCCCAGAATATCGGCCGGTTCCAATATACCGGCCAGAAATGGCTGAGCGAGGCAGGACTCTACGATTACAAGGCGCGAGCTTATGACGCCGTGTCCGGACGGTTTGTGCAGCCGGATCCCATTGACTACGATGGCGGCCCGAACCTTTACGCTTACGTCGGTGGCGACCCGATAAACATCGTCGATTCTCTAGGCACTGGCGGACCTCCGCCTGCGCCGGACTGCCCCGACGTAGACGGTGATGGTAAATGCGATCCGACGATCACAATCAATGGCAAAAGGCCGAAGAACAAGAAAGCCGATGACGCTCCGATTGACGTCGTCCAATGGCTTGCATTCACTTTGGACTCTTTTGCGGAGAAGCACCTGAAACCGCCTGTACCTCGCCGCCCGGACGAAACCAAACAGCAATGCAAAGCTCGCGTTGCCGGTAATACAGCCCGCAAGGTGGGCGCTGGAGCCGCCGGCGTTGCTCTGGGTGGGCCTTGGGTGCCTTACCCCCGGATGGGTTTTGCAGGCGGAGGGGGTGGGACCTCGATAATCTCGACGTTGACACGCGGCCTTTTCGGTCGGAATCTTCGGATGTCGTTCCAAATAGCAGGCACTAGCAGTGTAGGGGGCGCCATCGGAAGAGTGGTGTCGAGAGTATCCGTAATAGGAGGCGCTGCGTTGGCTGGATGGTCGGCTGGAAAGGCAATTGGAGCTGAGAAAATATGCTCAAAGTAGAACGCGCTGAAGTCCAACGGAAGGTTGTTGAAGCGGTCTATAAGTTTAGCGCTAAACGGCTAAGCTCTATAGACACCCTGCTCAAGGATACGGGGATCAATGGTTACGATTGTATAGAGTTCGTCGAGCATTTGGAAGATGAGTTTGGGATTGGCTTGGAAGAAGTCGCCCCATGCGAACCCGGGGCCCCGGCGACCGTACTGAGCGTAGCTGAGCTAATCGATCTAATATTCACCAAACTTGCCTCTAAAGGGTCCGCACAACGCTGACCGATCCTGCCCAATACGAGCCATTCCTCCGACTATGAGCAGCTTGGCTACGACGCGAACGGCAACGTCACCTCGAGGCGCCTTCGGGACGGGACGACGATCGGCTTCACGTTCGACAACCTGAACCGCGTGACCCTGAAGGACCTGCCGACGGGAGAGACCGACGCGAGCTACAACCCGGCGAACCAGATCGTCGGCCGCACCGTCTCGAACAATGCCTATGTCTATGCGCTGACCTCGGCCTCGACCGCCTACGCGGCGAACGGGAAGAACCAGATGGTGCAGGCAGGGAGCGCCGGCTTCACGTGGGACAAGAAGGGCAATTTGACGTCGGACGGCGCCAATACCTACACCTACAGCTCGGAGAACCTCCTCACCCATATCGCCAACCCCGGCGGCCATTATGCGACGGCCACGACCCTCACTTACGATCCGCTGGGGCGGCTGCAGTACATCGACGCCAATTCCGACGGCTACAAGGCGGAGGTGGTGGAGGACCTGGCCGGCCAGGTCGCCGCCGATTACCTGACCCAGTCGCGGGCGCGGCGCTACGTGTTCGGGCCCGGGCCGGACGAGATCCTCGCCGAATATTTCACCGCTCCCACGTTCAACTCGCTCGCCTTTTTCCAAAGCGACGAGCGCGGCTCGATCGTGTCGAGGACCGGAGGATCGCCGGCATCCCTGTCAGAAGCCCATCGACTCCTTGACCGCTTCGAGCGTCGCTTGGGCGGCGGCGCGGGCGCGTTCGCGGCTTGGGGCGAGGGTGCGCTCGAGCTCGGCGGGATCGGACATCAGCTCGCGGATCCGGGCGCGGATCGGGCCGAGGGTGGCGACCAGGCGCTCGGTCAGCGCCTTCTTGATCGCGCCGTAGCCGCCGCCGGCGAACGGCCGCGCCGCTTCCTCGACCGAAACGCCTTCGAGCGCGGCCAAGATGGTCAGCAGGTTCCTGAGGCCCGGCTGCTCGTCGCTGACCCTGACCTCGCCGAGGGAATCGGTGACGGCGCGGCCGACCTTGCGGGTGATCGCGTCGTCCTCGTCGGTGAGGAAGACGACGCCCTGGACGCTGTCGTTGCCGGTCTTGGACATCTTCCTGGTCGGCTGCTGGAGGTCCATGACCCGGCCGCCGACCCTGGGCACCACCGCCTCGGGCACCTTGACGGTCTCTCCGTAGAGGCCGTTGAGCCGCTGGGCGATGTTGCGGGTCAGCTCGAGATGCTGGAGCTGGTCCTCGCCGACCGGCACGAAGTCGGTCTGGTAGAGGAGGATGTCGGCGGCCTGGAGCACCGGATAGGCGAAGATCGCGAGGTTGCCGCCGTCCTTCGCGGCGGCGCTCTTGGTCTTGAACTGGGTCATCCGGTTCAATTCGCCCATATAGGCGCGCGAGGAGAGCAGCCAGGCGAGCTCCGCATGCTGCGGGACCTGGCTCTGGAAGAACAAAGTGGCGCGCGCCGGATCGAGGCCGCAGCCGATCAGCCCCGCCATCGCGCCGAGGCGGTTCGCGAGCATCGTCTCGCGGTCGGTGGGGACGGTGATCGCGTGGAGATCGGCGATCATGTAGAAGGTCTCGGCGTCGGTATCCTGGCTCGCCACCCAGCTGCGGATCGCGCCGACATAATTGCCGATATGCGGCACGCCGGTGGCCTGGATGCCCGAGAGATAGCGCTTGCTCATCGGCCGCTCTTTGCCGATCGGTCCGCGCCGCGCAAGGGCGGGAGGATCAGGGCCGGAAGTCGGTGGCCGGGGGCCTGGGAAGTCGCGCCGGGTCGATCGGCTTCCAGACCGGGGCGCGGCCGAGGCGCGCGTTGAACAAGGCGTTGAAGGCGAGCGGCGCGGTCTGCGGCCGGTCGAGCGGCGGGCCGTAGAGGCGCGCGACCTCGCCTTCGTCATAGCCCATCAGGGTGAGGAGGGTCGGGAAGAGGGCGTAGTGGCTGGCGCGGTCGCGGTTGGCGGCGGCGGCGCCGGTCCAGTCCGGGCCCGGCGTTGCGGCGGCGCGGATCAGAACCAGCGGCACCGCGCCTTCCGCCATGCCCGGATCGGGGCTGCAATGGGTGTTGAGTCCGGGACCGCCGGCCTCGTGGAGGTTCTGGCCGTGGTCGGAGGTGTAGACCAGGGTGGCGCCCCCGATCCCGCCGCCGAGCAGCCGGTCGAAGAAGGCGCCGACGTTCCAGGCGAGGGTGTTGCGATAGGCGTTGCGATAGCGCCGCCATTCCTCCGCGCTGCCGCCGAAGCCGGCGCGGCTGCCGGTGTCGCTGACGCCCACGAAGCGGCCGCGCGGCAAAGCCGGCCGGTAGCGCATGGAGGAGTCGGGATATTTGTCGTGGACCGGGAAATGCGCGCCGACCTTGTTGACGAGGATGAAGTCGCGGCGGCCGTCCCCGAGGTAGCGCGAGACGATGGCGGCGGCGGCAAGGTCGCGGTCGACCACCGGCAGCCGGCCGAGGCTGATCACCTTGTCGATGCCGGCCAGCTCGTCTGCGACCAGTGTATTCGCGGCCGGGTCGGCGCGCTGGGCGTCGATATAGACGGTGTGGAAGCCGGCGGCCCTGGCGTAGGCGAAGAGCGAGGGACCGGTGGCGTCGATCCGGCGATAATCGGCGCGGGTGCCGCCGTAGCGCAGGGTGAGGTTGCTTCCCCAGCTGCAGTCGGTGACCGACGAGGCAATGCCGAAATTGGCGACCGAGATGCCCGGCCGCGGCTCGGCGAGGCCGGAGCGCACGCCGCCCTGCGGATTGTCGATGTCGAGGTAGGCGGCGGCGACGCTCTCGTCGATCAGGAAGACGAGATCGCCGGCCGGCGTCGTTCCGGGCCGGAGCCGGACCGGCTGGCGCGGGCCGTAACGCTCGGTCGCGGCTTCGTAGAGCGCGAGGTCGCCGTAAGCGAGGCCGGTCAAGGACGGGGGCAGGCCGCGCGCGCCCTCGCCGCCGCGGGCGTAGAGGATCAGCGAAAGCACGGCGATCACGGCGAGCGGCCCAATGCCGGCGTAACGGACCGGCCGCCTCGGCTTCAGCAGGACCGCCGCGGCAAGCAACAAGGCGAGGGCGGCCGGGACGAGGAACGAGCGGCCATATTGGGCGACCGCGTTGTCGGCGTCGCCGGTCGACGAGACCATGTTGATGAAGGCGTCGTAGGTGAGGAACTGGCCCGTCACCCGTTCGAAGGCGGCGACGAAGCCGGCGGCGCCGGCGAAGAGCAGCGCCCACAGCGCGCGGACGGCGAAGCTCTTCGCGTAGGCGGCGAGGAGGAGGCCGGTGGTCATTACCGCCCACAAGACGAAGAACAGGCCGAGCGCGGGGGTGAGGCCGAGCGATCCCGCCCGCTCCGCCACGGCGGGCAGGGTCGCCAAGAGGTAGAGCGCGAGCAGCGCCTCCTTGAGCGTCGGCCGGATCGGCATCGCCGCTGCTCTAGCGCGGAGCCGTTAACTATCGCTCTACGGAGGGGATGGGGACACGTACTCGTACGTGTCCCCATTTCAACGGGGGGAGAGGGGCACGTAGCGAGTACGTGTCCCCTGGCCTCACCAGATCCGGACGCGGTCCTCCGGGGCGATGTAGAGCCGGTCGCCGGGCTTGACGCCCCAGGCCTGGTACCAGGCGTCGACGTTGCGCAGCGGAGCGATGGCGCGGACCTGGCCGGGCGAGTGGGGATCGCTGACCAGCTGCTGACGCAGCGCCTCGGGCCGCTGCATCGTCCGCCACACCTGGCCCCAGCCGAGGAAGAAGCGCTGGTCGCCGGTGAAGCCGCCGATCACGGGCGCGGGCTTGCCGCCCAGCGAGGCGTGATAGGCGTCGAGCGAGATCAGGGTGCCGCCGAGATCGCCGATATTCTCGCCCATCGTCGCCTTGCCGTTGATGTGCATGTTGGGAAGGTTGGCGAAGGTGTAGGCTTCGTATTGCGCGCCGAGGCGGTTGGCCTGCGCCTCGAACTTGCGGGCGTCCTCGGGCGCCCACCAGTCGCGGAGCACGCCGTTGCCGTCGGACTTGCGGCCCTGGTCGTCGAAGCCGTGGCTGATCTCGTGTCCGATCACGCCGCCGATGCCGCCGTAATTGACCGCCATGTCCGCTCTCGGGTCGAAGAAGGGAGGCTGGAGGATGGCCGCGGGGAAGACGATCTCGTTCTTGACGCTGTTATAGTAAGCGTTGACCGTCTGCGGGGTCATGCCCCACTCGGCCTTGTCGACCGGGTTGCCCATCCGGTTGCGGCGGTAATCCCATTCGAAGCGGGCGGCGCGCTCGGCATTGCCGACGAGGTCGCCGGGGACGATCTGGAGCGCCGAATAGTCCCGCCATTTCGATGGATAGCCGATCTTGACGTTGAAGTGGCTCAATTTGGCGAGCGCCTCCTGCTTGGTCGCCGGACCCATCCAGGCGAGGTTGCGGATTCGGCCGCCGAGCGCGGTCCTGAGGTTGGCGACCAATTGGTCCATCTTCGCCTTGGACGAAGGCGGGAAATAGAGGGCGACATAGTCGCGCCCGATCGCCTCGCCCATCGCATTCTCGGCGAAGCCGACGCCGCGCTTCCAGCGCGCGCGCTGCTCCGGCTGGCCGTTGAGGAAGTGGCTTCGGAACTCGAATTGGGCGTCGACGAAGCGCTTCGAAAGCAAGGGCGCGATGTCGTCGGCGGTCCGGAACGCCTCCCAGGCCTTGAGCGTGTCGAGATCGGTGTCGGCGAAGACCTGGGCGATCTTCGGGAAGGCCGTGTTCTGGGCGACGATCGCCCGCTCGGCGCGCGACAGGCCGGCGGCGTTCCAGAAGGTTTGCCAGGGGAAGCCGGGCGCCTCGCGCTGCAGGTCGGCGAGAGTCATGAGGTTATAGGTCTTGTCGCGGTCGCGGCTCTGGGCGCGGGTCCAGTGCGCCTCGGCGACGCGCGTCTCCATGGCGACGACCTTGTCGGCCGCGGCCTCGGGGTTCGGCCAGCCGGCGAGGCCGAGCATCTGGGCGACATATTGCCGGTAGCGCTCGACCTGCGGGCGGAACTTGGGATCGGTGTAGAAATCGCGGTCGCCCAGGCCGAGGCCCGACTGCCTGAGGTAAAGCGAATAGATGTCCGGCTGCTTGGCGTCGTCGGAGACTCCCGGGCCGAAGAGGCTGGCGCCGAAGCCGCCCATCGACTGGCCCATCAGCCGCGCGATGTCTTCCTTGCCGGCGGCAGCGCGGACCGGCGCGAGGCGGGCGAGAAGGGGCTGGGCGTCGGCGCGCTCGGCCGCGGCCTCGTCCATGAAGCTGCGATAGAGGACCGCAACCTTGGCGCGGTCGGGATTTTTGGCGTCGGCCGGGTTGTAGCCTTCGATCAGCCTGTGGAGCCGGGCTTCCGAGAGGTCGCGAAGGATCGCGAAGCCGCCCCATGAGGTGCGATCGGCCGGGATGGTGGTGTGCCTGGTCCAGGTGCCGTTGACGAACTCGTACCAATCGTCGCCGGGCCTGACGCTGCGGTCCATTCCGGCGACGTCGAAGCCCCAGGCGCCGTAATGGATCGGCTTGGAGGGGTCGATCGTCGGGGCGCGGGCGGCGCCGGCGTGCTGGGCCGGAGCGATCAGGGACTGTATCGTGCAGGCCTCGTCGAGGCAGTCATGCTGTTCGTGGGCGAGGACCGGAGCGGCGGCGAGAGCGGCGAGGGAAGCGGCGCAGAGCAGGCTGAGTTTCACTGGCGTATCTCCAGGACAAGTCCATGATTTCGCGGCCTTCTCGCCCTCGGGAAGGCGCGGCGAGGCGCATAGGCCCCTCGTGCGGATATTGCAATCAGCCGACTCAGCTCGGGGCGCCGCCGAGGCGGGCACGGCAACGGGCCTGATCGTCGGGTGAGGAATCGGGCTCGAGGCGCTGGACGACGAACTCGTCCTTCCCTTCCGGCAAGTAGCGGATCACCCGTTCGCCATCGGCGTCGGCGATCCGGTAGGCGATCTCGACGGTGGAATCGCCGACCTTGCCGGCCTCGCGGCGGACGAGGCGCATGCCGTCGCGCATGCCCGCCGCATAAGCCGGGCCGTCGGGAACGACTCCGGTGATGACGCCACCCGCCTTGCGCGTCGCCTCGGCGTCATAGCCGCGGTGGAAGGACTTGCGGCGCTCGGTGGCGATCGGAGCGCAGTCGCCGAACAGGTCGGCGGGGAGGATCAGGGGCTCGCCGCGGCGGGCGTAGCGCTCGAGATCGGCCTCAAGGTCGATGCCGGTCATGTTTTTCAGCGTCCTGGCGAACAGGGTCGTCGCGAGCTCGGAATTGTCCTCGGACGCCTTGCGCTGCGCCCGGAGCACTTCGTCGAGGCTGAGCTTGCCGCCGGAGCGCGCGGCGATCTCCGAGTCGAGCTTGGCGGCGAGCAGGTGGCCGCGGTCGTAGCTCACCTGCTGGACCGCCGGGTCGGTCCAGAAGCGGGCGGCGATGTCGGCCCCGTTCGCGGTCCTGGCGGGCGAGGTGCCGTAGCGCAGCAGGGTCTCGTTCTTGTCCGCCGCCCATTGCGCGAACGTCCAGAGGCCGGAGCGGAGCAGCACCTTTGTCGCCAGATAGTCGGTGAAGCCCTCGCTGAACCAGTAATCGACCGCCTCGCTCTCCTCGGGCATCGCACCGAGGCCGATCGGCACCCAGGAATGCATGAATTCGTGCGCGAGGAAGCGCGGCGCCAGATCGAGGCTGAAGGCGCCGGTCGAGGCGATCGAGAAAGCGTCGGCCCGGCCCGTGCCGGTATAGGAAAGGCCGGAGGGGAGATCGCCGAGCGGCGCCATGGCGATGAGGAAAGGTCCGGGCCGGTCGCCCCAATAAGCATTTTCGGCGGCGAGGATGGCCGACGCGGTATCGGCGAGCGCGTCGGGCGTGAAGTTCCACCGGCCTAGGATGGCGACGCGGAAGGGGGCGCCGGCGAGGTTGCGGCTCACCGTCCGGAGCTTCGCGCCGCCGATCGCGACGCTGTTGATCAGATTGGCGAGCGTGGTCGGCTCGCCGTTCAGGTGATCGAGGTCCGAAGCGACCGTCCAGCCGTCGGGCAGCTTGCCCCATTTGAACTTCGCGGGCCGGGCGTCGCGGCCTTCCGGCCGGGCAAACAAAGTCTCGCCGTGGGCGAAGAACCAGTCGGGCCGGACCAACGGCTTTGCTTTCTCGTAATCGAAGCCGGGATCCTCCTTGTAGGCCGACACGATTGTGTAGCGGACCTTGAGGCGCTTGCCGGGCGAATGGCGGATGAGCGGCCGGTCGTAGGTGCCGCCGAGGCTTTTGGCGCCGCGTATCTCGAGCTTCGTGTCGAAGCGCCACAGCTCCGAGGTGCCGGCCCAGGTGCCGGGAAGGGCGAGCTGCGTCTCGCCGTCGGAATCGCCGCGGAAGCGCATGTCGACTCTCAGGGCGCGGCTTCCGTCGCGCTCGGTCACCGGCGTGATCTTGTAGGAGATGGGCCGGTCTTCGGGGGGCTTGCCGGCGACGAGGAAGAAGGCGGCCGCGCCGAGCAGCGGATACGCGACGAATCTCAAGCGCGGCCTCCCCGAATCTTCGCTCCCGACCATAGAGGCCTGGCTAGAGAGGGAAATAGGCCTTCAGGCGCTGAATCGTGTCCTCCGCATCGTTGTGGTGGACGAAGATCCCGCCGGCGCCTTCCCACAGGTGGGCGTGGCGGAGCTGGTCGTCGACGAGGATATCCCCCTCCTTCGCGTGGTCGCGCTTGTCGCGGGCCAGGGTGGTGATGATGCGGGTGCCGGGGAAATGCTTGGCCGCCCACCGCACCTTCTGGTCGGCCGCCCAATTGCCGCCCGGCAGGCCGGTGAGGATGATCGGGTCGAGAGGGCGGACGGCGTCGAACAGGCGCATCGCGTCGGGCATCAAAGGCAGGCTGAAATAGAAATCGGGCGCCGAGGCGAGCTTCGCCCAGAAGCGGCCGATTCCGTGGCGATGCTCGAAAGCGCGCGGCGGCAGGCCGAGCACCGCCGTGGCGCCCGTGTCGAAATCGGCGAGGACGCCGTCGCAGTCCAGGTAGAGCTGGCGCTTCATCAGCGGAAGCGGGCCGGCTCGAGCTTGACCGGAATCGGCAAACCGAACCGCTCCCAGTGTCCATCGCGCAGCACGTCGTTCGATTCCTTCGCCTCACGCCCCGGGCCGAGCGACCAGGTGATGTGCCATGAGGCTGAAACCGGAAGGGGCGCGAAGGGGTTCCTCGCCGCGAGAGGAGTGAAGCCATGGGCCGTCCGCAGGACAGCGAACAAGACCTCCCGTCCGACGACGAGGAGATCGCCCGCGAAGGCGAGGAGAATAGGCACGAGATGGACGAGGTCCCGCCGCACGGGACCGACCCGCTTCACGAAGGGCCGTGACGGGGGTCATTGCGCAATAGTCATCCCCGGCGAAGGCCGGGACCCATGAACATTGCGCTGCGAAGAAGAGGCGAGGCCGTCACTGCCGTCCTCACCGATCGGCGTTCATGGGTCCCGGCTTCCGCCGGGATGACTCCGCAGGGCTAGCCAGCGCTCGAGTGCCTTCGTCTGCGCGGGCGTGAACTGGAGGCCGAGCTTGGTGCGGCGCCAGAGAATGTCGTCGGCGGTGCGGGCGAACTCGCGCTCCGTCAGCCAGCGCACTTCGGTCTCGTAGAGGCCTGCACCGAAATGGCGGCCGAGAGCGGCCAAGCTCGAGGCGTCGCCGACAAGCTCTTTCAGCCGCGTGCCGTAGGCCTGCGAGAGGCGGGTCGCCATGGGCGGCGGCATCCAGGCCGAGAGCGCGCGCAGCCAGTCGAGGAAGGCCGGATAGAGATCGCCGCCGGGCAGGCTCTTCCACGCGGTAGAGCGGCAGCCTTCCACTTCGAGCCGGTCGAGCGCGTGCTCGGCGAGGGCCCGGGCGGTGGTGATCTTGCCGCCGAAGACCGAGAGCAGCTTGGCCCCCGGGGCGGCGTCCAGCTCGAGATGCCAGTCGCGCGTGACGGCGCGGGCGTCGCGGGCGCCGTCGTCGTAGAGCGAGCGCACGCCGGCATAGCTCCAGACGACGTCCGAAGGCACGACCTGCCTGACGAAATAGCGGTCCGTCGCCTCGCAGAGATAGCGTATCTCCTCGGCCGAGATGGCGGCATCGCCGGGCGCGTCGACGGGGATGTCCGTCGTCCCGATCAGAGTCAGGTCTCCATGGAAGGGCAAGGCGAAGACGACGCGCTTGTCGGGCTGCTGGAGGATGTAGGCGTGATCGCCGTCATACAGCCTCGGAACGGCGACATGGCTGCCCTTGATCAGCCGGACTCGGCTGTGCGCGGTGCCGTGAAGCCGGGTCAGCGCTTCGGCGACCCAGGGGCCGGCCGCGTTGACGATCGTCGCAGCCTCGACCGCCCGGCCGCCGGACAGCTCGGCTCGCCATAGCGCGCCCTCGCGCCGGGCGGAGCGGAATTCGGTGCGGGTGGCGATCTCGGCGCCGTGCTCGGCGGCGTCGACGGCGTTGAGCACGGTCAGACGCGAATCGTCGACGAAGGCGTCCCAATAAGTGAGCAGGCGCCTCCGGTCCTTGAGCGGACCGTGCAGCGCCCGCCGGTTGCGCCACAGCCGTCGGGAGCGCGGCAGGCTGCCCCTCAGCGACAAGAGGTCGTAGAGCCAGAGGCCGGCGCGGATCATCCAGTGCGGCCGCATGCCGCGGCAATGGGGCAGGACGAAACGCAGCGGCCGGACGATGTGCGGCGCGATGCGCAGCAAGGTCTCGCGCTCCCGAAGCGCCTCGCGGACCAGTCGGATGTCGCCATATTCGAGGTAGCGCAGGCCGCCGTGGATCAGCTTGGAGGAGGACGAGCTGGTATGGGAGGCGAGGTCGTCCTTCTCGACGAGCAGCACGCTCGCCCCCCGGATCGCGGCGTCGCGGGCGATCGCCGCCCCGTTGATCCCGCCGCCGATGATGAGGAGGTCGAAGCGTTCCATCGTCGCCTCTTATCGTCATTGCGAGCGGAGCGAAGCAATCCAGTACGAGGCCTTGAACTGGATTGCTTCGTCGCTACGCTCCTCGCAATAACGGTGCGAGGACATAGCCTATGAGCTCGAGCGGGCTCATCCTGGTCATCGACGAAGGCACGACGAGCACCCGGGCGATGCTGTTCGGCGAAGACGGCGCCTGTTTCGGCTGCGAACAGAGGGAGCTGACCCAGGCCTATCCGCGCTCCGGATGGGTCGAGCACGACGCGGAGGAGATCTGGCGCGAGAGCCTCGCGTGCGCGCGCGCCGTGGTGGAAGCGGGCGGCGGCGCCGGAAAAATGGCGGCCCTCGGTATCACCAACCAGCGCGAGACGATCGTCTTCTGGAGCCGGCGCACCGGCCGAGCCCTCGCCCCGGCCATCGTCTGGCAGGACCGGCGCACCGCGGCCGCCTGCGACGCGCTCAGGGAGGCGGGCCGCGAGCCGCTGGTCCAGGCGCGCACCGGGCTGCTTCTCGATCCGTATTTCAGCGCCTCGAAGATCGCGTGGGCACTGGAACACTGGCCGGCCGTCCGCGAGGCGGGAGACGACCTGTGCGTCGGTACAGTGGAATCCTGGCTGGTCTTTCGCCTTAGCGGCGGCCTCCACGTCAGCGACGCGACCAACGCCTCGCGCACCGCCCTCATGGACATTGCGAGCGGCGCCTGGGATTCGGAATTGCTCGACCTCTGGGGTGTCCCGCGTTCGCCGCTGCCCGAGATCGTCGATTGCGCCGGCCGCTTCGGCGCGACGGTGGCAGGGCATTTCGGCGCTCCTATCCCGATCTGCGGCATGGCGGGAGACCAGCAGGCCGCCTCGATCGGCCAGGCCTGCCTCGCGCCCGGCGACACCAAGGCCACCTACGGCACCGGCGCCTTCGTCCTGACCCACACGGGCGACTCCCCGAAGCACAGCCGGAACCGCCTTCTTTCGACCGTGGCGTGCCAGCTGGACGGAGTCCGCACTTTCGCGCTCGAAGGCTCGGTGTTCACCGCGGGCAGTCTGGTCAAATGGCTTCGCGACGAACTCGGCCTGATTTCCAGCGCGTCGGAGAGCGAAGCGCTCGCCCGCTCGGTGCCCGACAATGGCGGCGTCACCATCGTCCCCGCGCACAGCGGGCTCGGCGCGCCGCACTGGCGGGCCGACGTTCGCGGCGCGATCTCGGGCCTCAGCTTCGGCTCCGGCCGCGCCCACATCGTGAGGGCCGCGCTGGAGGCGATGGCGCATCAGACCCACGATTTGATGACGGCCTTCGCCGCCGACGGGGCGCCGTGGGAGGTGCTGAAGGTCGATGGCGGCATGACGTCCAACGACTGGCTCGCGCAGGACCTTGCGGACGTGCTCGACTTGGCCGTCGAGCGGCCGCGCTTCGTCGAGACGACGGCGCTGGGCGCGGCGATGCTCGCCGGAGTAGGCTGCGGCCTTTTCGGGTCGCTCGAGCAGGCGGCGTCGATGCGCGGCCAGGTCGAGCGGTTCGAGCCGGCGATGAGCGCCGGCGCGCGCGAGCGGCGGCTGGAGGATTGGCGGGCGGCGCTTCGCGCATTGCTCGGCTGAGCATTGCTATCTCCTTCTTGCGCCGCTAGAAATTCCCGATCCACCGGCGCCTGCCCGCGCCGTCGAGGAGGGGATGACATGAGAAAGATCGTGATCGCAGGCGCGGCGCTGGCCGTGCTCGCCTCGGCTCCCGGGGCCGCCAAGGATCCGGCCAAGCTGCAGACCTACCCGAACGAGCTCAATTTCTATCGCGAGAAGAATTACAGCGGCGACGACTATCTCGTCCGCCGGGCCAATTCGGAGTTGGTCATCGACTGGCTGGTCGGCAGCATCGGCGTCAATCCCGGCGACACCTGGGAAATTTGCCCGATGACCCACTATCGCAACTGCATGACGATTACCGAGAGCATTGCGGACGCCGCGGCGATGGGCATCACCGCTCCCGTCCAGTCCGCGCGGCTCGTCAAGAAGAAGAAGCCGGAAGAGCCGGGCAAGTAAGCCTGAGTCCGGGCTCCGCTCGAGGGCGGCGCCAAACCCTATCTTAACCCGGGCGCGCTAGGGCGGGGCGATGGCCCAGCGCGTCCACCTGATTGCCGCAGCACGCCCCAATTTCATGAAGGTGGCGCCGCTCTGGCACGCGCTCTCGGACGCGCCCGGCTTCGAGCCGGTGCTGGTCCATACCGGCCAGCATTACGACGCGAACATGTCGGACGCCTTCTTCGCCGACCTGAAGCTCCCGGCGCCGAATCACCATCTCGGCATCGGCTCGGGCAGCCACGCCGAGCAGACCGGCGGGGTCATGATCGCCTACGAGCAGGTGGCGCTCGCCGACCGGCCGGACTGGATCGTCGTGGTCGGCGACGTCAATTCGACCGTGGCCTGCGCGCTCGCCGGCGCCAAGCTCGGCCTCCGCATCGCCCACCTCGAGGCCGGCCTGAGGAGCGGCGACCGGACGATGCCGGAAGAGCTCAACCGCCTCGTCACCGACACGCTCGCCGACCTGCTCTGGACGCCCTCGCGCGACGCCGACGAGAATCTCCGCCGCGAGGGCATAGCCGACAGCCGGATCAGCCGCGTCGGCAACATCATGATCGACAGCTTCGAGCTGGTCCGCCCCGCGATCGAGATGGAGGCGCTGCCCGCCGAACTCGGGCTGGAGCCCGGCGGCTATGGCGTGGTCACTCTGCATCGGCCGTCCAATGTCGACGAGCCGGAGCAGCTCTTCCGTCTCGTCGACGCCCTGATCGAGGTGCAGCGGCGCCTCCCGCTGGTTTTCCCGGTCCATCCGCGCACGGCCAAGCAGCTGCGCGCCAGCCTGCTCGACGGGCGGCTGCAGCGGGCGGGGGTGAGGCTGCTGGAGCCGCTCTCCTACGTCCGCTTCATGAGCCTGGTGACCGGCGCCGCCGCGGCGATCACCGATTCGGGCGGAATCCAGGAGGAGACGACCTATCTCGGAATTCCCTGCCTGACGCTGCGCGAGAATACCGAGCGGCCGGTGACGATCACCGAAGGAACGAACCGGCTCGTTGTTCCCGAGACCCTGTTGCTCGAGCTGGACCGCGCCCTGTCGTCTCCGCGCGAGGCGAGGCGGCCGGACCTGTGGGACGGGCACACCGCCGCACGCTGCGTCGACGATCTTCGCCGCCGGTCCCCGCCGGTGCGGCTCCCGCTGCCGGAGCGCGGCCCCGCCGAGCTTGCCCGTGCCTATTCGGGGGGCGAGCGACGGGTCAGCGGTTCCAGCTATCGTCGATCATCTTGATGATTCCGGAAAAGTCCTTGCTTCCGCCGCCCAGCGGCTCGGCGAAGCGGGCATAGAGCTCCTCGGCGGCGGCACCCATCGGCGTGTAGCTGTCGACGCTCTGCGCGGCTTCCATGGCGAGGCGGAGGTCCTTCAGCATCAAGGCCGCCGCGAAACCCCCTTCGTAATCGCGGTCGGCCGGTGTCTGGGGTCCGACGCCGGGGACAGGGCAGTAGGTCGTCATCGACCAGCACTGGCCGGAAGCCTTTGAAGCGATGTCGAAAAAAGTCTGCGGTTCGAGGCCGAGCTTCTGCGCCAGAACGAACGTCTCGCAGGTCGCGATCATCGAGGCGCCCAGGAGCATGTTGTTGCAGATCTTCGCGGCCTGGCCCGAGCCCGCCCCGCCGGCATGGATCACCGCCTTGCCCATCTTTTCGAGATAGGGCCGCGCGGCTTCGAATGCCTCGTCGGTCCCTCCCACCATGAAGGTGAGAGTCCCCGCGTCGGCGGCGGCGATACCCCCTGAGACCGGAGCGTCGACCATCCGGTAGCCGGCCTTCTCGGCCTTCTCGATCTCCTCGCGGGCGGTCGCGACGTCGATCGTCGAGCAGTCGATCAGGATCGCTGAAGTGGGCGCCTCGCCCATCACGCTCGTCTCGTAGACCTCGCGGACATGTTTTCCGGCGGGAAGCATGGTCACCACCGCCTCGGCATCGCGCACGGATTCGACCGCCGAGCCCATCGCCAGGCAGCCGCTCTTCGCGGCCTTGTCCAGCGCCGCCTCGGAGAGGTCGAACGCTTTGACCTCATGCCCGGCCTTGACGAGGTTCGCGGCCATCCCGCCGCCCATGTTGCCAAGACCGATGAAAGCGATGCGTGCCATGTGTGATGCTCCGATGGATTGTTTCCCCGTCAT
>JAXDPL010000216.1:0-13214 GCA_034668385.1 Sphingomonadales bacterium | reverse complement strand
TGGCCGACGCCACCCGTCCTTATATGGAGTTCCGAACCGCATCGCTGCAGGGCTGGAACCCGCGCACCCGCGGCATCGCCATCGCCACCCGCTTCGCCAACACCGCCCAGATCCACGAAGTCGCCCGCCCGCTCGGAATGCGCCGCCAGATCACGTTCGAGGCGGACCCGATCGCGGCGGCGAGCTATTCCCGCGGCAAGGGCGACGTGATGGTCGTCCAGAAGGACGTTGGCGGAAGCGAGTTCTGGCAGCTCTACCGGCTCGACAAGGGGCGCCTCGTCCTCCTCACCGACGGCAAGAGCCGCAACGAGATCAACGCCTGGAGCCATGACGGCCGCTGGCTCGCTTACACGTCCACCCGCCGCAACGGCACCGATTCGGATCTCTACATCGTCGACCCGCGCGACAGATCGACCGACCGGCGGCTCGCCGAGGTGAAGGGCGGCGGCTGGTCGCTGCTCGATTTCTCGCCGGACGGACGCAGCGCGATCGTCGCCAACTACATCTCGGTCAACAAGAGCGATCTCTACCGGATCGACGTCGCGACCGGGCGGATGACCCCGATCGGCGACCACAAGCAGCAAATCTCTTATGGCGGCGCCCAGTTCGCGCCGGACGGAGCCTTGTGGGTGACGTCCGACGAGGGCTCCGACTTCCAGCGCCTCGGCCGGCTCGATCCGGCCACCGGCCGCTTCACCCCGGTGGCGCGGGAGGCGAGATGGGACGTCGAGAGCTTCGACGTTTCCGACGATGGCCGCTTCATCGCCTATGTCGTCAACGAGGCGGGGGCGAGCCGGCTGAAGCTGCTCGACCCGCGCACCGGCCGAAGCCGCGTGGTGACCGCGCTTCCGGCCGGCATCGTCGGCGGCATCGAGGTGGCGCCGTGGGGCGAGATCGCCGTGGCCCTCGCTTCGGCCAAGGCGGCGTCGGACGTCTATTCGGTCAACCCGGCGACCCTCGCCGTCACCCGCTGGACCGAGAGCGAGACCGGCGGCCTCGACCCCAGGGCCAATGTCGAGCCGGAGCTGGTCGAGGTGACGAGCTTCGACGGCGAGCGCGTCTCCGGCTTCCTCTACCGGCCCGATCCGGCGAAATTCCCCGGGCGGCGCCCGCTGCTGCTCAACATCCACGGCGGCCCGGAGGGGCAGTCGCGTCCCGGCTTCCTCGGCCGCAACAATTATTTTCTGAACGAGCTCGGAGTGGCGATCTTCTACCCGAATGTGCGGGGTTCGACGGGGTATGGGAAGAGGTTCGTCAGCCTGGATAATGGCCCCGATCTGCGGGAGAACAGCGTCAGGGACGTCGGCGCCTTCCTCGCCCGGCTGAAGCAGGATCCGCGCATCGACGCCTCGCGCATCGGAGTCACCGGGGGCAGCTACGGCGGCTATATGTGCTACGCGACGGCGATCCGCTACGGCGACCAGCTGCGCGGCGCCAATTGCGTCGTCGCCATCTCCAACTGGGTGACCTTCCTCGAAAACACCCAATCCTACCGCCGCGATCTCAGGCGTGTGGAGTACGGCGACGAGCGGGATCCGGCCCAGCGCGCCAAGCTGCTCGCCATCTCGCCGCTGACCCATGTCAGGGATCTGCGCGTGCCCTTGTTCGTCGTGACCGGCGGCAACGATCCGCGCGTGCCGCCGTCGGAGGCCGATCAGATCGTCAAAGCGGTGCGGGGAAACGGCGGCCAGGCGTGGCACCTGCTCGGCCGGGACGAAGGCCACGGCTTCGCCAAGAAGGCCAACCAGGATTATCAATTCTGGGCCAGCCTCCTCTTCTGGGAGAGGAATTTGCTCGGCAGCCGCTGAAGCCCGGCCTGCGGTTGCCGCCTTCAATCGTCGAGTCCTAGCGCGCTTCGATTGAGCTCCGGGCGCGGATCGCGCTCAGCTCGGCCTGGCACGCGGCGTCCTCCCGGCCGATGGACTCCAGCGCGCGATGGAGGGCCGCGATGACGCTCGGCAGGGGCGTTTCGGCGGGGGCCTCTGCGACGGCGGTCCCGCAGTGGACGCATTGGTCCTCGCCTTCGAAGAGGAATTGTTTGCAGCCGGAGCAGGGGAACAACCGGTCGGGCGCGTCAGGCGGCGCTGCGGGCCCCTGCGGCAGGGCGTCCGCGGGCGCTTCCAAGCCGTCGAGCGTCTCGGTCAGCAGTGTCCAGCGCGCGCTGTCGAAGGGCTCGCCGGGGGCCGGGCCGGCCAGGACGAGCCGCTCGCGCAGCCCGGCTCGCCCCAGGGTGCGGGCGCGATAGTCGCAGAAGGGATTGTTGCCGGGCGTGCCCATCACGGCCCCGGCGGTCCAGGTGCATCCGCCGGCGCAGCGGGATGCATAATAGCACGAGCCGCAGAAGCCGGAGAGGGGCGGGCGGACGCGGCGGCGGACGGCGCCCCCCATCTCGTCCCAGGCCGCCGCAAGCGAGTGCTCGCGTATGCTGCCTCCGCCGTACGTCTCTTTATGCAGCGCCGGGCATCCCTTGACGGTCCCGTCCGCTTCGAGCGCCAGCGTCGTCTGGGCCGCCTGGCAGGCTTCCCAGGCCTCCGGCTCCCCCGTAACCGTCCTCCAGAGATGCTCGTGTGGCCCGAAATAGCCGATATTGTTGCCCGCGAAGATCCGGACCCCGTCGCCCTGCGCTCGCAGAAACAGCCGGGCGATCTCGTCGTAGAGCGCGGGCAGCTCGTAAGGCTGAACGATCAGGTCCTCGCGATCCGACGCGTTGCCGGACGGGACGGTGAGCTGCAGCTGCCACAGTTTGAACCCCGCGTCGCGCAGCGATGGGTAGAGTTCGCCGAGGCGCGACATGCTGAGCCGGTTGATCTGGGTATTGACGCCCGGCCGGATGCCGACGGCGGCGAGATTGCGTATCGCCTCGATGCAGCGCTCGAAGCTCCCGGGCACGCCCCGGAGCCGGTCGTGTACATCGGGCGGGCCATCGACCGAAACGCCGGCGGCCGCCAACCCGGCAGCGCGGGCGGCGGCGATCTTCTGCGGGGTGAACGCGCGGGCGCCGGTTTGAAGGCTGCAACGCATGCCGGCCTGCGAGATGGCGGCCACGATCTCGAGCCAGTCTCGGCGCAGATAGGCTTCGCCGCCGATGATGCTGATCTCGCGCGTGCCCAGATCGCGCAGCTGGCGCACGACCTCGAGGCATTCCTCCGTGCTGAGCTCGTCCGGTCGCGCCCGGCCGGCGCGGGAGCCGCAGTGGACGCATTTCAGATTGCAGGCGAGGGTGAGTTCCCAGACGACGTGTACCGGCGTCCGTCTCCCCTCGTCGGACGAGGTGCGGGTGCGGACCGACGGCGCGGCCCGCCCCGCTGCGCCGTCAGGCATTGCGGCGCCGTTCGAGTTCCCTCTCCAGTCGGCGGAGCGCGCCGTGAAGGTCTCCCTGCTGCTCGACCACCGTTCGGGCATGGTTGGCCAAGACCTCCAGTTCCTCGTCGCTGGCGTTGCTCGAAAGTGCATCCGAAATAGCGGACGCATATAAGACGATAATTGCCACGGCCTTTTCTCCCTTATCTCGTGAGAAAGCAGAGACGCTACTTGCGATACAACAGAGCAACGCTAACCTGCACCCACATTCGTGGCATGGAGGCGAGTCGTGCACCGACTCTCTGAGATTTATGACTACGTAATGTCGCAGACAACGGGAGAATCATCGATAATGAAGCTGCTTGGCAAGTACGGCAGCCACGTTTTCGATTCAACAGCATCCGAAATGGAGGACGTCGTTTCTGCAGCCCGGCTGTTCAGCCGAATGCCACTCGACGGATTCGTTGTCGATGTTGGTGCGGGCGAAGGAGCGGCCGCGCTCGGTATCGCCCTGCTTTGCAACCGCCCGGTTCTCGCTATTGAACTCGTTGCCGCGCGCGGGGCCCGCATTTCCGCCGCCGCCGCACGCTTCGGCATCGAAAGCGTTGAGGCGGTTGCCGGCGACGTCTTCGACACGGACCTGTCCGGAGCCGCGGGCCTGTATGTGAACAGCCCGTTCTTCTCGAAGGAAGTGCCCGCGTTCATCGACAAGCTGGCACGGGAGTGCCGTCCCGGCACGCGGCTCTTCGCGGTCAATGCGATCGTCCGCGATCTCGTCCGCGATCCGCGACTGCGACCCCTCCCGGCGGAGGGGCTGCGATACTGCACGGCGGCTTTCGAACTCAGCTAGGCCGCTTCGTCTACCGCGCCGGCTCCGCCTCCGTTCGGGCCCGGAATCGTCGGTCGTCGGGGGTCAGCTTGGCCGCCAGCCACTCCTCCACGGCGCGGTAGGAGGATTGCCCCTTCGGCGGGTCGTCGCCGAGGCCGGTGGCGAAGTAAGCGATGCCGCGGCCGGTGGCGCGGTCGATCCACAGCCCCGAGCGAAGCCCGTAGGCGTCGCCGGCATGGCCGATCCGCGTGCGGCCGTCGCCGAACGGATCGTCGCTGGGCGGGCATTGCGCGAGGATTTGGATGGCGAGGCCATAGCCGCAGTAGAAATTCTGCTCCGTCTCGCCGTTGGTGCCGTCGAAGCGCCAGTGCAGCTTGCGCATCTCGGCGAGGCTTTCCGGCTTCAGAAAGATCGTGCCGTCTGGCAGCCGCCCGTCGCGGAGCAGCATCGCGCCGACCCTGGCCATGTCGCGGACCGAAATCCTGAGGCCGCCCTGCGGCGAGAACAGCGCGCCGTTGGTGCCGAGCGGCACCGTTTCCCACGCGCAGCTCCCGTCGGCGCCGGCGACGACCGGGCAGGCGGGGCGGCGGCCCTGGAGGTCGTCCTTCACCGGCTTGCCGTCCGGCGCATACAGCACCACCGCCCGCGCCACAGTCGTGTCCGAGCAGGTCGTCCAGTTGAAGCAAGCGTCGAGGCCGAGCGGGGTCAGCACGAGCCGCTGCATCAGCCGGTCGAAGCGTTCTTCGGTCGCGCGCTCGATGACGGTGGCGATCACCGGGAAGTTCAGGTTGGTGTAGTGGAAGAAGCTGCCGGGCGCGTGCGCGGTCTCCCAGGCCTTGGGGTCCGCCACCGCCCGCTCGATCGTGGTGTCGACGGGCAGGGCATAATCGATGCCGTCGGTGAGGCTCGAGCGGTGCGAGAGGAGCAGGCGCAGGGTGATCGGCGTGTCGGGGAAATTCGGATTTCGCAGGCGCCAGCCGAGATAGTCGGAGACGTCGCGGTCGAGGTCGAGCTTGCCTTGCTCGACGAGGCGCATGACGCCGAGCGCGACGTGGAGCTTGGTGATCGAGGCGATGCGCACCGGATCGTCGATGGTGAGCGCGCGGCCGCTGGCACGGTCGGCGAGGCCCGAGGCTCCGGACCGCTCGATCCCACGACCGTCGAACGTCGCCCAGGCGTAGTTGCCCGCGGCCGGCGGCGGCGTGCTCGGGACCGTCGCGCAGCCGGCGAGGAGTGCCGTCGCGACAAGCGCCACCGTCTTCATCGCCGTTCCTCCTCGAGCCAGCGCAGGATCTCGTCGGCCGCCTGTTCGGCCGTGAGCCGGGTCGTGTCGATGCGGATCTCGGCCTGCTCGGGCGCCTCGTAGGGTGAGCCGATGCCGGTGAAATTGGGAATCAGGCCGTCGCGGGCCTTGGCGTAGAGGCCCTTGGGGTCGCGCCGCTCCGCTTCCTCGAGCGGAGCGTCGACGTAAATCTCGACGAACTCGCCTTCCGGCAGCATCTCGCGGACCATCCGCCGCTCGGCGCGGAAAGGGCTGATGAAGGCGGCGAGGACGATCAGGCCCGAGTCGAGCATCAGTTTCGCCGTCTCGCCGACCCGGCGGATATTCTCGGCCCGGTCGGCCTCGGAAAAGCCGAGATCGCGGTTGAGTCCCAGGCGGACATTGTCGCCGTCGAGCAGGAAGGTGTGGCGGCCCGCCGCGTGCAGCCGGGCGTCGACCAGGTTGGCGATGGTCGACTTGCCGGCGCCGGAGAGGCCGGTGAACCACAGCAGGCGCGGCCGCTGGCCCTTGATCGCCGCGCGCGCCTCGCGGGTCACTTCGAGACTCTGCGCATGGATGTTCTGGGAACGGCGCAGAGCGTAGCGGATCAGGCCGGCGCCGACCGTGTCGTTGGTCACCCGGTCGATCAGGATGAATCCGCCGAGCTCGCGATTCTCGGCATAGGGCGCGAAGACGAGCGGCTTGTCGGTCCACAGGTCGGCAACGCCTATCGCGTTGAGGCCGAGTGTGCGCACCGCGGCATGGTCGAAGCTGTCGACGTCGATCTCGTATTTGGGCGGCTGCATCGTCGCCAGCGCGCTCTGCGTGCCGAGCTTCAGCGCATATTGGCGGCCGGGTACCAGCTCCTCCTCCGCCATCCACACGATCGCCGCCTCGAACTGGTCGGCGACTTCCGGGAGCGGCTCGGCGGCGATCAGATCGCCGCGCGAGCAATCCACCTCGCGGTCCAACGTCAGCGTGATCGACTGGCCGGTCACTGCCTCCGGGACATCTTCGGAGCCGACGAGGATGCGGTCGACCCATGCCCGCGTCGCCGCCGGCATCACCCGCACCGCGTCGCCTCGGCCGACCCGTCCGGCCGCGACCATGCCCGCGAAGCCCCGGAAATCCTGGTTCGGACGGCTTACCCACTGGACAGGCATCCGAAAGGGCTCGCCAGGCCCGGGCGCATCCTCCGCGTCCGTCGTCTCCAGCAGTTCCAGAAGCGTCGGCCCGGAATACCAGGGAGTGTTCTCCGACCGCCGCGAGACGTTGTCTCCGGCGAGAGCGGAAACGGGCACGGCGACGAGTTGCCCGACCCGCTCGCGCAGTTCAGCCATGGCCCCGACCGCGGGGATGAAGTCCTGGAGGATCCGCTCGAAGACCGCTTCGTCGTAATCGACCAGATCCATCTTGTTGACCGCGAGGATCAGGCTCCGGACCCCGAGCAGGTCGCACAGATAGGCGTGTCGCCGGGTTTGGGTCAGGACGCCCTTGCGGGCGTCGACCAGCAGGATGGCGGCGTCGGCGGTGGAAGCGCCGGTGACGAGGTTCCTCGTATATTGTTCGTGCCCGGGCGCGTCCGCGACGATGAATTTGCGCTTTTCCGTGGCGAAGTAGCGATAGGCGACGTCGATGGTGATGCCCTGCTCCCGCTCCGCCTCGAGACCGTCGACCAGGCGCGACAGGTCGCCTTCGCACTGGGCCAGCTCGTCCTCGAAGGCCGAGCCGGTCTCGTAGAGCAGGCGGCCGAGCAGGCTCGACTTGCCGTCGTCGACCGACCCGCAGGTGACGAAGCGAAGCAGCGTCTTCTCGCCGGCCATCAGAAATAGCCCTCACGCTTCTTGCGCTCCATCGAGGCGGCGCCGTCGCGGTCGATCAGCCGGCCCTGCCGTTCGGAGAGGCGGCTCGCGGCCATCTCGGCGAGGATGTCGCCGACCGTCGCGGCGCGGCTTTCGATCGCGCCCGACAGAGGGTAGCAGCCGAGGGTGCGGAAGCGGATGAGGCGCTCCTTCGCCTCCTCGCCCGGCCGCGGCTCGAGGCGCCCGTCTGCGAGCGCCAGAATCGTCCCGTCGCGGACGATCGTGCGCCGCGGCGCGGCGAGATAGAGCGACGAGACCTCGATCCGCTCGGCCTCGACGTAAGCCCAGACGTCGAACTCGGTCCAGTTCGAGAGCGGGAAGACGCGGAAGCTCTCGCCCTTGGCCTTGCGGGCGTTGTAGAGCTTCCACAGTTCGGGCCGCTGGCGCTTGGGATCCCAGCGCTGGCCGGCGGCGCGGAACGAGAAGATGCGTTCCTTCGCCCGCACCCTTTCCTCGTCACGTCGGGCGCCGCCGATGGCGACGTCGAAGCCGCCCTGCTCGAGCGCCTGCTTCAGCCCGTCGGTCTTCCACATCTGGGTATGGAGTGCCGAGCCGTGGTCGATCGGATTGATCCCGCGCGCCTCCGCTTCGGGGTTGCGGTGGACGATAAGCCTCATTCCCGCCGCTGCCGCCGCGCGGTCGCGAAGCTCGTACATCTCGGGAAACTTCCAGGTCGTGTCGACGTGGAGCAGCGGGAAAGGCGCCCGGGCGGGGGCGAAGGCCTTGACCGCGAGGTGGAGCAGCACCGAGCTGTCCTTGCCGGCCGAATAGAGCATCACCGGCCGTTCCGCCTCGGCCGCCGCCTCGCGCAGGATGTGGATCGCCTCGGCCTCGAGCCGCTGGAGATGGGTGAGCGTCATCGCGGCCCGCTTCTAGAGGGGCGGCCGCCGCGGTTGCAACTTCCCCGCCCCGCCGCCATGTCGCGCTCCATGAACCAGCCGCCTCTCCGAGCCGCGATCGTCCCGGTGACTCCGCTGCAGCAGAACAGCTGCCTGATTTGGTGCACCCGGACGATGCAGGGCGCTTTTACCGATCCCGGCGGCGACCTCGACCGGCTGAAGGCGGCGGCGCGGCAGCACGGCGTGACCGTCGAGAAGATCCTGCTCACCCACGGCCATATCGACCATTGCGGATCGGCCAAGATCCTCGCCGACGAGCTCGGCGTTGAGATCGAGGGGCCGCACGAGGCGGACCGCTTCTGGATCGCCCGGCTGGAGGACGATGGGCGCAATTACGGGATCACCGGCAAGGTGTTCGAATCGGACCGCTGGCTGGTCGACGGCGACCAGGTGAGCGTCGGCGACCTGGTGCTCGACGTCTATCACTGCCCCGGCCACACGCCGGGCCACGTCGTCTTCCATCATCCGCCGTCCAAATTCGCCATCGTCGGCGACGTGCTGTTCCGCGGCTCGATCGGGCGCACCGATTTCCCGATGGGCAACCACCAGGATTTGATCGACGCGATAACCGGGCGCCTGTGGCCGCTCGGCGCCGACACCGCCTTCGTGCCGGGACACGGCCCGATGAGCACCTTCGGCCAGGAACGGCAGACCAACCCGTTCGTGGCGGACCGCGTTCTAGCGGGTGCCGCACCCCGCTAGATCGGTCCAGCCGAAGAAGCGCACGGCATTGTCGAACAATATGTCCCGGCGCTGCTCGCTCGTCAGGTAATCCGCCTCGCGATAGGCCTCGAGCGACTGGGCGATCGCCTCCGGCCACACCATCTGGTCGGAGCCGAACATGATTCTCTTGCCGAATCCTTCGTCCACCAGACGCTTCAAATAAGCCTGGAAGGCCTTGCGGTTCTCGTACCAGTGGATGGCGCCGAGATCGACATAGACCTCCGGGTAGGAATTGAGCAAAGCCTGGATCTCGTCGGCGAACGGCCAGCCGGCGTGCATGATGAACAGCTTGAGCCGGGGATGGCGGACCAGCACCTCCTCGATCAGCAGGGGCCGGCCGAGCGCGGCTCGGTGGGCGGGCGCGCCCTGTCGGGTGATCAGCGCCGGTCCGCTGCCCATATGGTAGCCGACCGGGATCTGCAGCTGTTCGGCGAGCCCCCAGAACGGCTCCAGCCGCGGGTCGTCGGGCGCGACGCCGGCATATTGCGGCGCGATTTCGCCGAGCAGGGCGAGCTTTCCTGCCGCGGCCAGGGCGCGCATCTGGGCGAGATCCTGGCTGGTCGGCACGCCGTCCCGGCCGAAGCCGAGCAGGACTCGGCCGCCGCTCTCCGCGACCATCTTCTCGGCCGGTGACGTCAATCCCTCAGAGCTGGCGATTCCCCGCACGATGCCGAGCCGGGCCAGTTCCGAGAGGGTCAAGCGCCGGTGGGACGCGCCATCGGTGGCGGCGCTCGGTTGCCCGGTCCGTGGGTTGGGCGCTCGGCGGACGAAGCGGATGTCGCCCTCGTAAGCATGGAGATGGACGTCGATCACCGGCTCGGCGACGCCGCGGCAGACCGAAGGCGTCGCGGCCGCGGCGAGCGCCGCGGCGAGCAGCTCAAGCATGGTCCGTCGCGACGGCCGCGTAATTCACCGGACCGGCCTTCGGAAGGTGGGAATATGCGAGGACGAGCGCGTGAAGCGCCAGGCCGAGAAGGATGATGGCGGTCGTGATCATCCCGATCATGCGCAGGCGCAATTTGTCGGGGCGCGGCCGGCTCATCCCCAGGCCGTGGGCGATGCGCGCCAGGATGTAGAGGGAAGCGACGATCCACAGCCACAAATGCGGGCCGATCGCGAGCTCGGTCAGGCCGAGGAGAATCAGGAAGAAGGGCGTGTTCTCGACGTAATTCGCCTGCGCCCGCATCCGCGCGATCAACGCTTCGTTGCCGCCGTCGCCGATCGAGATTCGATAGGCCGTGCGCAACTGGCTGACGCGCATTCCGAGCCACATGTTGAGAAGCGTGGCGGCCCCTGTGATGGTGAGCGTGATCGGCAGAATCATGGCGCGGCCTCCCCTCCGAGGAGCGAGATACGCACGGGGGCCTCGCGCTTGCAACAGCGGCGAAAATCGCTATAGGCCGGGCCGCTCGAAGCGAGCCCTCCGGCCGCCATGGCCCGCGGCCGACCGCCGTTGACCTTTGGCACCGTGCTCGCCACATGCGAACCCTAGCTTATTGGAACAGGTGCCAGGATGGCTGTCCCCAAGAGAAAAACCTCGCCGTCGAAGCGCAACATGCGCCGCAGCCACCACGCGCTGAAGCCGGTCAATTATCAGGAATGCCCGAATTGCGGCGAGCTCAGGCTGCCGCACAACCTCTGCGCCAAGTGCGGCCATTATAACGGGCGTGAAATCCGTCCCGTCGAGGCGTAAGACCGGGGCCGGGCGGCATAAGGAGAATCGATAGGTGGGCAGCGGGCCGCGGATCGCCATCGACGCGATGGGTGGCGACCACGGGCCCGCGACCATGGTTGCCGGTGCCGATCTGGCGTACCAGCGGCGCGACGATCTCTCCTTCCTGCTGTTCGGCAATGCCGCGGCGATCGCTCCGGAGCTCGCCGTCCGTCCGGCCTTGAGGGCCGTCACCGAGATCGTCCACTGCGCCGAGACAATCAGCGCCGACGACAGGCCGAGCCAGGCGATCCGCCGCGCCAAGACCACCTCGATGGGCCAGATGATCGCGGCCGTGAAGGAGGGCGCCGCCCAGGCTGCCGTCTCCGGCGGCAATACCGGCGCTCTGATGGCGATGTCGAAGCTGGCGCTCAGGACCATGCCGGGAATCGACCGGCCCGCCCTCGCGGCGCTTTTACCGACGCTGGGCGCCAACGACCTCGTCATGCTCGATCTCGGCGCCAACACCGAATCGGACGCCCGCAACCTCGTCCAGTTCGCGGTGATGGGCGCGGCCTATGCGCGGGTGATCCTCGATCTCGAGCGGCCCCGAGTGCAGCTTCTCAACATCGGCACCGAGGAGATGAAGGGGACGGAGGAACTGAAGGACGCCGCGGCGGTGCTGCGCGAGGCCGACTATCTCGGGCTCAGCTTCGACGGCTTCATCGAAGGCGACAAATTGTCGCGCGGCGACGTCGACGTGGTGGTGACCGACGGTTTTTCCGGAAACATTGCTCTCAAGTCGCTCGAGGGCACTGCCCGCTTCGTCACCGACCTGCTGCGCCGGGCCTTCACCAGCTCGGTGCGCTCGAAGATCGGCTTCCTCATCTCGCGGCCGGCGACCGAGCTGCTGAGGCACCATCTCGATCCGAACAACCATAACGGCGCGGTCTTCCTCGGCCTCAACGGCCTGATCGTGAAGAGTCACGGCAGCGCCACCGACAACGGCGTCGCCAACGCCATCCGCGTGGCGGCGCGGATGGTCCGCGAGGATCTCACCCGCAAGATCATCGAGGATCTCGACCGGGTCGCCGCGCACCGCACCCAGGCCGCGGCGCAATGAGGCGCTCCGTCATCGTCGGCACCGGCTCGGCGCTTCCCCCCCGCCGGGTCACCAACGCCGAGCTGGCCCTCAAGGTCGAGACCAGCCACGAATGGATCGTCGAGCGGACCGGAATCGAGGCGCGGCACATTGCCGGCGACGGCGAGACGACCGCGACGCTCGCCACCGAGGCGGCAAAGAAGGCGCTCGACTCGGCGGGCGTTCCGGCCTCGAAGGTCGGCCTGATCGTCCTCGCAACCGCGACTCCGGACCAGACCTTCCCGGCCTCGGCCACCCGAGTCCAGACCGCGCTCGGCATCGACGATTGCATCGCCTTCGACGTCGCCGCCGTCTGCACCGGCTTCCTCTACGCCCTCTCCGTCGCCGACAATATGGTGAAGGGCGGCATGGCCGACCATGCGCTGGTCATTGGCTCGGAGACGTTCAGCCGGATCCTCGATTGGGAGGACAGGGCGACCTGCGTGCTGTTCGGCGACGGCGCCGGCGCGGTGCTGCTCGAGGCGCAGGAGAGCGAGGACAAAGGGATCCTCGCCACTCGCCTCCACGCCGACGGCCGGCACAACGATCTTCTCTACGTCGACGGAGGGGTCTCCACCACGGGGACCGTCGGCAAGCTTCGGATGAAGGGCAAGGAGGTGTTCCGCCACGCCGTCGTCAATCTCGCCGACGTGCTGAACGAGGTGCTGATCGCCTCCGGCCACAAAGCGGGCGAGGTCGACTGGGTGGTTCCGCACCAGGCCAACAAGCGAATCCTCGACGCGACGGCGAAGAAGCTCGGGCTCGATCCGGCGCGGGTCGTCGTCACCGTCGACCAGCATGCCAACACTTCGGCGGCCTCGGTGCCGCTGGCGCTCGATACCGCCGTCAAGGACGGGCGCATCAAGCGCGGCGACCTGCTCGTGCTCGAAGCGATGGGCGGCGGCTTTACCTGGGGCGCGGCGGTGGTCCGCTACTAGGGGTCCGGACCCCAAGGCGTCCTGGCGCAGACGCGGTTTGCACAAGAAGCCAAGCTCGACTATGGTTTAGCCCTGAAGTCTCGGGGGAGGGAAGACGAGATGGCCGACGCAGGAACGATCAGGCGGGTCGACGCCGGTACACTGACACGGGCGGACCTCGCCGACGTCGTCCATCGCGAGATCGGCCTTTCGCGCGCCGAATCGGCGGGGATCGTCGAGCGGATCCTCCATCATATGTGCGCGGCGCTTTCGGACGGCCACAACGTCAAGATCTCCGGCTTCGGCAGCTTCATCCTCAGGGACAAAGGCGAGCGGGTCGGCCGTAACCCGAAGACCGGGGTCGAAGTGCCGATCGCGCCGCGCCGAGTGCTGACCTTCCGCGCCAGTCAGATCATGCGCGAGCGGATCGCCAAGGGCGGCTGAGGCCGGCCATGGCGGACGCATCCGGCAAGAGCGATCAGGCCTTCCGAACGATCGGGGAGCTGGCCAGCGACCTCGGCGTTCCGCAGCATATCCTGCGTTACTGGGAGACCCGATTCCCGCAGCTGAAGCCGCTGCAGCGGGCCGGCAACCGCCGCTATTACCGCGCCGCCGACGTCCAGCTCGCCCA
>JAXDPL010000215.1:0-9086 GCA_034668385.1 Sphingomonadales bacterium | reverse complement strand
CATTGTCCATGACCAGGGAGACGTGCTCGAGGAAGGCGCCGAGCGTCTCATATTCCTCCATCGCCCGGGCCAGCTCGGTGAGATTCTCGAGCCGGCCGGCGCTCTCCGCCGAACGGTCGGCCTGGAGCATCGCGGTATAGCCGGATTCGTCGAGCACGAGCCGGGCCAGCTCGGGATGCGGCACTTCGTCGAGCCGGGCCCGCCAGCGCGCGAAATCGCCGACGAGGTTGCCGAGGGACCGGCGGGCGGCGCCGGTCAACTCGTCGCTGTCCAATATCCGCGCGGCTGCGAAGGAGAGCGGGATGCTTTCGGCGCGGGCGAGCTGGTGCAGCTTGGCGACCGCCTTGTCGCCGATGCCGCGCTTGGGGACGTTGACGATCCGCTCGAAGGCGAGATCGTCGGCGGGCTGGGCGATGACGCGCAAATAAGCGAGCGCGTCGCGTATCTCGGCGCGCTCGTAGAAGCGGAAGCCGCCGACGATCCGGTAGGGAAGCCCGATGGCGATGAACCGGTCCTCGAGCTCGCGGGTCTGGAACTGGGCGCGGACGAGGATGGCGGTGTCGTCGATGCGGCCGCCGCCTCGCTGGACGGCCTCGATCTCCTCGCCGATCCGCCGCGCCTCCTCGGGCCCGTCCCATATTCCGATCACCTGGACCTGCTCGCCTTCGCCTTCCTCGGTCCACAAGCTCTTGCCGAGCCGGCCGGCATTTTGCGCGATCAGGCCCGAGGCGGCGGCGAGAATGTGCGGGGTCGAGCGGTAATTCTGCTCGAGCCGGACGATCTTGGCGTCGGGGAAATCCTTCTCGAAGCGGAGGATGTTGGCGATCTCGGCGCCGCGCCAGGAATAGATCGACTGGTCGTCGTCGCCGACGCAGCAGATGTTCTTGCGCTCCTGGGCGAGCAGCCGCAGCCAGAGATACTGGCTCTGGTTGGTGTCCTGATATTCGTCGACGAGGATGTATTTGAAGCGGTTCTGATAGTGCTCGAGCACGTCGCGGTGGCCCTTGAGGATCACCAGCATGTGGAGGAGCAGGTCGCCGAAATCGCAGGCGTTGAGGGTCCTCAAGCGCTCCTGATACTGGCGGTAGAGGAGCTGGCCCTTGCCGTTCGCATAGGCCTCGCTCTCGCCGGCGTCGATCTGGTCGGGAGTCCAGCCGCGGTTCTTCCAGCGGTCGATGAGGCCGCCGAGCAGGCGGGCGGGCCAGCGTTTTTCGTCGATGTCGGCCGCCGCGATCAATTGCTTGAGCAGGCGCAGCTGATCGTCTGTGTCGAGGATGGTGAAATTGGAGTGGAGTCCGACCAGTTCGGCGTGGCGGCGAAGCATCTTCGCGGCGACCGAGTGGAAGGTGCCGAGCCACGGCATGCCCTCGACCGCCTCGCCGACTTGCCGGCCGACGCGGTCCTTCATCTCGCGCGCCGCCTTGTTGGTGAAGGTGACGGCGAGCAGCTCGGACGGCCAGGCGCGGCGGGTGGCGATAAGATGAGCGAGGCGCGCGGTCAGCGCCGCCGTCTTGCCCGTGCCGGCGCCGGCGAGGACGAGCACCGGCCCCTCGGTGGTCAGCACCGCCTCGCGCTGCGGCGGGTTGAGGCCGGCGAGATAGCTCGGCTCGGGCGCGGCGGAGACAGGCTGATTCACCCTTGAACAGCTAGGGAACGGGGGCCCTCCCGGCAAGGTGGAAGTGGGCTTGCCCAATGCCTTTCTTGGCTTGAGGGGCGATCGGCGTTATGGGCAAAACCCTTCCGAATCAGGGCCTAAGGAGCGTCAAGATGCTGACCCGGCGTGACATGATCGCCGCGGCTGCGGCCACTTTGCTTCCCCGCGCCGCGCTCGGAGCCGACGCGCCGCGAGTCATCGTCAATTCGATCGCGCTTCAGGACCGGCGGGTGTGGATCGCCGCCATGATCCAGGGCAAAGGCCCTTTCTCCTTCATCATCGATACCGGCGCGGTGGTCAGCCTCATCCAGGAGACCATAGCGCACCGGATCGGGCTTCGCGACCGGAACACGGTGGTGCTGAACGGAATCGGCGGCCCCGAGACGTTCCAGATGTACGAGGCGCGCGACATCCTGTTCAGCGGCGGCGCGCGCCAGCCGAGCGCGGTGTTCGCGGCCGCGGCCCGCCATCTCGATCTCGGCCCCGAGGCGGCCGGGGCGCTGGCGGCGGGCATGCTGACCGCGCTCGATTCCGACCTCGATTTCGACAAAGGCGAGCTTCGCGTCTATCCGGACGGGCGGGGCGAGCGGAGCGGCTTTGCCGAGCTCCCGTCGCGAATCGAGAAGTTCAGCGGACCGGGCGCCTCGGCCTATATCGTGGCCGATGCCGCGCTGGACGGCCGCACCTTCCGGTTCCTGCTCGACACGGGCATGCCCGCTCAGGTGGCCTTGTGGCCGTCCGCGACGCGCAAGACCGGCCTGTGGAACGACACGACGCCGTTCGCGCCCGGCCGGCACTCGGGCATCGGCGGCGAGACGTCGCTCGGCCGGCTGGTCCGCGCCGGGCGCCTGAAGATGGGCCCGTTCGTCTTTGAGCGTCCATTGGTCTCGCTTTCCAACCCTTCCGGCGTTCGTCAGGGCGAGATTGCCGACGGCCTGATCGGACTCGAGCTGCTCGAGCGGCTGAATCTCTCGACCGACGTGAAGCGCGGACGGCTGTGGGCGGCCGCGAACGCCCGGTCCGCCTGGCCCGAACATTACGGCCTCAGCGGCCTCTGGGTCGACGAGCGCGGCGGCAAGACGATCGTGGCGGAGGTGAGCCCGCAAAGCCCGGCGGCTGCGGCCGGAGTCCGCGAGGGCGACGAGATCGTCGGCGTGGCGATGCGCGACTTCATCGCCAAGCTCGGCGGACCGCCGGGCCGGCGGATTCCCGTCACCGTCCGCCGCGGCGGGGCGACGGTGTCGACCGAACTCGTTCTTCGCGCGTTTCTGTAGAGGCGCTCAGCCGGTCCGGCGCGCCCAGCGCGGCGAGGTTGCGGCGGGTCGCCTCGATCGCCGCGGTCGGTCTCGACGAGAATGCAGTGCGCAGCGCTGTCGGCCGACGGCCGGCCGCCCTATTTCAGATCCTTGATCACGCAGATGTACGGATCCTTGGCGCGCTTCGCGACGAAGCCGGCCGCGGTCAGCGGCACACGCTTCTGACGCACCGAGTCCGATTCGTTGCCGCCGATGGTCAGCGCGAAACGGCCGAGGTTGTCCGTGCCGGTCTCGACCACGATCGCGGAATGGGACGGGTAATCGTCATGCGCGGCGGCATGAGCGAAGGTGAAGGCGTTGCCGCCGCGGTTGTTCTGGATGATGTCGCCGACCTCGGGTTTGGCGGTGCCGATCTCGAACGCGCGGAACATGCCGGTCTTCGCGGCGGCATTCTTGATCGCCTTGCGGACGAATGCCGCGTGCATGGGAGCGAAGAGGAACTCGCTCTTCGTCGCCCCGGCCTGCTTGACGCACCAGGAAATGAACACGGCCGACCAGGCTTCCTTCACGCCCGGAAAGGCGAAGCCGAGCTCCGTCCAGAAGCGCTTTATCTGGCTGCGCAGCGGCTCATCCGTCTCGTGGATCAGATGGAAACGCGTATGTTGGTCCTCGGCAATCGAGGCAAGCTTGGTGCAGAATGCGGTGGCCATGATGACGTCCCCCCGACATCAGGCCATCGATATACGAGCGAAAGAGAGTCCACGCCAGCCCGTCTTCCCGCCCGCGCGAAGTCAAACGCGGCAGGTCATCGGCGACGTAGCAACGTGATCCGCGCTTTGCCGAAGGTCTTCACGGCTTCTTCTTCGAATCCCTCCGCCGTGATCGGCTCGTCGCGCGCCGTTTCGACGCTGACAAAGGCGCCGGCCGCGAGGGGCAGACGGACCAGCGCCGTGGCGGCGAGGCCGCTGCGATAGGGCGGGTCGAGGAAGGCGAGGTCGAGCGGGCCGGGAAGGCGCGCATGCTCGGCGGGGGTCGTGAGGATCTCGCCCGAGGCGCCGAGCGCGGCGAGGTTGCGGCGGATCGCTTCGACCGCCGCTCGGTCGGTCTCGACGAAGACGCAGTGGGCCGCGCCGCGCGACAGGGCTTCGAGGCCGAGCGCCCCGGAGCCGGCGAACAGGTCGGCGACACGGAGTCCCTCGAAGCTGCCGATGCGACTGGTCAGCATCGAGAAGAGCGCCTCGCGGGTGCGGTCGGAGGTCGGGCGGGTGGCCTGGCCGGCGGGAGCGAGGATCGGGCGCCCGCGCCATCGGCCGGCGATTATGCGCATTTCCTAGCCCCTCCCCTTCAGGGGAGGGGTTGGGGTGGGGGTGGTGCGGGAGGGTCTACGGCGAGGTCTGCGCGGCTCGCCGACATCCCCCACCCCAAACCCCTCCCCTGAAGGGGAGGGGCTTTTCAGCCCCTTCCGGAACGCCACCAGGTCGTGCTGCCGCACCTCCATGACCGCGCCGGCAGGCGAATCGCCGAGCTGGAACGGGCCGTAGGCGGTCCGGATCAGTCGGCTGACCTTGAGGCCGAGATGCTCGAGCACGCGGCGCACCTCGCGGTTCTTGCCTTCGGTCAGCCTGAGCTCGATCCAGGCGTTGCGGCCGGTGCGGCGCTCGAGGTTCGCGTCGATCGGGCCGTAGCGCATGCCGTCGACCTCGATTCCCTGGATCAGGCTCTCGAGCCGGTCCTGGCTGACCTCGCCGAAGACTCGGGCGCGGTAGGTGCGCTCGACGCCCGTGGAGGGCAATTCGAGCTGGCGCTTCAGCTCGCCGTCGGTGGTGAGGAGGAGCAGGCCCTCGGTGTTGAGGTCGAGCCGTCCGACCGGCATCACCCGCGGCAGATCCCTGGGCAGCCGGTCGTAGATGGTCGGACGCCCCTTGGGGTCGCGCTCGGTGGTGAGCAGCCCGACCGGCTTGTGGTAGAGGAACAGGCGGGCGGGCGCCGGCGCGCGGACCGGCTTGCCGTCGACCGTCACGCCGTGGAGCGAGGCGAGCAGGGTCGCCGGCGTCTCGACCGGCTTGCCGCCGATCGCCACCCGCCCTTCGGCGATCATCCGCTCGACCTCCCGGCGCGAGGCGATTCCGGCGCGGGCGAGCAGCTTGGCGATGCGCTGGCCGGAGGCCGGTTTCTGGGTCGGTGGCAGGGGGATCCTCCTCATGCCGCCGGACGGGGCGGATTATGCGCCCGGCCGACTGGCCATTGCGGGCACCGAACCCCATGTCGCTCGTTACGCAGGCATAACCGACCACAATGGGGGGCTGACGCGCGCATATATGCTGTTCGGGAAACGCGAAAGGGCGATACGGCGGATCCTGGTCGTCGAGGACGAGCCGCTCGTCGCCTTCGACAACGAGCATCTGCTGCGCGAGTGCGGCTACGAGGTGGTGGCGACGGTCGACAGCCTGGCCGACGCGGTGCGGGTGATCGGCGAGGAGGTGGAGGAGGTCGACCTGATCCTCACCGACATCGGCCTCGCCGGCGACGGCGACGGCACCGACGTCGCGCGAGTCGCCGCGGCGAGGAACATCCCGGTGCTGTTCGTCACCGCCAACTGCCCGATCGAGGCGCGCGCCCTCGCCGTCGGCTGCCTCGCCAAGCCCTATTCGGGCCGGATGCTCAAGAACGCGCTCGGCGCGCTCGACCGCAAGCTCCAGGGCGAGACCGTGAAACGGGTCCCGGCGGGCCTCAGCCTGTACGACCCGCCGGGCTGATCAGGGCTTGGCCGGCGTCGCCGGCTGCGGGGCGGGCAAAGCCGCGGGCGCCGGCGCCGGCGCGGCGACGGCGGCCTTGGGCAGCGAGGCCTTGAGCTCGATATGGCCGCCGGCCCGGTGGACGCTGAGGCAGCCTTCGGCGCCGCACGAGATGACCGCCCCCGTCCGGCCGTCGACCCGCACGACCCGGCCGTCGGCGGCGGCGACCGAATAACGGGGCGGGCTGGGCCGGGCGTAGACGGCGATCCCGATCAGGGCGGCGCCCATCAGAATGGCGGTGGTGAGCCGCCGCGAGGCCTTGTCGAGCATCTCGATCAGTGTCGGCTCGCCCTCATCGTCCACCATCCCGCCCTCCCGCGTCGCTCCACGGCGAGCTTAACCGATCGCGCGGGCGCTGTCGCGAGCTGTAAGCGGATTGACCCGAACCGGGCCTTGGTGAACATTCCGCCGGCGCAGGGGACGATGCATTGCCCAGTCTGGAGATCAGCAACGTCAGCAAGGCCTATGGGGCGATTCCGGTGCTCGACCGAATCTCGCTCGCCATGGAGGCCCGCGAGTTCATCGCCTTCCTCGGCCCTTCGGGCTCCGGCAAGTCGACCTTGCTGAGGATCATCGCCGGGCTCGAGACGCTCGACGAGGGCGAGGTGCGGCTGGACGGCGAACGGATCGACGGCCTGCCGCCGGGTCGGCGCGGAGTCGCCATGGTGTTCCAGCATTACGCTCTCTATCCGCATATGAGCGTGCGCGAGAACATGGCGTTCGGGCTGCGCAATGCGGGCATGCCGAAGGCGGAGATCGAGGCGCGGATCGCGGAGGCCGCGCGCATCCTCGAGATCGAGAGCCAGCTCGACAAGAAGCCGGGGCAGATGTCGGGCGGCCAGCGCCAGCGGGTCGCGATCGGCCGGGCGATCGTCAAGCAGCCGAAATTGTTCCTGCTCGACGAGCCCCTGTCCAACCTCGACGCGGCGCTTCGAATGCGCACCCGGATCGAGCTGGCGCAGCTCAGGCGGCGGGTCGACGCAGCGTTGATCATGGTCACCCACGACCAGGCCGAGGCGATGACTCTCGCCGATCGGATCGTGGTGATGAACGACCGGCGGATCCAGCAAATCGGCGCCCCGATGGAGATCTACGCGCGCCCCGCCAACACCTTCGTCGCCCGCTTCGTCGGCTCGCCGGCGATGACGCTCGCGCCCGCCACGCCGATCGAGAGCGAGGGCGCTTATGCCCGGGTGCGGCTCGGGTGCGGGGCCGAGGTCGAGACTCGGGTGGCGCGCGCCGGACTTCCGAAAGGCGAAACGCTCCAGCTCGGGCTGCGGCCGGAGATGGTGTCCGTCGCTGCGCCCGGCGGCGGCACCGCCGATGCCGAGGTGGTGCTGCTCGAGCGGCTCGGCGAGCGGACCCTGGTCTACGCCCGGCTGTCGGACGGACAGGAGATCACCGCCGACGACAAAGGCGACAGCCGATTGAAGGTCGGCGAAACGGTCGGGCTGCGAATCGACGGTGCGGCGGCGCACCTGTTCGGCCCCGACGGCTCGGGCCATCATGCCGAGGCGACGGCATGACCAGCGCGCGCGACTGGCGGGGCCTGCTGTTCGTCGCGCCCTTCCTCTCGCTCTACTCGCTGATCCTGATTTTCCCTTTGTTCCGCGGGATCTGGCTCAGCCTCAACCGGGTCGATCTGTTCGGCGACGGGCATTTCGTCGGGGCGGGCAATTACGTCCGTCTGGCCCGCGACCCGGTCTTCGCCACCTCGCTCGTCAACACGTTCGAAGTCACGTTGATGATCGTCCCGGTGCTGACGGTGCTGGCGCTGCTGCTCGCTCTGGCGCTCAACAATGCCGGCAGGGGCGCGGCTTTGCTGCGCGGCATCTTCTTCTCCTCGGCGGTGCTGTCGGTGACGATCGTGACGCTGATCTGGCGGTTCGTGCTGGCGCCGGACGCCGGCCTGCTCGGCGAATTGTGGAAGTCGCTCGGCTGGGAGCCGCTCGCCTTTTTGAGCGCGCCCGGCCTGGTGCTTCCGGCGATCGCGGTCACCACCATCTGGTGGTCGGTCGGCCTCCCCATGCTTCTGTTCCTCGCCGGACTGCAGCAGATACCCGGCGACATGTACGAGGCCGCCGCGCTCGACGATTCGAGCCGCTGGACGACCTTCCGGCGGATCACCCTGCCGTCGCTTCGGCGGACGCTGGTGCTCGTCGTCATGCTTCAGACGGCGGCGCAGCTGCAATTGTTCGGCCAGGCGCAATTGCTCACCGCCGGCGGTCCGAGCGGCGCCTCGCGCACCGCCGTCCTGTTCTTGTTCGAGACCGCCTTCGGCCGCTGGGAGCTTGGCTATGCCAGTGCGGCGGCCGAGATCCTGTTCCTGATCATCCTCGCCGTCACCTTCCTCCAATATTGGTCGACCGCTCGGGCGACGGAGGCCGGCAATGGGCGGTAGGGCGCGAGCTTCCCTCTCCCGCTTGCGGGAGAGGAGGGGCCCAACCGCGCAGCGGTTGGGAGGTGAGGGTCTGTACTTCGGAGTCCACAAGACCCTCACCCCCCAAGCCTTCGGCTTGGGTCCCCCCTCTCCCGCGGAATGCGGGAGAGGATAAATGGAGCGAGGCCGCCTCTCACCGCTCGGCTGGGCCGCGCTGATCCTCGGCGCGGCGATCATGGTCGCGCCGCTGGCCTGGACGATCCTGCTCTCGCTCAAGCACAATGCCGAGCTGGTCGGCCACAGCGGAGCGGCGCTGCACGCGCCCTACACGCTGGAGAATTACGGGGCGATCGTCGGCAACAGCGGGACGATGCGCTGGCTGCTCAACAGCGCGATCGTCGCACTCGGCACCACCGCCGGGGTGCTGGTCCTCGCAAGCCTCGCCGGCTACGGCTTCGCCCGGCTCGACTTCCCGTTCCGGCGCACTTTGTTCGTCGTCGTCCTACTCGGCCTCGCCGTGCCGAGCCAGGCGGTGATCCTGCCGCAGCACCAATTGTTCGCCTGGCTTCACCTCCACAACTCCTATCCGGGGCTGATCCTGCCGGGTCTGATCGGGCCGTTCGGCGTGTTCTTCATGACCACCTACATGCGCGGCATCCCCAGGGACCTCGACGAGGCGGCGATGCTCGACGGCGCCTCGCGCTGGACGATCTTCTGGAAGGTCATCCTGCCGCTGACCGTGCCGGCCCAGTCGACGCTCGCCGTCTTCACCTTCCTCGGCAGCTGGAACGATTATTGGTGGCCGCTCATCTCGGCGACGCACAGCGACATGTACACGTTGACCGTCGGCCTCGCCGCCGCGCAGATGAACTACGCCCAGACCAGCGGCCTCGGCTTCCTGATGGCGCAGGCGGTGTTCGCCTCGATCCCGATCTTCATCGTCTACATCGTCTTCCAGAAGCAGATCGTGCGGGCGATGGCGGGGACGGCGGTCCGGTGAG
>JAXDPL010000214.1:0-3449 GCA_034668385.1 Sphingomonadales bacterium | reverse complement strand
CGCGGGCTCGGCCGCCAGATCACGCCGACGTCCCAGATCAGGCCCGACTGGTCGTAGGTGAGCAGCCGCGGCTTGGACGGGTCGCCGATCAGATTGCCGCGCGGCGACAGGACCGGGAAGCCGTTCGAATCGCGGACGATGTCCTGCTGCGAGGCCTTCATATCCTCCCAGCCGACTCCACCGGTCGCGGCGAGCGTGCCGGAGACCGGAAGGACGACGTCGCCGCGGACATATTCGCCGTGGAACTTGGACTTGAGGCGGTCGGCATCCTCGCGGACGTAGCCGCCGCCGACGGTCCAGCCGAACGGCAGCGGCCCCGGCGCCATGCCGACGCTTGCGGTGGCGTTCTGGACCGTGCTGCTGTGATAATTCTCGACCCGGGGCGTTCCCGGCGGCAGGCCGCCGCCCGAGACGCTGTTGTCGTCGACATAGACATAGCCGAGCCGGTACGCGGCGCCGATCGCGACCGGGCCGGCATGGGTGTTGAGGGTCGGGCCGCCATAGACGCTGTAGATCTCGGCCGTGTTCGGGCTGTCGGCCGTGCGCAAAGCCGGCACCGGACGGCGGATGTCGTTGTGGCCGCGCGCGGCGATCGCGCCGGCGTCGAGGCTCAGCACGCCGGGCACCGCCTCGACATGGACGGCGGCGAGGCCGGTATGGACGTCCTGGTCGCGGATATCGTCGTTCCAGGCGATCCGGTGCTGATAGTCGTAGGCGATCACCGCCTGGACGCGCCGGGTGGCGATGGTCGCGGTGACTCCGCCGCCCACCCCGGTGTAGGTGAGGACGTCGCCGGTGTTGAAATCGGCGGTCAGCACCTGCTCGATCTGCAGATAGGGATGGATGGAGCTGTGCGTCTGGCTGTCGCCGTCGGCGGTCAGCAGCAGGGCCGACGCCGCCATGGCGGCGACGCCGAAGATGCGGCGCGGGACGCCGGGAAAGCGGGCTCGGGTCATTGTCCGTATCCGTAATAGGCGCCGAAGCGGCGTCCCCCGGCGGCGAAGCCGGTGCCGTTCAGCAGGAGGCTGACACGCTCACAGCCGGAGAGGAGCTCGAGCGCGTCGCGCAGCTCCGCTTCCGTCGTCTTGTCGGCCCTGACCACCATCACCAGCTGCCCGGCATGGGCGGCGAGGAAGGTCGCCGGCGAGGCGACCAAGGCAGGCGGGGAGTCGAAGATAATCAGGCGCTTGTGGTTCGCTTCCGAGAGTCTTTCGAGGACTTCGCGGGTGCGTTCCGAGGCGAGCAATTCGGTGACGTTGTCCGCCTGCCGACCGGTCGGAAGGACCGACAGGCCCTTGAGGTCGGTGCGCACGACGAGGCTCTCCGGGTCGATCGCCGGGTCGGCGATCGCGTCGACCAGGCCCGGCCCGTCCTCGAGGCCGAGGATCGAGAGGATCTCGGGCTTGGGGAAATCGGCGTCGACGAGCAGGACCTCGGTGTCCTTCTCGCCGGCGAGCGACAAAGCGAGGTTGAGCGCGCAAAAGGTCTTCCCCTCGTCCGGCTGGGCCGAGCAGAGCAGGATGACCCGGCGCTTTTCGGGCGGAAGCTCGGTCGCCGCGTTGGCGGTCAGCAGAAGCTGGCGCTTGACGATCCGGAACTCCTCGGCGAGCGGACCGACCGGCGCGTCGGGCTCGATCAGAGCCGCCTCGCGAAGCCGCGCCCGGTCGACCGCTCCGGTGCGGCCGGAGGGCGAAGCCGCGGGTTTCGGCTTCGGCTGCGGCGCGAGGGTAACCGGCTCCGGTGCGGGTTTCGGCTGAACCCGGGAGATTTCCGGCAACGGTTCGGGCTTCAGCTCAGGTTCGGGCGGCGGAACCGGAAGCGGCCGCGCGGCGGGAACGCCGAAGCCGTAAAGCTCCGCCGCCCGCTCGAGCAGCGACCCGGTGGCGCGCAAGGGGCTGTGCTGGTTCACCTCACGCCCCTCCGACCTGGCTGCGCTGCCAGAATTCCACCGCCATCAGGACGGCATAGCTCGCGGCCAGAGCGCCCGCGCCGCCGGCCAGCCAGGCGAGCTTCTGCCGCGCCTCGGCGCGCCGCGTTTCGGTCCACACCAGGCCGATCGTGCCGAGCACGGGCAGGCCGGTCGCGGCGGTGAGCTTGGCCTGGGTCGGGAAGGTGGTCTGGAGCTGGCCGGCGACGAAGGCCGCGCCCGCGCCGGCGGCGAGCGCCACGAACAGGATCGCGGTCAGCAGCAGCGGCCGGTTGGGCGAGATCGGTACGGTCGGACGGCTCGGCGGATCGACCACCCGCACCCGCACCGTATCGGTCTTCGACTGGACGTCGCTCCTCAGGCGCAGCTGCTCGCGGTCCTCGAGCAACTTGTCGTACTGGCGCTTCAGAACGTCGTAATCGCGGTTCATCTTCGCCTGCTCGGCGGCGACTCCGGGCTCGGACGCCTGCTTCGCCGTGAGCTGGGTCGTCTCGGCCTGGAGCTGCGCCTTGCGCGAGGAAGCGGCCTGCACCTGGCCCTCCTTCTCGGCGACCATCGCCCGCAGCGAGACGTAGGAGGGATTGGGCATGCCGCCGGCGCCCGGCCCCTCGCGCGCGGCGAGCGGCCGCAGCCGCTCGATCTGGGCGCGGGTGGCGACGACGTCGGGATGGCTGTCGGTCCAGCCCCGCGCGGCATAGCCGGCGAGCTGGTTCTCCAGCGCCTGGATCTGCCCGCTCGCGGTGCCGCTGGCGCCCGTCCCGGGCAAAGTCGCCGGAGTGCTGCCGAGCTGGCCCCTGAGGGCGGCGAGCGAGCTCTGCGCCTCGACCAGCTGTTGGTCGAGCCCCACCATCTCGGAGCGGTTGGCGGCCAGCCTCTGCTCGATCGAGCCTTCGCCCGGCAGCAGGCCGAGATATTGCTGCTCGAACTCCACCCTCTTCTGCTCGGCGGCCTGGAGGTCGACCTCGCGCCGCTTCAGCTCCTCGTCGAGGAAGGCGAGGCTCTGGGTCGCTTCCTGCTGGTCGCTCCCGAGGCTTCCGGCCACGAACAGGTCGAGCAGCTTGCCGACGACGTCGGAGGCGAGCTTGGCGTTCTGGGCGTTCGAGAAGCCGCGCACGTTCGCCGTGGCGCTGATCTCGAACATATTGTCCTGTTGCTGGGTGACGTTGATCCTCTCGCGCAGCGTCTGCACCTGCTCGGCGAGGTCGCGGTCGCTGGCGACCAGGCTCGACAGCTCGGTCTGCCGGACGACCTGCTCGAGGTTGCCGGTCGAGGTCAGGGTCTGGCGGATCCGGACGAGGTCGCCCTGGCGGTCCTGCGGCGTGATCCCGACCTGGGTCGGCAGCAGCGACTGGGGCTGGACGAAGACGTGGGCGACCGATTCGTAGCGGTTGGGGATCAGGGCGACGACCAGCCAGCCGACGAGGCAGAGGCCCCAGGCGACGCCAAGCGCCAGCCAGCGGCGCTTCCACACCTGGTGGAGCGCGATCCTCAGCTGCTCGTAGAGACCGTCCATCGCGGGCGT
>JAXDPL010000213.1:0-5228 GCA_034668385.1 Sphingomonadales bacterium | reverse complement strand
TGCCGTTCTGCCAGCTGGACAGAGACTCGTCGCCCAGGGTGATCCCGAGCAGCGCCGCCACCGCTCCCGCCTGCGCCTCGGCGATCGGCTCCGGCGGCTCCTGGCGGCCGGCATTGTAGACGGCGCGGACCTGGCTGAGCAGCTCGACCAGAGCGAGCTGCTCGCCCGGCGAACGGCTGGCGAGGCCGCCATCCTCGCCGACCGAGGCGGCGAGGGCGCGCAGCAGCCCCGCCTCGCCGCGGCTGAGCCGGGCCGGCCCGCCCTGGACGACCAGAGCGGCGGCGATCACTCCGGCCCAGGCGGTGATCCGGGCGAGGCCCGCCGGCGCCCGGTCGGCGGTCTTGTCGAGGTGGCGGGCGCCGCGGGCGAGGGCGTTCAGCACCAGCGAGCGGTAGACCGGATCGCGGCTGGAGAGGATGTAGGGCGCGTAGGCCGTCCAGAACAGGATACGCCGTCCCCACAGATCGGGCCGCCACGCCGGCTCGGTCACCTCTTCGGCGTGGGCCTCGAGCCAGCGGTGGACGAGCTTCTCGGCAAGCTTGGAGGCTCGCTCCCGCGTCGCCGCGGCGGCGAGGTCGCGAAGCCACTCGAAGCTGTGCAGATGGTCGACGGCGTCGCGCGGCAGCGAGAAGTCCCGGAAATCGAGCGTCCGGAGCGGCAGCGAGAGGTCGCGGTGGACCAGCTGCCCCCGAAGCATCGCCTCGCCCGCGGCCTTGCTGCCGGCGATCGGGTCCTTGGGCACGGCCAGCAGCCGCAGCGGGAAGCGGCCGCGCAGCCGGAGCGCGTGGAACGGAGTCCGCCACGACAGGCGGTGCAGGCGCCAGGAGAGGCGCTCCGCGAACGAGGCGCCGCGGTCGCTGCCGCTGCGGATCAGCTGCCGGCCCGTCTCGATTTGCTCCTCCGCCGGCGGATCGATCTTCTCGAGCAGGCTCATCCGCGCAGCCTCGCGATATTGCCGGCATAAGCCGACGTTCCGCCGCGGAAGCTCGCCGTGCCGGCGACCAGAACGTCCGCGCCCGCCGAGATCGCCTGGCGGGCCGTCTCCTCGTCGATGCCGCCGTCCACCTCGAGATCGATGGCCTTGCCGAGCTTGTCGATCCGCTTGCGCACCGCCTCGATCTTGGCGAGCTGCGAGGCGATGAACGACTGGCCGCCGAAGCCGGGATTGACGCTCATCACCAGGACGAGATCGACCGCCTCCAGCACATAGTCGAGCGCCTTGGCCGGAGTCGCCGGGTTGAGCGAGACTCCAGCGCGCTTGCCCAGCGCCTGGATCGCCTGGAGGGTACGGTGAAGGTGGGGACCGGCCTCGGGGTGGACGGTGATCGTATCGGCGCCCGCTTCGGCGAAGGCCGCGAGGAACGGATCGACCGGCGCGATCATCAGATGGACGTCGAGCGGCTTCTTCGTGTGCGGCCGAAGCCCCTTCACAACCGCCGGTCCGATGGTGAGGTTGGGGACGAAATGACCGTCCATCACGTCGACGTGGATCCAGTCGGCGCCGGCCTCGTCGATCGCCCGCACTTCCTCGCCGAGCCGAGCGAAATCGGCGCTGAGGATCGAGGCGGCGATGCGGACCGGCTGCTGCACGTCCCGATGGTTAACGGAGGCGGATTCGCGCGGCAAGGAAAGCCGCGACTTATCCCCCGCTAAGTGCGCCTGAAGCGGGCGACGAAGAAGCCGTCGCAGCCGCCTTGGTCCAGCCACAGGCCGGGCAGCGTTCGGACGAAGCCGCCCCGAAGCGGCACCGAGTCCGGAAGCTCGCCGGGCCCCAGGGGATCGGGGGCGAGGCCCGCACAGGCGGCGACCGCCTCCCCTTCCTCCGGCTCCAGCGAGCAGACCGAGTAGACCAGGGTACCTCCGGGCTTCAGCCAATGCGAAGCGCGCTCGAGCATCGCCTTCTGCCCTTCCGCCAGCTCGGCGAGGGCGCGCGGTCGGAGGCGATGCAGCACCTCCGGGTGGCGCCGGAATATGCCGGTCGCCGAGCAGGGCGCGTCGAGCAGGATCGCGTCGACCGGTTCGGGCGGCTCCCAGGCCAGGACATCCGCCCCGATTATCTCCGCCTCGAGCCCGGTGCGGGCGAGATTGTCGCGAAGTCGTCCGAGACGACTTTCGGATGCATCGACGGCTGTCACCCGGAAGCCGGCGGCAGCGAGCTGCATCGTCTTGCCACCCGGCGCGGCGCAAAGGTCGAGCGCCGTGCGCCCGTCGCCTGGCCCGAGCAGCCGCGCCGGGATCGAGGCGGCAATGTCCTGGATCCACCATTTGCCCTCGCCGAACCCGGTGAGGCCCGCCACGGCGGTGCGCGAGGGCAGGCGGAGATGGCCGGGCATCAGGCTCACCCCCTGCAGCTCCGGCTCGTCTCCGGCCGCGAAGCAGAGATCGAGCGGCGGCGGCACCGCGAGGAGCCGCGCCGCGGCGTCCGCGACGGATGCGCCCCAGTGGCGCTCCCACCTTGCGCCGATGCGGGCGGGGAGGGTCGGCACCTCGGGCAGCCCCGCGCCGCGCCGCATCAGCGTCCCGAAGACGCCGTGGACCAAGCGGCGCGGGCCGCCGTCGACCAGCGGCAGCACGGTCGAAATGGCGGCGTGGGGCGGCGTCTCCATCGCCAGCGCCTGGACCAAAGCGAGCCGAAGGGCGAAGCGGGCCTTGGAATCGTCGGGCAGGCGCTGTTTCGTCGCGCTATCGATCAGCGCGTCGAGGTCGGGCAGGCGGCGCAGCGCCTCGGCGGCGATGGCATGGGCGAAGGCGCGGTCGTCGGCCCGATCGAGGTCGCGCGCCGCGACGTCGAGCGCCGCCTCGAGCGCCAGGCCTTTCCGAAGCACCGCGTCGAGCAGGCGCAAGGCTGCGCGGCGGGAAGCGGTGCCTGGAGGATCGCTCATCTTGCCAGAGCGCCTGCCACAGCCGAGAGAGAGGGTCCACCCGACGGAGAGGCGAATGGGCCAGCGCCCGCCCCACGTGAAGCCGCCCGCCCACTGGACGAAGAGCGAGCCGCCCGCGCCGGCGCCAGCCGGGCCAGCGAAGGAGCATGGCGGGCCCAAGGGAAAGGAGCCGACCCGCTACGGCGATTGGGAGAATAACGGCCGGGCTTGGGACTTCTGAGCGCGGATCGAGCCGCCTACACCCCCTCCGCGCGTAGGGGCCGGGACAGGAGTTGCTCGACAACGGCGTCGACCCTCGCTTCGCCCGAGAGCAGCGCGCAGACCGCCTCGACGATCGGCATGTCCACTCCGGCCTCACGAGCCGCGCGCCTGAGCACCGGCGCGGTGAAGGCGCCTTCCGCCACCGTGCGGCGATCGGCGAGCAGTTCGGCCGCGGTGCGGCCTTCCCCCAGCCCCTTGCCGAGGCTGAAATTGCGGGAGCTCACCGACGAGCAGGTGAGGACGAGGTCGCCGAGGCCGGAAAGGCCGGCGAGGGTCTCCGCCCGCCCGCCTTTCGCCACGCCGAACCGGGTCATCTCCGCAAAGCCGCGCGATATCAGCGCCGCGCGGGCGTTGAGCCCCAGGCCCCGGCCGTCGACGACGCCGCAGGCGATGGCGAGCACGTTCTTGACCGCCCCGCCGATCTCCGCGCCGGCGACATCGTCGGAGAGGTAGGGCCTGAACCACGGACGCGCGATGCGATCGCGAAGCCGCCCACCCAGCGCGGCATCCTCGATGGCGAGGGTGACGGCGGCAGGCTGTTTCGCGGCCACCTCGTGGGCGAAGGTGGGGCCGGAGAGCACCGCCACCGGCGCGTCGGGCTGCGCCTCGCGGGCGACCTCGTGCATCAGCTGCATCGTCGCCTCCTCCATGCCCTTCGAGCAGAGGATGAGAGGCGCGGCGGTCCGCGGCAGCGCTTGCAGCACGGCCCGCATATGCTGGGCCGGCGTGACCACCAGCAAGGCCTCGCAGCCCGCGAGATGGGCGAGGTCGCCCGTGGCGCGGATCGAAGCGTCGAGGCCGATTCCGGGAAGGAAAAGGCCGTTCTCGTGGCGGGCGTTGACGCTCTCGACCACCTCCGGCTCGCGGGCCCAGAGAAGGGTTTCCCCGCCTTCCGCCGCGACCTGGGCCAGCGCCGTCCCCCAGGCGCCGCCGCCGATGATTCCGACCTTCACGCCTTCACTCCGGCGCCGCGCACCGCCTCGGCCTTCGGATCGAGCGGCCAGCGGGCCCGGGCTGGCGTGTCGAGGGGGTCGGTGAGGCCCGCCTCGAAGCGCAACGCGCCGGCCCAGGCGATCATCGCCGCATTGTCGGTGCAGAGCCACGGCGGCGGAGCGACGAAGGGCAGGCCGTGCGCCTCGGCCAGCGCCATCAGCGCGGCGCGCACCGGCCTGTTGGCCGCAACCCCGCCGGCGACGACCAGCGCCTTGGCCTGAGGCACCCGATCCAGGGCGCGCTGCGTCCGGTCGACGAGGCAATCGACCGCCGCCTGCTGGAACGAGGCGGCAATGTCGGCGGCGGAATAAAGCCCGCTGTCCCGAGCGCGGAGTACGGCGCTCTTGAGGCCCGCGAACGAGAAATGGGGCTCGCTCGACCCGGCCAGCGGCCGCGGCAGCGGGACGGCCTTCGGATCGCCTTTCTCCGCCGCCCGCTCCACCGCCGGCCCGCCCGGGAAGCCGAGGCCAAGCAGCTTCGCCGCCTTGTCGAAGGCCTCGCCCGCCGCGTCGTCGATCGTGGTGGCGAGCCGGCGATAGTCGCCGACCCCCTCCACCAGGAGCAGCTGGCAATGGCCGCCGGAAACCAGCAGGAGCAGGTAAGGAAAATCGAGATCGGGCGCGCTCAGCATCGGCGACAGCGCATGGCCTTCGAGATGGTTGACCGCGATGAGCGGCTTGCCGGCGGCGAGGGCCAGGCCCTTGGCGGCGACGAGGCCGACCATCACCCCGCCGATCAGGCCGGGGCCGGCCGTCGCCGCAATGGCGTCAACCTCGCTCAGGGCGATCCCCGCCTCGGCGAGCACGTCTTCGATCAGCCCCGGCAGGATCTCGACATGCGCGCGGGCCGCGATCTCCGGGACGACGCCGCCATAAGGCGCGTGCGCCGCCTCCTGGCCGGCCAGCTTGTGCGCGAGAATGCGCCGGTCGCCGGTCACCAGGGCCGCGGCGGTCTCGTCGCAGCTCGATTCGAGGCCGAGGATGAGGCTCATCGCGCTTCCATGCTCTCGGGCGACCCGCTAGCACAAGCGTCCCATGATGCCGACCCTCCGCATCGGAACCCGCGGCTCGCCGCTCGCCCTCGCCCAGGCGC
>JAXDPL010000212.1:0-3784 GCA_034668385.1 Sphingomonadales bacterium | reverse complement strand
GACCGCCGAGGATCTGGCCGAGACGATCTGGTGGGTCGCGAACCTGCCCCCGCACGTCAACATCAACCGCCTCGAGCTGATGCCGGTCAACCAGAGCTTCGCCGGCTTCCAGGTGGCGCGAGACGCGTAAGGCCGCTGTCCCGCGAGTTGTTACCAAAGAGAGAGAGTGTTACCATCATTGCTCCCGACTCGGGAAGCAGTCGGGGGCGAGTGGGGCGCCTGATCAAAATAGAAGTACGATAATAGTCGCCTCTACGACCGCTCTCGTTGATTTGAAGGGATAAAAGATGGCTACTGTTACCGCACACTCGGCCGCCCCGCGCGCCGTGACCGTCGCCTTGCCGCACAAGGGAATCGAAAATCTCGACCATGTGAATAAGATCGTCGCGAGCGCGCTCGGCAAGCTCGGCTGCGGGCGCTGCTTCTCCGGTTTCGACATCCGCTTCCGCCCGGGCGACCTCGTCGTCAACCCGCAGACCTTCGAAGTGAACGCGATCGGCTGATGCCGCCGTTCTCGGCGCCGCGGCTCGGGCCCGGCGCCGTCCATTGCGAAGCCCTCGACGCGCTCTTTCGCGCTCACCCCGATCTCATCCGGGTGGCCGAGATCGAGCCGTCGAGCGGCTGGATCAAGGCGCCCGGCCCGCGAGGCGCGGTCCGCTCCAACGGCTTCGCGCTCGAGGAGGCCTTCAACCTCCCGCAGGCGAAGCTCGTGCACGGCATCGGCTGGCCAATAGGCGGCACGGTCTGTCCCGACGGCGGCGCCTGGGCCGAGCAGAGGCGCTGGGCCGAGCGGCTCGATGCCCCCTGGACCAGCGAGCATCTGAGCTTCAACGACAGCCCCGCCGGCCCCGCCGGCTTCCTGCTCCCGCCGGCGCAGACCCAAGCGGGGGTGGCCGTCGCCACCGCGAACATCCGCGCCAGGACGGAAGCGCTCGGCCGTCCGTTCGCCTTTGAGACGGGGGTCAACTACTTGCCGCCCCGCCCCGGTGAGATGCCCGACGGCGACTTCTTCGCCGCCGTCGCGGAGGAGGCCGACTGCCTGATCCTCCTCGACCTCCACAACCTCTGGGCCAATGCCCGCAACGGCCGCGATCCGGTCGAGCGGGTGCTGGCGGCGCTGCCTTTCGATCGCGTCATCGAGCTGCACCTCGCCGGCGGCATGGAAAAGGACGGCTATTGGCTCGACGCGCACAGCGGGCCGGTGCCGCCCGGCCTGCTCGACCTCGCCCGCGATCTCGTCGCGGCTCTTCCAAACGTCGGGGCCGTGCTGTTCGAGATCTCGCCCCAGTTCGTAGACGCGCTCGGGCCGGCGGCCTTCCTGCGCGAGATGGAAGCCATGAACGATCTGTGGGAGCGGACCGGCCATCGGGCGGTGGCCTCCCGCCCGTGGGTCGCACCGCCGAGAGCGGCGGCGGACGATTCGCCTTCAGCCTACGAGCAGGCGCTGGTGGCGCTGCTCACCGGGCCTGCGAGCCCCGGCGAGCCACCGGCCATCGCCCTCTACCGAACCCTGATCGCCAGCTTCCGCAATGGGGCGCTTTCGGATTTGCTGCCCAACACGCTTCGCCTGCTCGCGCGGCGGCTGGGGGAGGCGGCGCTGGAGGAGATGCTCGCCGCCTACCGCCTAGCCGCGCCGCCGTCGCTGTTTCCCTCGGACGAAGCGCTGGCGTTTGCCGCCTGGCTGGATGCGAACGGCCCACGACTGGATTACCTGGAAGACCTGCTGGAGTTGGAGGCGGGGATCGTCCGCTTCGCCGGCGAGGGCGCCGGAGGCGAGCTGCGCTTCCGCCACGATCCCTCGGCCGTTCTCGACGCCCTGGCCGCTGGGAGCGTTCCGGAAGGCCTTCCCAAAGGCGATTACCGGCTCGTCCTGCACGCCGACGCGATGGCCACGGCGTCCGAGCCTGCCGCCGCTTGACCCCGCTCCGGCGCGGGCTTAGCCGCCGCGCATGACCGACATCGCCTCCCGCCTCGCCGAGCTTGGCATCGCCCTTCCCGAAGCCGCGGCGCCCGTCGCGGCCTACGTTCCGACCGTGCTGGCCGGCAACCTGCTGCACATCTACGGCCAGGTGTCGCAGGAGAATGGCGAACGGCTCACCGGTCGCGTCGGGGAGGACCGCGACCTCGCCTATGGCGTGCGCGCCGCGCGCTCCTGCGGGCTGATGCTGCTCGCGCAGATCGAGCGGGCGGTGGGCCTCGACCGGGTCGAGCGGATCGTGAAGCTCGGCGTCTTCGTTAACAGCGCCGCCAGCTTCACCGACCAGCCCAAGGTCGCCAATGGCGCCTCGGAGTTGATGCAGGACGTGTTCGGGGAGGCAAGCCGCCACGCCCGAAGCGCCCTAGGAGTGCCCGTCCTTCCCCTCGGCGCCTGCGTCGAGATCGATGCGATCGTCCAGGTCAAGGAGGGCTGAGCTCGCCGTGCTGGGCGCCGTGCCGTTCGCGCATCGCGGGCTGCACGGCGGCGGGCGGGTCGAGAACAGCAACGCCGCCTTTCGCGCCGCGGCGGAGGCGGGCTACGGCATCGAGCTCGACGTGCAGCTCAGTCGCGACGGCTGGGCGATGGTGTTCCACGACGACCGGCTCGACCGGCTGACCAACAAATCGGGGCCGCTCGCCGCTCTCACGGCCTCCGAGCTTCGCTCGATCCGGCTCTACACCGGCAACGAGGTGATGCCGACGCTGGGCGAAGCGCTCGCCATCATCGCGTCGCGGGTTGCCGTGCTGATCGAAGTGAAGGCGCCGGACCGGCATGTCCGGCCGCTCTGCGAGGCGATCGTGCGCGCCTTGGAAGGCTATGGCGGCCCGGTCGGCGTGATGTCGTTCAACCCGGAGGTGGGCGCCTGGTTCGCCCGCCGCGCCCCGGAGCGGCTGCGCGGGCTCGTCGTCAGCGAGCACGGCAAGAAGGGGCTGCGCGGGCGGATCGAGCGGAGGCTGGCGCTGTGGCGCTCCCGCGCCGACTTCCTCGCCTACGACATTCGCGACCTTCCTTCGTCCTTCGCCGCCGCGTCGCGAGCACGGGGCGTGCCGGTCTATACCTGGACGGTGCGCAGCGAGGCGGACCGGGCGCGGGCCGCGGCCCATGCCGACCAGATCATCTTCGAGATGGCGCCGGCATGAGCGAGGTCATCGCGCGGATCGGGCGCGGAGTCGGCGGCTTCGAGGCGGCGGAATGGGATGCCTGCGCGGGCACGTGCAACCCGTTCCTCAGCCACGCCTTCCTGTCCGCCCTCGAGGAATCGGGCAGCGCCACGGCGCGGACCGGCTGGCAGCCGGCGCCGATCGCGATCGACGGTCCGGACGGGGTCCTCGCCGCGGTCACGCCTGGCTACGTCAAGAGCCATAGCCAGGGCGAATATGTCTTCGACCACGCCTGGGCTCAGGCCTGGGAGCAGGCGGGCGGCGAATATTATCCCAAGCTGCAGATCGCCGTCCCCTTCACGCCGGTCCCGGGGTGCCGCCTGCTGACCCGGGAACCGGCGCTCGCGCCCCAGCTCATCGCCGCCGCTGAGGCGGTGGTCGAGCAGAACGGCCTGTCGTCGGCCCACGCCACCTTCATCGCGCCGGAGGAGGTCGCCCTGTTCGAGGCGGCCGGGTGGCTCATCCGGACGGACACCCAGTTCCACTGGTCGAACCCCGGCTATGCGAGCTTCGACGATTTCCTCGGCGCCCTTTCCTCGCGAAAGCGCAAGGCGATCCGCAAGGAAAGGGCGGCGGCGCTCGAAGGCGTCACGGTCGAGCATCTGACCGGCGACGCGATCGAGGAGCAGCATTGGGTCGCCTTCTG
>JAXDPL010000211.1:0-14912 GCA_034668385.1 Sphingomonadales bacterium | reverse complement strand
ATCCGTCAGCTTCGAAGACATAGCTTGATCTATTGTCCCAACTGAGAAAGGACTCCGCTAGATCAATCAATGGCACGAATTCCTCGGTTAGGATGTTTTCACCCTGATCTGACCATATTTTTATCTGGCTGTTAGCGGTCATTCGGGCGACATCGAATCCTACTTTTGGGAGCTCCTGCCATTCGTACTCGAATTTCATGAGGGTTGTACGACTTCCTGATTACACAATACATCGACGTCAAATGGTACCCAAACGCTCACTGTATTTTCCGGATACAATTCTATTCTTAATCCATCTGTCAGTCTCCGACCTCCACGTATCTCCACCTCCACGTTTGGGGGAATATCGTAGACCTCACCCAAAGGCTCAAGCATCAGCCTCATCTCTTCGTGAGTTTTGTTCTGGACAATTACAGTTTTCGACATTTCGACCTCACCAATTCCGCAATATGGTTTCTATGAGGATCAAGCGCGCTGGCGCAATAGCCCCGCCGCGGCCGTTTGCAATTGCCCAACTATATCTGTTGCGCCAGTAAGCCAACATTCGTAGCGTGAGGCCTCGCGCTCGCATATCCGCAACGACCTGAGGAGTGATCTGTGCTGCGCGCGCAGTGGCGTCAGCAAGGGCCGTTGGCCCTCCTCCCCAGCCGATGATTTGGCCTTCCTCTGCGGCCGTCAACGCCTCCGGCACCATTGGCGCGAGAGCTTCCCATCCGAAGATGAACGCGGCTGGTCCTCCAAATAAGATTCCAGTTCCGATGTCGACGGTCTTCGACCACCGTGATTTCTGGTAGCGATTATTGAGTACGTACGCCCGCCCATTGAAATACCAGGGTTTATTCTTGGGCGGCGCGTTGACGATCACCCAGGAGCACGCGGCGTCGCCGCAGACGGCGGGATTGCGCGGCGACGACGGTCCCGCGATCGCGTTACCTGATCCGGAAAACGTCCTCCCGCCGCCGCCGATGCCGCCGAGGCCGCTGCCCGTGTCTGCGACGCGGTGCGGGCCGTTGACGACGATCGCGTCGTCGTCCTTGGATTTCAACCCCAACGGATCGGTCTCATTGACCGGATCGCCGTCGGCATAGGCGTAGAGATTGAGGCCCGATTCGTAACCGATCGGATCCGGCTGGAGAAACCGCCCCGACACCGGGTCATACATGCGCGCCTTGTAGTCGTAGAGCCCTGCTGCCGGCAGCCATTTCTGGCCGGTATATTGGAACCGGCCGATATTCTGAGGCGCGGCAGCCCCATATTCGTCGTAGCGGTTGATCCCCAGCGTCTTGCCGGCGCCGTCGGTCACCGCCACCACCGAGCCGCGCTCGTCCGCATGGAGATAGCGGCGGTCGGCGGTTCCGGAGCCCTCGTACCAGACGAGCGGTTCATCCCCTTCCGGACCTTGGACGTAGCGGCGGAGGACGTTGCCCGAACCGTCATATTCGGCCACGACGTCGTCGCCGTCATAGCCGAACGTCGTCGTCACGCCGCCGCTCTGGATGGAGGACAGACGAAGCGCCGGATCGTAGCCGAGCGTCACGCCCCCGCTCGCCGTCTTGAGCAGGTTCTCGGAGCTGTAGGTGTAGGCGTGCTGCGTGTCGTTGAGCAGGTTGCCGCGCGCGTCGTAGCTCGTCGAGACTCCGTTCACCTTGTCGAGCTGATTGAGCCCGTTGGGCGTCTCGGTGCGGGCCGCGTTGAAGTGCGTGCCCCAGGCGAAGGCATTGTTGGAGACTGTGCGACCGGTAATCTGATTGTCCGGATTGAAGCCTTGCCCAAAGGTCACCGCTGGGCCGGTTACCGGCGCGTGGGCGAGTTGGGTGAGGTGCTGGACCGGGTCGTAGCCGTAGGTCGCCACCGAGCCGTCGCCGAGGGTCAGCGAGGTGCGCAGGCCGAGCTGCCCCGCTGCCGTGTTCGGATCGTAGCCGAACGTCGCGAGCGTCGCCGGGTTGGTCCCGAGCTGACGGATCTGGTTCGTCTCGCCGGTGACCAGATAATCCTGCGCGATCGACAGGCCCGGATAATCGACCTGGATCCTCCGGCCGGCGAGGTCGTAGGTTGAGGTGATCGTGCCATGGACGTCGGTCTGGCCGGTGTTGCGGCCGAGCGCGTCGTAGCCGAAGCCGAGCGTCGCGCTGCCCTGGGTGATGCCGGTCAGACGGCCGAGATTGTCGTACGCATAGGTCGCGTCGGTCTCAGCCGCCGGCAGGTCCTTCGACATCAGCCGGTCGAGATTGTCGAACCCGTAGCCGATCGACGTCCCGTCCCGACGGCGGCGCGAGGTTACGTTGCCGTTCACGTCGTAGCCGAGCTGCTCATAGTCGGACGCATTGCTGGTGTTGAGCTGGGTCGGCGAAGGATAGAGCCTCTGGTAGAAGCGGTCGTGGCCGTCATAGACGTAGGTCGTCCGGTGGCTCTCGCCGTCGGTGACCGTTTCCGGCTGACCGTTCGGCGTGTAGGTGGCGCTCTGGGTCGCCGCATCCGCCGTCCCCAAGGCGCTGGTGACCGAGGTGACGCTGCCGTCGGTCGCATATTGGGTCTTGGCGATTCGATCCGGACCGAAATCGGCACCCTGGCTCCCCTGTGGACCGAGCGCACAGGCGTCGGTGGTCGAGGTCACGGTCGCGAATACGGCCGGGTTCATCCGCTGCGCCACGCAGGAGACGCGCCCGGCGGCGTCGTAATTGGTCTGCGTCAGCGTGTAGCTCGTGGTCCCGGACGCCTGGCTCTCCGTGACGACACGTCCATAGGCGTCGTAGCCAGTCTCCTTCCGCACCAGCGGAGCAAAGCTGCTCCAGTCCGAGTCCGAGGCAGTGTTGACCGTGCCGATCTCGACCTTGCTCGGCTGGCCGTCCGGGTTGAGCGTCAGCCGCTTGGCCCGCGGCTTGAGGGGGCCCGAGCCGTCCGGATCGGGCGTCACGGCGCCGACCACCCGCCGTGCGCCATCGTAGCGGAAGCGCGTCTTGTCGGCGGTTCCCGCTAAGGGGCCGTCGACCGTCAGAAGGTTCCCGATATTGTCATAAGCCAAGGTCTGAGTCGCCGTCAGGATGTGCGCGCCGTCGCCCGACGAGGCGCTATCCGGGAGCAGATTGTTTGGCGTCCCCGCGCTCTGCGGTCCATATGTGTTCGAGGTCAGCACCTCGTCCTGCGTCCCAGTGCAGCTCGAGGCGGTCTGGCAGGTCGACGTCGAGGTCGGAAGATAGATGGGGCTCCCCGACGCGGCGATGCCGCCGCTGCTGTTGCGGTAATAGGCCTGGAGCGGCGTGTAGGTGACGGTGAGCTTCGGCCGAACCGCATTCGCGGTGGGCGCCGGCTGGGTCATGCTGGTGAGCCCGCCGTGGGTCGGATCGTAGGAATAATCGGTGACGTTGCCACGGGCGTCGGTGGTGGTCGCCGGCCGGTTGCACATCACCCGGCTCGTGCAGGTTTGCGGATAGCTGGCGTAGGTGACGATCTCAGCCGCGCCGGAATTCGGCTTGGCAACGTTGTGCGTCTCGGTGACGTTGCCGCGGCTGTCGTAGATCAGTTCGACATAATTCTGCTCCGGCGCCGTCGTCCGCTTCGGGCGGCCGTCGTCGTAATAGTCGAACGTCGTCGTGTGGTTCAGCGAATCGGTGATGCTGGTCACCACCGTCTTGGTGAGATCGGAAACGGCCGTGAAGCCCGTGCCGAGCGGCCCCTGGACGGTCGTGGTGCGGACATTCCCGTTGTCGCTGAAGGAATAGTTCCAGGTGCCGTTGGCATTGGTGACCGACTGCACTCGCCCGAGCGAATCGTAGACGACGCTGATGTCGTCGACGGTCGAGCCCGGCCGACGGATCACCCATGCAGAGCCATTCGTGGTGAAGGTCCAGGCCGAGGAGTCGGGCAGGGTGACCGTCTCGGTCCCGCCATTCTGCGCGAAGCTGGCGGTTGGCCAGGCATTGGCTTCGGTGCAGCTCACGGCGATCGGATCGCAATAATTCTCGATGGCGGCATTGACCGCCCTTACCGACACCAGCCGATGCCAATCTCCCTGGGAGTCCGCGGTGAGGCTGTTGGCGGCGTAATTGTATCGGAGTACATAGCCCAGATTGTCGGTGATGCTTTGGACCCGGAAATCGTTCGTGCAGCTTTGCTGGCCGAATTCATCTGTGACGCAGACGCTCTGGGTCAGATAGTTGAGAGTGACGAGCGTGCCGTCCGGATACCGCACGTCGATGATGCGGGCGGTGTTGTCGACGATATGGCCCAGGTTGTTGATCTCCGCGGTGAAGCGGGCGACCGTCCCCTCCTTGTTGATGTAGGTGAACACCGAGCCGGACAGCGTCAGGCTCGATCCGTCGGCCCTTGCCGGCGTGAAGACCGGGTTTTGATATAGGTTGAGCTTGGAGGAGGTGAACTTCGTCGAGGTGTTGCCCGCGCTGATCAGAAATTCGGTGCCGTTCTGGAAGAGACCGCCCTGGAAATTCTCCAGCCAGCCCTGTCCGGCGAAGCTGCGCACGTAGCGAAGGCCGTGCCGGTCGGCGGGACCGATCGACAGCAGCTCCTGGGAGAAGTTGAACTGGCCGAGCACGACGTCGACTCCGTTCGCGTCGACATTGTGATTGACCGGAGGGGGCGTGGCGTCCTGCGCCTGCGCCGGAGCCGCGGTGAGGCCGCAGGTGGCGGTGGTGGCGAGCAGGGCGCAGAGGGCCGCTGCCCGGCGAGGGGACATTCTCATTTCACTCTCCTTGTGTCGGCGCCGCCTCGCGGCCGCGCCCGCGGCTGGCGCCGCCTCAGATGAAGAAGTTGACCGATCCGGAAATCGGGGTGGCGGGCGAGACGATGTCGAACACGTAGTCGGCGCCCGCCTGGAAGCCGGCGACCCCGTTGCCGTCGGCGACCAGGAAGACGTGGCCGGCGAGCGTTCCGGAGCTCGCCGTGACGGTCATCGCCAGGCCCGCGGTCAGGGCGCTGCCGACCGCGGCCGCGAGGTCGCTCTCGAAGCTCGCGGTCGACAGGCTGGCGCCGGTCACCGGCGAGGCGAAGCCGGTGATCGTGCCCGGCAGGTCGATCTTGTCCTGGCTCTGGTCGAAGCCGATCAGCCGGTCGTAGGCGGCGCCGGACGATTCCCCGGCGATGGTGCTGAAGATGTCGGCGCCCGGGCCGCCGGTCAGGGTGTCGGCGCCGCCGAGGCCGCGGATGAAGTCGGCGCCGCTGCTGCCGGTGATCGTGTCGGCGCCGGCGCCGCCGAACACCCGGACCGAGCCGTCGGTCTCCGCCGACGCGTTGAGAATCATCGTCTCGCCGGCCGAGAGGGTCGCGGCGTTGACCGTCATCTGGATCCCGGCGGCGATGTTCGAATCGATCAGGGTGACGTTGTAGCTGTAGCCGATCGTCGAATCGCCGCTCTGGCAGCCGAAGCGCGAGTCCGAGCCGGGCAGGAGCGCAAGGGTTTCGACGCTGGTCAGCGCCGAGGCCCAGAGGATTAGGTTCGGATAATTGCCCTGGAGCGCGAGCTGGTCGGAGCCGGCGCCGCCGTCGACCGAGTCGCCGGGGGCGAAGGCGGCGCAGAACAGCACGGCGTCGTTGCCGTTGCCGCCGTAGATCGTGTCGTTGCCGCCGAGCTGGGCATAGATCAGGTCGCCGCCGTCGAGCCCGTCGATCGTGTCGGCCCCGTAGGTTCCCCACAAAGTGTCGGCTCCGGCGGTCGGGGTGCCGGGGACCGCGTTCGCCGAGCCGCTCACCGTCTTCGACAGCCGGTTGTCGGCGCGGTCGAACGCATAGGCATAATCGAGGTTGGGGTTGATTCCGCTCGAGGCGGGCCGGGTCGCGTGGATCAGCCGGCCCTGCGAATCGTAGCTGTAGGTCACCGTCTCGCTCGCCGACGCGAGGGCCGGGATGGCGGCGGCGGCAAGGAGCAGCGCGTATCGGCGGTGGATCATGGATATTCCCTCGTTGCGGGCTGCGGCGATCGCCGCACACCCTGAACGAAAGAAGAACTAACGCGTTGTTGCAGGAAAACTCCTACAAAATGAAATTCGCTTGATTTTGTAGGATTTCGCTCTGGTCAAAACCGCGGATGGAAGGCCGGCAAACCAGTGTCCTCGCCGTTGTGTAGGATTTATCCTAGACAACGCGCCGGCGGCGTGGAAGGATGAGGCGACGGCGAATCGGGAGCCCCTGGACATGCTGATCGAGCGGATCGAGGCCCATATGCGGGCGCTGAAGATGAGCCCGTCGCGCTTCGGGCGCGAGGCGGTGGGCGACCCGAGGTTCGTGTTCAGCCTGTGGGAGGGGCGGGTGCCGCGCAAGGCGACGGCGGCCCGGGTGCTCGCCTACCTCGCCGCTCCCCCGCCCGAGCCGCGCCGGCGGGGGCGGAAGGCGCGGCCGGCCGGCTGAGGGAAATGGTGGGCGTGGCAAGGATTGAACTTGCGACCCCTGCGATGTCAACACAGTGCTCTACCACTGAGCTACACGCCCACCGGACCCCCCGGCGGGAGCCCGAGGCGGCCCTGTAGCGAGGCTCCCCGCCCGGTGCAAGCCGGGCCGGCCGCAACCCGCCGCCCTCAATAGGCCGCGGCCCGCATCGGCAGCACCATCACCACGCGGTGCGCCTCGTCCTCGACCAGCACCTCGCCGCTGCAGGCGCCTTCGAGCCGGTCGAGCTGCTCGCGCACCACCTCGCCGGCCACCTCCATCGCCAGAGCGAGGGCGGCGACGTCGTCGGCGCACGGCCGACCGGAAATGTCGATCTCCTCGAAGGCGGGCGTCCGGACGTTGAAGAAATAGCGCGGCATGAAGGCTCAACGAGCGCGCCGGCCCCGGGTGCCACCCCAAATCCTCCCTGTCGGCGCAGCGGATGGGGAGGACTGGATGTCCTACAGCCGTCCGTGCTGGTCCTCGGTCTGGAACAGGCGGTCGACCTCGGCGACCAGGTCGCGCAGGTGGAAAGGCTTGGACAGCACCTTCGCCGAGGGCGCGCTCTTGCCGGCCTTCAGGGCCACCGCCGCGAAGCCGGTGATGAACATCACCCGCATGTCGGGGGCCGCCGCCGCCGCTTTCTGGGCGAGCTCGATCCCGTCCATCTCGGGCATGACGATGTCGGTCAGGAGCAGGTCGAACGGCTGGCTCTCGATCAGCGGCAGAGCGGCGGTGCCGCGGTCGACCGAGATCACCTCGTAGCCCGAGCGCTCGAGCGCCCGGGCCAGATAGGACCGCATCGACGGATCGTCCTCGGCGAGCAGGATCCTGATCATCGGCCTTTCCGGAACCCTCGCGCCCCATGCGCGTAGCAGCACGGCCATGCTATGCCGGAAGCGGCGCCGCTTTGCCAGCGCGGCGGAGGCGTGGGCGGGTGCGAACGGGGCGCGAGGGCGATTGCGTGCCGAAATCGGACTATCTACCGTTGAAAGGCGAATGGCCGATTCTTCCCCTCCCCCGTTCCGCCGCCTCGGTCCGGCGACTCCGGCCAGCCCGGTCGTGCTCTCGGTGCCCCATGCCGGCCGCCATTATTCGGCCGCCCTGCTCGGCGCCTCGCGCCTGCCGCGAAGCCGCCTGGAAACGCTCGAGGACCGGCTGGTCGACCGCCTGGTCTGGCGGGCCGTCGCGGAAGGGGCGACGGCGATCGTCGCCGACGTGCCGCGCGCCGAGATCGACTTGAACCGCGACGAGCGCGAGATCGATCCGGCCCTGGTCGTGCCCCGGCCGCATCCGGCCGAGCTCTCCGAATCGCCGCGCACCCGCGGCGGCCTCGGCCTCGTCCCCGCGCGGATCGCCGGCGCCGGAGCGATCTGGCGGCAGCGAATCCCCGCTCCCGAGCTGTCGCGGCGGATCGAGGCGGTCTACCGGCCCTATCACGCCGCTTTGGCCGACGCCCTCGCAGCGGCGCGCCGCCATTTCGGAATCGCCGTCCTTCTCGACTGCCATTCGATGCCGCCCCGCGCCGATCCGGCGCGCGAGCCGCCGGTCGTGCTCGGGGACCGTTACGGAACCAGCATCGCTCCGTCCCTCGCCGACGCCGCCGAAGCCGCGGCGCGACGGTGCGGCTATGCCGTCGCCCGCAACGCCCCTTATGCCGGCGGCCACATCACGGACCGCCACGGCCGCCCGGCCGAGGGCATTCACGCCCTTCAGGTCGAGATCGACCGCTCCGTCTATCTCGATTTCGCCCTTCGCGCGCCGGGCCCCGGCTTCGACGCCGCCGCCAGCCTCATCGCCGAGATGGCCGGAGCCCTCGCCGCGGCGGCGCTCGAGCCGCCCGAGGCGATCGCCGCGGAATAAAAAGACCAGCTGGCGAGATCGCCAGCTGGCCCAGGTTCAGGGAGGAACGCTCCCGAAAAGGGGAGCGCGACACGCCGCCGCAAAGGGGGAAACGACGGCGCGCTGAGTGAAATGTAGGACAAGCCGCTTTTGTTTCAAGCGCCTGCCAAAAATCCCCAACGGCGCCTCGCCGCGAATTCACCTCCGGTTTATCGCGCGTTCATGCGCAGCGCTTAAGCAGGCGCGGCATGCGCCTTTCCCCTCTCCTGCTGTCCCCGCTACTCGCCCTCGCCGCTCCCGCGGCGGCGCAATCGGACGGACAATGTACCGGCCACCCGAGCGACACGAAATTGTTCGTCCGCGTCGAAGGCGTGCGCGCCAGCCAGGGCCTGATCGCCGTCACCCTCTACGCCGACGATCCCCACCGTTTTCTCGCCCGTCACGGCTCGCTCTACGTCGGCCGTTCGCCGGCGCATGCCGGCGTGACCCGGGCGTGCATCTACGTGCCGAAGCCGGGCATCTACGCGATCGCGGTCTATCACGACGCCAACGCCAACCGGAAGCTGGACCGCAACATGATCGGCTTCCCGGCCGAGGCCGGCGGCTTCTCGAACAACCCGGGCACCTTCCTGGGGCTGCCGAGCTTCCACTCGACCCGTTTCCGCGTCAGGGAATCGGGCGACGAGATCACCGTCCGCCTGCGATACCCGTAAGCGGCGTTCAGCCGCGCCAGTCGACCGCGCTGCGCGGCATTCGGCCCATGACCGACACGACGCCCCGGCCCATCTGCAGGACGAGGTTGCTCCGAGTCCGGTGCCACCAGGGCGAGCGGGGCGGATCGCCCGCGACGGCTCCGGCGGTGAGCGGCTCCAGGACTTCGGCGCGGAAGTCGGCGATCAGCGCGGGATCGGTGAGGAAGGCGAGATATTCCTCCATCGAATAATAGCTCGGAAAGTCGAAATTGCTCGAGCCGAGCACGAGCAGCCGGCCGTCGATCAGCATCGCCTTCAGATGGAACATGCCCGGGCTGAGGCGGAGGCGGAGGCCCACCTTCGGCGCCGCCTGGAACAGATAATGGCGGACCATCGGCTTGTTGTTGCCCAGCGGCGCGATCAGTTCGACCTCCACCCCCCGCGCCGCCGCCTCGCCGAGCCGATCGAGGAAGGGGAAGGAGAGATAGGGGCTGACGATCTCGATCCGATCCTTCGCCGAGGCGATCGCGTCGAACAGGTCGGCGAAGCCCTCGCGGTTGGTGCGGCCGTCGAGCGCGTAGAGCGTGAGGGCTCCGAATTTCGCCTTGGCGAAAATGCTTCGGCTCTCCCAGGTCGCCGCGAAGTCTGCGGCGAGGAAATCGGCGGCTTCCCGGTCCTCGATCCTCAGCATCAAATCGTGCCAGGCGAAATTATGGTCGCTGAAGTTGACCCCGCCGACATAGGCGACACCGTCGGCGACGATCAGCTTCTTGTGGTTCCTGAGGCCGTAGCGGGGGAGACGTCCGGCGATCGGGTTGGTGGTGCGGACTCCGACGCCCGCCGCCTTCAGGCTCTGGAACATTGCGCGGGTCGCCCTTACCTCCCCGCGAAAGCCGCTATCGGCAAGATAACGGGGCGTCTTCACAAAGCAGTCGCTGACCACGACCCTCGTATAATCGTCGACGAGGACCCGCCGGTCGGCCGCTCCGCTGCCCCGCACTGCAGCCGCCACCCCCTGCCCCGCGGCGTCGCCTTCGAAGGTCATCGCCTGAACGAGAACGCGCTCGCTGGCCGCCTCGATGTCCGAAGCGGCGCGGGCCCAGAAGGCGTCGGAACCGACGAGAAGCTGATACGCTGCCAAAACTAATTCCGTGGGCCCTTGGCGCCGCGATTGCCACAGCAGGCCGGAGGCGGCAAGGAGCCAGCCGATGGCCCCCGACGATCCACCTCCGGCCGCCGAGGGCCCGCGCCTGCGAGTCCTGCTGCTGCTCAGCTGGCTGAACGGCGGCGGCGCCGAGCGGGTCGCGCTCCACCTCCTCAACACGCAGGCGCTCGGAGCGCTCGGCGTCGACATGGGAGTGCTGCGCCGCGAGGGCGATTATCTCGGCCAGGCCGATCTCAGCCGGGTCCACCACCGCGGCTGGGGCGAGCGGCTGTTCCCGACCGGCAGCGACACCAGCTTCTACCACCTCCACCGGCTCGCGCTCGGCGCGCTGGTGGCGCCACGCATCTTCCGCTCGATCGTCGAGGAGCTTCGACCGGACGTGGTGATGAGCTTCGCCAAGGGCACCAACCTCGTCGCCCACCGCGCGCTGGCGGGAATGCGCGCTCGCAGGCCCGTCTGGATCGCGCGCGAGGGGAACAACCTCATTCGCGCCACCGGCGACGAGGCGACCGGGGCGTTCGGGCAAAGAGTCGCGATGGCCCTCACCCGCAAGGCCTACCGCGCCGCCGACTGCGTGCTGGTCAATTCGGAACAGCTCGCGGGCAGCCTCGCCGGCTGGCTCGGCCTCGAGCCGGGACGCGTCAGGGTGATCAACAATCCGATCGACATCGAGCGGATCCGGCGCCAGGCCGCCGAGCCGCTCGCCGCCGAGCCGAGCCGGCCGTTCATCGTCTCGGTCGGGCGCCTGCAATATCAGAAGGGGCACGACCTCCTGCTTCGCGCCTTCGCCGCCAGCGCGTTTCGCGACAGCCACGACGTCGTGCTGGTCGGGCGCGGCTCGGAGGAGGGGCGGCTTCGGGCCTTGGCGGCCGAGCTCGGCATCGGGGCTCGGGTGAGATTCGAATCGTTCGCCGACAATCCCTGGAACTGGGTGGCGCGCGCCGAGCTGTTCGTCCTTCCCTCCCGGTGGGAGGGATTTCCGAACGCGCTGGGCGAGGCGCTCGCCTGCGACACCGCCGTCCTCGCCGCCGACTGCCGCTTCGGTCCCGGCGAGCTGATCGAGCACGCGCTGAACGGCTGGCTGGTGCCGCCGGAGGACACGCAGGCCCTGACCGGGGCGCTGGACCGCCTGCTTGACGACGCGGCGCTCCGAGAGCAGCTCGCCGCGGGCGGGCGCGAGCGCGTCGAGGCGTTCCGGCTCGAGCGGATCATCCCCCAATATGTCCGCCTGTTCGAGGAGCAGGCGGCGCTCGGCGCGCTTCGGCGCTCGGGCGAGGCGCGCGACGGCGCGGTGCTCGGCCGGCCGCTGCCCGGGGGCGCCGACCAACCCGCGTGAGCCCGGCCGACAACCGAGCGGGCCGGCTGGTCCTCAAGGGCGGGGCCTCCTCGGGCCTCGGTTTCGCCATTCGGTTCGGCGCCCGCTTCCTGTTCCTGTTCGTCGCCGGCCGCCTCTACGGCGCGGCGCTGTTCGGCGCTTTCAGCATCGCCAACGCGATCGTCGAAGCGGCGATCATCGCCGGCGGGCTCAGCACCAAATGGATGCTGTTCAAATGGCTGACCGAGGGCCGCGAGGAAGGTCGGCGGCCGGCGCTCCACGTCGTCTACGACGCGGCCCTGCTCGTGGTCGGCGCGAGCACCTTGATCGCGCTGGCCATCGCCGCCGCAGTGGTCCTCGCGCCCGAGCCGGTGCTCGGCGAGAATACCGAGAGCGCGGCGCTGGTCATGGCGGCGATGATCCCGCTCCAGGCGCTGATCGAGCTGCTGCTCGCGGCGACCCGGTGGACCGAGACGATGCGCTACGAGGTCGTCGCCAAGAGCGTCATGCAGCCTTATGGCAGCATCGTCGTCGCCCTCGCCGCCTACTGGATCGGCTGGCGCGAGGAAGGTTTGTACCTCTCTTACGTGGCGGGGACGCTGGCGAGCCTCGTCTATTCCCTCGCCGCCGCACGGCGCTGCTTCGGCGGCCTGCAGCTTCACGGCTACCGCCCGCAGCGGCGCGAGCTCGCCGCCAAGCTGCGGCAGGTGGCGCCGACCACCGGCACCGAGCTGACCGACGCCCTCTACAACCGGCTGGACATCTACGTAGTCGGTCTTCTGCTCGGCGAGCATGCCGCGGGCCTCTACGGCATGGCCAGGCAGATCAGCATGCCCGTCCGCCAGGTCCGCCAGGCCTTTGACGGCATGCTCGTCCCCGTGGTCGCGCGCACGCTGGCCGAGGCCGGCGCGGCGGCGAGCGGCGGGCCGATCGGCGCGGCGGCGCGGCTCATCCTTCTCATCCAGCTGCCCTTCCTCATTCTCCTGGTCGGCGCGGGCCTGCCTCTGCTCGGACTGGTCGGGCCGGCTTTCCCGGCGGCCTATGGCGCCTTGCTGTGCCTGGCGGCGGCCGAGGCGATCCAGGGCACGTTCGGTCTCAGCGAGCTGGTGCTCATCTTCCTTCACCCGCGCTGGGCGGTGGCGCTGACCGGCGCTTTCGCCGCCTTCGGCCTCGCCGCCGCCTTGCTCCTCCAGCGACCGTTCGGCCTCACCGGAATCGCCCTCGCCGTGCTGCTCGGCTATGCCGGCCGGGCGGCGGTTCGACGGCGTCTGATCGGCCGGCGCTTCTCGATCCGGATCCCCTTTACCTTCTGGGCAGGTCCCGTCCTCGCGGCGGCGGCAGGAGGACTCGCCGCCTGGTTCATCGCCTGGCCGGGCGGCCGACCGCCCGAGCCCGCGCTCGGCGCGGCCGCCGCCACGGCCGGTCTCGCCGCCTTCGGCCTGGTCCTCTATTTGTGGATGCGGCTGGCGAAGCCGCGGCTGGTTCCGGAGGGATTCCGAAGCGCCGCCGGGGATCAGCCCAGGCTCTGACCGAGGAAGCTCGGCACCGGCCCGTTCCACTCGCCATCGACGGGTTCCGCCTTCGGCTCCGCTCGCTCCCGAGGCGCCCGCGACGGCGGCGCGCGCTCCCGCGGCGGCTTCGGATCGGCTCGCTCCCGAGGGGGTTTCGGCTCCGCCCGCTCCGGCCGCTCGGGCTTCGGCTTGCGCTCCCGCTTGGGCCTCTCCTCGCGCGCCTCGGCCGGGGCCGGCGCGGCCACACCCTCGACGGGCCGGATCTCCGTGCCGGTCAGCTTCTCGATCGCCTCGATCGCCTCGCCGTCGGCGGACGTGGCGAGGGTGATGGCGATCCCGGTCTTGCCGGCGCGGCCGGTGCGGCCGATGCGGTGGATATAATCGTCCGGATGCCAGGGCACGTCGAAGTTGAAGATGTGGCTGACGTCCTTGATGTCGAGACCCCGCGCGGCGACGTCGGAAGCGACGAGGATGTTGATCTCGCCGTCCTTGAAGCGGTCGAGCTCGCGAATCCGTTCGGGCTGCTCCATGTCGCCGTGGATCTCGCCCGCCTTGAGGCCGGAGCGCTTCAACTCCTTGGCGAGCTCGCGGACCGTCGTCTTGCGGTTGCAGAAGACGATGGCGGTGCGGACGTCGTGGCCGCGAAGCCGGTCCTCGAGCACCTGGCGTTTGCGCCGCGAATCGACGCGCAGCAGGCGCTGGTCGATCAGCAGGTTCGACGAGGCCGGCCGGCTGACCTCGATCGTCTTCGGCGAGGACAGGAACTTGTCGGCGAGCTTCTTGATCGGCGCCGGCATCGTCGCGGAAAAGAGCAGGGTCTGGCGGTTGGCCGGCAGCTTCGAGCAGAGTTCCTCGATGTCGGGAATGAAGCCCATGTCGAGCATCCGGTCCGCCTCGTCGATGACGAGCAGGTTGCAGTCGGTCAGCAGGATCTTGCCGCGCTGGAACAGATCCATCAGCCGCCCCGGAGTCGCGATCAGAACGTCGACGCCCTTGGCGAGCGCCTTCTGCTGGTCGCCCATCGAGACTCCGCCGATCAGCAGCGCCATGCTAAGCTTGTGGTATTTTCCGTATTTCTCGAAATTCTCGGCGACCTGAGCGGCCAGTTCGCGGGTCGGCTCGAGGATCAGCGAGCGGGGCATTCGGGCGCGGCTTCGGCCCTGCGCCAGGATGTCGATCATCGGCAGGACGAAGCCCGCCGTCTTGCCGGTGCCGGTCTGGGCGATGCCGATCAGGTCGCGGCCCATCAGCACCGAGGGTATCGCCTGGCGCTGGATCGGCGTCGGCTCGGTATAGCCCGACTCCGAGACGGCTTGGAGCAATTCGTCGGAAAGGCCGAGATCGGCAAAGCTCATACAGGGTTCCGGAAAAGTTGTCGGGCGTCGGGCGTGGCTCGCGATGCGGGCAGCGGCTTGTGCCGGGGGCGCGGCCTTGTCAAGCAAAGGGTCGCCGGGAGAGCCTCAGTCGCGCCTGCTCATCTGCAGCGTCCTGAACTTGTCGATGCCGCATTCGCCCCCCATGCGCGAGCGGATGACGTCGCGGTCGGCGCAGATCAACCCGTCCGGATTGGGCGTCACGTAGAAGCCGTAATAATAATCGAGCGCCGGGCAGCTGCTGTCGAGCTTGGCGCGCAGGCGCGAGCGGTCGCGCAGGATCAGGTCGACGCTGCCCGGGCTGATCAGAGCCGCGGCGATCACCTGGCGCGTCGGGACGCATTTGGGCCCCTTCTTCTCCTTCCAGCGTATCGCCGGATCGGACGAGTCGCGCAGATGCGCGGGGACTCGCACGACGATCTGCTCGCGGACGATCACCTGCGAATACTGGACGGCCGAGGGCCGCCGGGACGGCTCGGCGCCTCCCGCGGTCAGCAGCAGCATCGCCGCGGCGAGCGCCCTCAACATCCTTCCCGGTCCATCACCGCGCGCATCGGCGGGAGCGCTTGAACATGCGATTAATCCCCCTGCGACCGGAGAGCTTAGCGCCGCCGCGCCGCCGCGCCAATCTGCCGCGGC
>JAXDPL010000210.1:0-11288 GCA_034668385.1 Sphingomonadales bacterium | reverse complement strand
GAGCGAGAAAGGATCGCGGTAGAGCCCGATATGCGCGACCCGCGCGGAGGGAACGAGGTCGAGCATGCCCTCGGCCATGGCGAGGCCGGCCCTCAGGATCGGCGCGAAGACCAGCTTCTTGCCGGCGATGGCGGGAGCGCGGGTGACGGCGATCGGAGTCTCGATCTCGACGAGCGCGGTCGGGAGGTCGCGGGTGACTTCGTAGCAGAGCAGGGTCGCGGTCTCGCGCACAACGGTTCGGAACAGCTGGATCGAGCTGCCCTTGTCTCGGAGCAAGGTGAGCTTGTGCTGGACCAGGGGGTGGCCGACGATCGTCAATCCGTCCATGGCTAGAATACCGTTCCATCGCTGAGGATATTGAGGGGTGGCCCGCCGCCCGGCCGGCGCTCGGCGGCGAGTCGGCGGCCGGCCGCCCAGCTGCCGCCTTCGAGCATTCGGGCGAGCGGGAAATCGGCTTCGCTTACTCCGAGCCGCTCACGCACCAGCGGAGCGAGTCGGTCGAGCAGGGCGACGGTCATCGCCCGCCAGGCGACGATCAGCGGGTCCGAGACGTCGTGGGCGCGCTCGGCATCGTCCGGATCGGCGAGCGCCAGCACGCCGAGATCGACGAACAGCCCGCCGTTGCGATATTCGGCAAGGCCGGTGAGGCCGTCCATGTCGGTGACTTCGAGGCCCGCGGCCTGGAGCGGCTCGATCAGCGAATAAGCCAGCCATTGCGAGAGCTTGTGGAGCGGCACCAGCGTGTCGGTGGCGTCGTCGCGGCGGAGCGCCGGATGGCGCCAGCAGTCGCCGAGCGCCACACCGTCCAGTGTGAGCCGCCCGGACCAGATCGGCCCCAGCGCCTCGAGCAGCAATTCGAGGATCGCCGGCGCCGGCAGCCGCCCGTCCTCGGCGCGGGCGGCGAGGACGTCATAGAGGCCGCCGGGGCGCGGCGCGTCGCGGCTTGCGAACAGGTCCGGACGGGCGAGGACCTGCGTGCCGAGGCGGCGCAGCAGCGCCGCCCGGCCCTCGAGGCCGAGCAGGGGATTGGCGGCGCAGACCTGGAAGCCAGCCGCGAGGACGGATTCGTCCAGGGCGGCGAGCGCGGCGCCGTCGGCGCGGGCGGGAGCTGCCGGGTCGGCGGAGAAGGCGCCCGCCTCGAACAGGCGCTGGCTCGCCACCGCCAGCCCCTCCGAACGGGCAAGGGTGCGGCCGCTCACCGAGTCGCGATAGCGCCAGCTCGCCCCCGCACCCGCGTCGAGCAATACCGAGGCGATGACCAGGTCGAAGGCCGAGCGGGCGCGCGCCGCCGGGTCGCCGCCGGCGGGGAGCGCGGGCTCGCCGGCGACGAAATGGCGGGCTCGGGCGTGGAGCGGAATGTCGAGGTCCGGATAATTCTCGCGGGTCACCTCGGCGGTGAGATCGGCGGCGGCGTCGAGCCGGCCGAGGTCGACACGCCAGCCTTCGATCTCGCCGGCGAGGGCGAGGCCAAGCATCTCATGGGCGCGCTCGCGGACAGCCGCGGCGCTGAGCAGGGTTTCGACCGGCGACTTCACGCAGTTCCCCCGTCATTGCGAGCGAAGCGAAGCAATCCAGCCGGGCCTTTGCCGAAGGCTGGATTGCTTCGTCGCTTCGCTCCTCGCAATGACGGTGCCCCCACTCCGGTCACGCGCCTCAGAACTTGCCGAGATCCCGGCCGACCACGCCGCGCAGCTGGTCTGGCGTCGGCGCGCCTTCGGGGTTGAAATAGCCGGCGGCTTTCTTGGCTTCCATCTCGACGCTGGCGTCGGGCGGCACCAGGCCGGCCGGGATCGGCACGCGCTCGCCGATCTCGACCCCGCCGCCGACCAAAGCGTCGTATTTCATGTTCGACATCGAGACGAAGCGATCGATCCGCCGGATGCCGAGCCAGTGGATGACGTCCGGCATCAGCTGCTGGAAGCGGGCGTCCTGGACCCCGGCGACGCATTCGGTCCGCTCGAAATAGGTCGCCGCCTGGTCGCCGCCCGGCTGGCGCTTGCGCGCATTGTAAACGAGGAACTTGGTGACCTCGCCGAGCGCCCTTCCCTCCTTGCGGTTGTAGACGATGAGGCCGACTCCGCCGGCCTGCGCCTGGCGCGTCGCCTCCTCGATGCCGTGGGTGAGATAGGGGCGGCAGGTGCAGATGTCCGACCCGAACACGTCGGAGCCGTTGCATTCGTCGTGGACCCGGCAGGTCAGGGTCTTGGCCGGGTCGCCGAGGAAGGCCGGGTCGCCGAAAATGTAGAGGGTCATTCCGCCGATCGGGGGCAGGAAGACGCTGAGGTCCGGCCGGGTGACCAGCTCCGGATACATGCCGCCGGTCTGCTCGAACAGGCAGCGCCTGAGCGCGCCCTCGCCGACCCCGAACCGTTCGGCGACTCCCGGCAGCCACCAGACCGGATCGATCGCGATCTTGGTGACCGAGATGTCGCCCGCCTCGTGGACGATCTCGCCGTCCACGGCCATCCGACCGTCGGCGATGGCGTGCTGGATCTCGTGCAGGGTGAGGCGCGCCTTGGTGATGGCGATGGTCGGACGGATGTCGACGCCTTCGGCGATCAGGTCCGCGAAATCGTGGGCGACGCGGTGGCCCCAGGGATCGAGCGAGACGATCTTGCCGGCATCGCCCCATTGCGGGTGCGGGCCGATCTCGCAGACCGGCGAAGTGTCGTTGAGGTCGGGCCGGGCCTGCGGATCCATCGCTCCGGACGAGATGGCGAGGGCGCGGTAGATCGAATAGGAGCCGCCATGGGCGCCGATCGCGTTGCGGTCGCCTCCGGCGTTGACGGTCGCGACGACGGGCCCGCGTTCGCGCACGTCGGCGGCGCCCCAGTTCAGCGGAAAGCGCCGGTGCGCTCCGGGATGGGACGTCAGGCGGATGTGACCGCTTTTTGCTTCCGCCATGATTTCGATCTTTCCCCTCACGCTCGAGACAAACGGCCAAGGCCGGCGCGCCGCGGCGACGCTACGACAGGCGGTGACGCATGGCTAGGCTCCTGATGCGACGCGCCTTTCCGCCGGCGACGCGACCGCTCGCGCCATTAACGAGTCTGACCCCCTCCCTAACGGCGCGTAAACCGCGTCTTTACGGCATTGATATAGGTGAAAGGGCTTACAGCCGCTGCATGCAGCGCTTGGGAGGGTCGGGAATGGCTTCAGCTTCGCTCGGGACGGCGCCGGCTCCGCAGCCGGGTCCGCTGCTCCTCGCCTGCGTCGCGGGGCAAGGCAGCGCCGCCCATGCCTGGCCCAGATCGCCACTGCTGCTTCGGGGACCCGACGCCCGAGCGCTCGCCGACCTCGTCCATTTCGCCTGTCTGCTGCACGGCCGCTATCCGGGCGTGGTCGACCATGCCGCCGCCCACACCCTCGAACCGGCCGGCCGGGCCTGGCTGACGTCGGCCAGCTACGCCTTCGCCGGCGAACGCGCCTACCTCGCCCGCCTGGCCGTCGCCGCCGGCCCCCTGCCCTCGACTCCCGGGGCGGCCGATTCCGATGGAACGGTGCAGGCCCAGCGCCACGCCATCGAGACCCTGGCCCGCTCGGAGCGCAAGGGCTGCGCGCTCGGCGCGGCGATGGCCTTCGTGCTCGACTGGGCCTCGATCCGGATCGCTCTGGATGCGGCCGCGGTCCGCTTCGGAGTGGACGTTCCGCCCTGCGACATCGCCGACGCCGCGGCGATCGAAGCGCTCGCCGCCGACTTCGCGGCCGAACCCGCCACCCGCCGGGCCCTGCTGTTCGGCGCCGAGCAGATCCTCGTCCAGCATTACGGCCTCTGGGACCTGCTCGAGACCCGCCACCAGGCCCGCAGCGCCGCCTAGGGAGGCGCTTGCCGGAAGGCGGGCCCTCCCCTATCCGCGGGGCATGCGTTTCGAAGGCACCAGGAACTACGTCGCGACCGATGACCTCAAGGTCGCGGTCAACGCCGCCGCCACCCTGCGGCGCCCACTGCTCGTCAAGGGCGAGCCGGGGACGGGCAAGACCATCCTCGCCCACGAGGTCGCCGAGGCGATCGGCGCGCCTTTGATCGAGTGGCACGTCAAATCGACCACCAAGGCGCACCAAGGCCTCTACGAATATGACGCGGTCGCTCGGCTGCGGGACGGCCAGCTCGGCGACCCGCGGGTCCACGACATCTCCAACTACATCCGCCGCGGCAAGCTCTGGGAGGCTTTCACCAGCCCCGAGCTGCCCGTCCTGCTGATCGACGAGATCGACAAGGCCGACATCGAGTTCCCCAACGACCTGCTCCAGGAGCTCGACCGGATGGAGTTCCATGTCTACGAGACCGGCGAGACGATCCGCGCCGCCGAGCGGCCGATCGTCGTCATCACCTCGAACAACGAGAAGGAGCTGCCCGACGCCTTCCTCAGGCGCTGCTTCTTCCACTACATCGCCTTCCCCAGCCGCGAGACGATGCAGGCGATCGTCGACGTCCATTTCCCGGGCATCCAGCAGGCGCTCGTCGCCAAGGCGCTCGACACCTTCTACCGGGTGCGCGAGGTACCGGGGCTCAAGAAGAAGCCCTCGACCAGCGAGCTGATCGACTGGCTGAAGCTGCTTCTCCACGAGGACCTGCCGCTCGAAGTGCTGCAATCGCAGGACCCGACGAAGGCCATCCCGCCTCTCCACGGTGCGCTGCTCAAGAACGAGCAGGACGTGATGCTGTTCGAGCGCCTCGCTTTCATGGCGCGGCGGCCGGGGGGCTAGGCCGCTTCGGCGGCCTCGTCCCGGTAGGCGACTTCGAAATTGCCCCAGCGGTGGCCGTTGATGCGGAGCGGGACGAAGACGTTCTTGACCGGAAGGTAGCGGCCCTCGCCGAGGTTCATGCCGTAGGTCGCGAGCATCGCGTCCTTGTCGCTGGCGATGGCGCGGCGGGTGACGTCGTCGATGAAATTGCGGCGGTTGCGGCAATGCTCGGCGTTCCACTTGGGGTCCGGCCCCTGCGGCTGCGAGCGTTCGGAGATGTGGGTGGGCAGATAGCCGTTGATGTCGGTGATGGCGCAGGCGATCAGCCGCGGCTTCTCGGTCATCAGCCGGTCGAGGATCGGCCGCACATGGCTGTCGGCGAAGGCGCAGAAGCGGGTCTCGTACTGGACCGGATCGGTGCCCGGCATCGGCACGTAATGGGTGTCGAACACCGAAGCCTCGTCGATCTCGCCTCTCGCGAGGCCCGCCTCGATGACCCGCTGGATTTCGCGCATGCCGGCCTGGGCGAAATGGATGAACGGCGTGTCGTCTATCTCGACTCCGCAATTGGCCAGCCGGTCGAGCATGGTGTTGGAGAGGGTCTCGAGCTTGCCGAGGCGCTTGTGGACGCTGGTCAGCTCGCCGCCATTGTCTCGGGCGTCGGCGGCGAAGGCGGTGAGCCCCTCCTTCACCGAGTTGACGCTCTGCTGGATGTGGCTGGTCGACTGGGCGATGCCGTCGGTCTGGCGGTCGACCATGGCGACGATGTCGGCGACGTCGCGCACCGTCTCGGTCAAAGTGGTGAAGCCGCTTCGGGCGCGGCGGCTCCGCTCCACGCCGGTGCCGATCTCGGAGGTCACCGCTTCCGCCTCGCGGGTCAGCGAGGCGATGGTTCCGGCGATCTCGCTGGTCGCGGCGCGGGTCTCGTGCGCGAGCTTCTTCACCTCGGCCGCGACGACCGCGAACGAACGACCCGCCTCGCCGGCCCTGGCCGCCTCGATCGTGGCGTTCAAGGCCAGCATGTTGGTCTTGTAGGCGATGCTTTCGATGCTGGCCGAGACGTTCTGGACCCGGCTCATCGCCGCGGCGAAGCCCGCCATCCGCTCGCCCAGCTGCACGACCAGCTCGGTGAGGCCGCCGAACACCGAGATCGTGTCCTCGATCGCGGCGCGGCCGGCCGAGAGCTTCTCGCGGGCCTGCTCGGCGAGGATGCGCGCCTCGTCGGTCGACTGGGCGACGCTGGCCTGGTCCATGAGGAGCCGGCTGGTCACCTCCTCGAGCGTGTCGAGGGTCCGGAGGTTCGAGGAGATGCGCTCCGAGACTCCGGAGACGTAGCCGGAGACGTCGCTGCACTCGATGGCGAGCGCGCCGCAATTGCGCGCGACGATGCTGATCGCCTCGCCGTCCGCCGTTCCGGCCGCCCTGCTCGCCACGCGCGTCTCCCCTGTGTCTGCGGTCATCGGGCTAAGCGCAAATGGTTGAAGCGCGGTTAACCAAGGGCGTAGAGGCGGGCAATGTTCTTCTCCTTCGTCGACGAGCTTCGCGCCGCGGGGATTCCCGCCAGCCTCAAGGAGCATCTCGTGCTGCTCGAGGCGCTCGACGCCGAGGTGATCGCCGCCCGGCCGGAGGAATTCTACTGGCTGGCCAGGGCCACCTTCGTGAAGGACGAGGGGCTGCTCGACCGGTTCGACCAGGTGTTCGGCAAGGTCTTCAAGGGGCTCGAGGCGGACTACGGCACGGAGGCGGTGCGGATCCCCGAGGAATGGCTGAGGAAGGTCGCCGAGCTCTATCTGACCCCAGAGCAGATGGAGGCGATCAAGGCGCTCGGCTCGTGGGACGAGATCATGGAGGCGCTGAGGCAGCGGCTCGAGGAGCAGCAGGGGCGCCACCAGGGCGGAAGCAAGTGGATCGGAACCGCCGGCACCTCGCCGTTCGGCGCCTATGGCTACAACCCGGAAGGCGTCAGGATCGGCCAGGAAGGCGGCCGCAACCGCTCGGCGATCAAGGTCTGGGACAAGAGGGAGTTCAGGAACCTCGATTCCTCGGTCGAGCTCGGCACGCGCAACATCAAGGTCGCGCTCCGCCGCCTCCGCCGCTTCGCCCGCGAAGGGGCGGCGGAAGAGCTCGACATGGAGGGGACGATCGACGGCACGGCGCGCAAGGGCTGGCTCGACATCCAGCTCCGCCCCGAGCGGCACAATGCGGTGAAGCTCCTGCTCTTCCTCGACGTCGGCGGCTCGATGGACCCGCACGTCCGGGTCTGCGAGGAGCTGTTCTCGGCCGCCCATGCCGAGTTCAAGAACCTCGAATTCTTCTACTTCCACAATTGCCCCTATGAGAGCCTGTGGAAGGACAATCGCCGCCGCTTCTCGGAGCGGACGCCGACCTGGGACGTGCTCCACAAGTTCGGGCACGACTGGAAGCTCGTCCTCGTCGGCGACGCCTCGATGAGCCCCTACGAGATCACCCATCCGGGCGGCTCGGTCGAGCATTTCAACGAGGAAGCCGGCGCGGTCTGGATGCAGCGGCTCGCCACCACCTATCCGAGCGCGGTGTGGCTCAACCCGACTCCGGAGCAATATTGGAGCTACTCCGCCTCGACCCGGATCGTCCGCGAGCTGATGCACGACCGGATGTTCCCGCTGACCCTGGCCGGCCTCGACGACGCGATGCGGACGCTGAGCCGGAAGTACTGATTTTCAGTCGAGAGACTGGCCGGCGGGACCGGGGGTGAGGAGAATACTCTCCTTCCGCGCAATCCCGCCGAACGTTTGAGCAGGCGCCGGAATAGCTCCAAAGGGGCAAACCGGCGCGATCCACCAAAAGCTACGACGAATAGACGATAAGGCGATAGGTGCCGTCAGGATCCTGCGACATCGCCGCATTGCAACCCGAGGGATTCGGCGCCGACATTGCCGCGTTCGAGTCGAAGTTCAGGTCCACGAGCATCGAGATGTTGAACGAAAGCTCGAACTGCCCCTGCTTGCCGTCACAGCCATGTCCACCCGTTTTGACGTAGCCCAAATCGACACTTCCGCCGGGCCGAACAAATCCAACCGGCGTATTCGGCTGCGGAGCGTCGCAGCAATTCCATGAATTGCCGGTCACGTAAACGGAAACCGCCTCCGAGAAGTGGTTCACGATATGTAGAGTTCCGCCTGTATTTGACACCCTCAATATCCTTTCCAGATCGAATCGTGAACATAACTACGACTCGTGATACGGCATCTTCGGACTATTACTGAGGATAGTTCAAGTAATTTAATATTAAATGTTGCTAATTGTGCTTTTCATGACAGATATTGTAAATATTGTCGCGCCCCGACTAAGCAGCCGCTAACTATGCCGGCTCGCCGAGGCGATCTGGATGCGAGGCCGCATGGCCTAGAGCCCCAGCGCCTCCTTCGCCTGGCGGTGCCTCAAGGCCGCCTGGGCCGCCGCCAGGCGGGCGATCGGCACGCGGTAGGGGGAGGCGCTGACGTAATCGAGGGCGACGCTCTCGCAGAAGGCGATCGAGGCGGGGTCGCCGCCATGCTCGCCGCAGATGCCGAGCTTGAGGCCGTCCCGGGCGGCTCGGCCGCGCTCGGCGGCGAGGGCGATCAGCTCGCCGACCCCCTCCTCGTCGATCGAGACGAACGGGTCCTTCGCGAAGATGCCCTTCTCGACATAGGCGGTGAGGAAGCGGCCGGCATCGTCGCGGCTGACTCCGAGCGTGGTCTGGGTCAGATCGTTGGTGCCGAAGCTGAAGAACTCGGCCTCCCCGGCGATGTCGCCGGCGCGAAGCGCGGCTCGGGGCAGCTCGATCATCGTCCCGACCCGGTAATCGAGCGTCCGGCCCTTCTCTTCGAAAACGGCGGCGGCGGTGCGGTCGATCAGCGCCCTGATGATGGCGAGCTCCTGGCGGGTCGAGACCAAAGGCACCATCACCTCCGGCACCGGCGCGCCAGGTGCATTTGGGCCGCTTTCCTCGGCGAGCGCCACCGCGGCCTCGAAGATCGCCCGCGCCTGCATCTCGTAGATCTCGGGATAGGTGATCCCGAGCCGGCAGCCGCGGTGGCCGAGCATCGGGTTGAACTCGTGAAGCTCGCCGGCGCGGCGGCGCAGGGTCTCGATCCCAACTCCGGCCGCGGCCGCGACCTCGGCGAACTCCTCCTCGCTGCGCGGCAGGAATTCGTGGAGGGGCGGGTCGAGCAGGCGGATGGTGACGGGGAGCGGCGCCATGATCCGGAAGATCTCCTCGAAATCGGCGCGCTGGGCCGGGAGGAGCTTGAGCAAGGCGGCGCGGCGGCCGGCCTCGTCGTCGGCGAGGATCATCTGCCTGACGTTGGTGATCCGTTCGGCGTCGAAGAACATGTGCTCGGTGCGGCAGAGGCCGATCCCCTCGGCGCCGAACTCGCGGGCGGTTCGGCAGTCGAGCGGAGTCTCGGCGTTGGTTCGGACGCGGAGGCGCCGGACCTTGTCCGCCCAGACCATCAGCGTCCCGAAATCGCCGACCAGCTCGGGCTGCACGGTGGCGACCGCGCCGAGCATCACCTCGCCGGTCGAGCCGTCGAGGGTGATGATCTCCCCTTCCCGGATCTCGGCGCCGCCGACCCGCATCAGCCGCGCCGTGAGGTCGATCGACACGGCGCCGGCGCCCGACACGCAGGGCCGGCCCATGCCGCGGGCGACGACCGCGGCGTGGCTGGTCATTCCGCCCCGCGCGGTGAGGATGCCCTGGGCGGCGTGCATGCCGTGGATGTCCTCGGGCGAGGTCTCGACCCGGACCAGGATCACCTTCTCGCCGAGGGCGGCGCGCTTCTCGGCGGTGTCGGCGTCGAACACGGCGGCGCCCGAGGCGGCGCCCGGGGAGGCGGGCAGGCCCTTGGCGATGACCCGGCGCTCGGCCTTGGGGTCGAGCGTCGGGTGGAGGAGCTGGTCGAGCGCCTGCGGATCGATGCGAAGAACCGCTTCCTCTTCCGAGATCAGCCCCTCCCCCGCCATCTCGACGGCGATGCGGAGCGCCGCCTTGGCGGTGCGCTTGCCGCTTCGGGTCTGGAGCATGAAGAGCTTGCCGCGCTCGACGGTGAACTCGATGTCCTGCATGTCGCGATAGTGGCGCTCGAGCAGGTCGAAGACCCGGGCCAGCTCGGCGAACATCTCGGGCATCGATTCTTCCATCGACGGCGCTTTCGCCTTCGCCGCCTCGCGCGCCGCGCGGGTCAGATATTGCGGCGTTCGGATTCCGGCGACGACGTCCTCGCCCTGGGCGTTGATCAGATATTCGCCGTAAAAGGCGCGCTCGCCGGTCGAGGGGTTGCGGGTGAAGGCGACCCCGGTGGCCGAGGTCTCGCCCATGTTGCCGAACACCATGGCCTGGACGTTGACCGCCGTGCCCCAGTCGCCGGGAATGCCGTTCAGCCGCCGGTACACTTTCGCGCGGTCCGACTGCCACGAGCCGAACACCGCGCCGATCGCGCCCCACAATTGGTCGTGGACGTCCTGCGGGAAGGGCGTTCCGAGATGCTCCTCGACGATCTCGCAATAGCGCCGGGTGAGACGGCGCCAGTCCTCCGACTCGAGCTCGGTGTCGAGATGGACGCCCTTGTCCTCCTTGGCGATCTCGAGCGCTTCCTCGAAATCGGCGTGGGGCACTCCGAGGACGACGTCCGAATACATCTGGATGAAGCGCCGGTAGCTGTCCCAGGCGAAACGCGGATCGCCCGAGACGGCGGCGAGGCCCTCGACCGTCTCGGCGTTGAGGCCGAGGTTGAGCACGGTGTCCATCATGCCCGGCATCGACACCCGGGCGCCGGAGCGGACCGAGACGAGCAAGGGATCGGCGCAGTCGCCGAACCGCTTTCCGGTCAGGCCCTCGATATGGCGGAGCCCCTCGGCCACTTCCTCGCGCAGGCTGTCCGGGAAGCTCTGCCCTTCCGCATAATAACGGGCGCACATCTCGGTCGAGATGGTGAAGCCGGGGGGCACCGGAAGGCCGATCGACGCCATCTCGGCAAGGTTCGCGCCCTTGCCGCCGAGCAGGTCGCGCCAAGTCGATCCTGCCCCCGGCAGGCTCTTTGTTGGCGCGAGGCCGCCCGCCTTGCCGTCCGAAATGCCGCCCCCGAAGCGGTAGACGTATTGGGTCATGGAAGTGTGCGGTTCCGCCAAAGGTTAGGGTAAAGTTAGGCCAAGAACGCCATCGAATTCGTTTCGCATCCGCAACGTCCTAGCCCTCGATCCGCGAGAAATCGGCGACACGGTGGACGGCCTCGCGCATGCGGGCGAGGAGGTCGAGGCGGGCGGCGCGCTTGTCGCGATCGGGATCGTTCACGGTCACCTTGTCGAAAAACGCGTCCACGGGGGCGCGAAGGCTGGCGAGCGCCGCCATCGCGCCTTCGAAATCCTCCGCCTCGACCGCCGCGCGCGCGCGCGGCTCGGCCGAATCGAGGGCCTCGATCAGCCGAGCCTCCTCCTTTTCGGGCGTGTAGGAAAGTTTTTTGTTCTTGGGATGTTCGGTTTCGGCGGCATCGTCCGTCGGCCAGGGCCGGGCGACGTTGATGTCCCTCACCCTGCCGTCGCTCCGCGCCGGCTGTTGCTCCGACGAGCGATCGCCCCATCCCTCT
>JAXDPL010000209.1:0-10298 GCA_034668385.1 Sphingomonadales bacterium | reverse complement strand
CGAGAGGATCGAGAAGCTCGGCGCCATCGGCGACGTGGTGAAGGTGAAGAACGGCTATGCCCGCAACTTCCTCCTTCCCAACGGCAAGGCGCTGCGCGCCAACGAGTCGAACCGCAAGGTGTTCGAGGCCAACCGCGCCCGGATCGAGTCGCAGAACGCCGAGCGGCGTTCGGCGGCCGAGACGGAATCGAAGGGCGTCGAGGGAGTCACCATCCAGCTGATCCGCCAGGCGTCCAACACCGGCCAGCTCTACGGCTCGGTCTCGGCGCGGGACCTCGCGGAGGCGCTGGAGGCGCAGGGCCACAAGATCGCCAAGAACCAGATCGTCCTCGACCGGCCGATCAAGGCGATCGGCCTTCAGGACGTGAAGATCGCCCTTCACCCGGAAGTGTCGGTGACCCTCCACGTCAACGTCGCCCGTTCGCCCGAAGAGGCGGAGATGCAGGCGCAGGGCGTCGACGTGATGGCCCAGATGTTCGAGAAGGACGCCGCCGGCTTCACCGAGGATCGCGATCCCAACGCCGAGCCGGGCGAGATCCCGAGCGAGGCGCCAGCCGAGTCGGCGGAGCCGGCCGACGAGAGCGACGCGGCCGCCGAGGCCTGAGGCCCAGGGGCGGCGGCGATGGATCGACATCCCGCCGCCCTTTCCTCATGAAGCGCCGGTGAGCGCCGCCGCCACCCCGCACTGGTTTCCGCAGCATTACGACGCGGCGTCGGACAATGTGCTGTTGGTTGCACGGAGCGAGGCCGCCTACCGCGCCACCGCCTTCCTCGACGAGCGTTCCCTTACGCCCGCGACGCCAAGCCATCTCGTCCCCTGGACCACCGTCGCCGGCGCCGTCCCGGCCGACGCCCGGCGCGACATCCAGTACATCTTCCACATCGGCCATGTCGGCTCGACGCTCATCTCGCGGCTGCTCGGCGAGCTGCCGGAGGTGCTGGCGCTGCGCGAACCGCAGATCCTGCGCGATTTCTCGGCCTGCCTTGCCGAGGCGCGCTGGGAGCCGGAATCCGTTCCCGCCCGCCTCGACGCGCTGGCCGCCCTCCTCTCCCGCACCTTCCGGCCGGAGCAGCGGGCAATGGCCAAGGCGTCGAGCTTCGTCAGCGAAATCGCGGCCGAGCTCGTCCCGGCCGGCTCTCGAACATTGCTCCTCTACGCCGAGCCCGAGCGCTACATTGCCAATATCGTCGCAGGCCCGAATTCCCGCGAGGAGATGCGGGCAAACGCGACGTCTCGGTTGGAACGCCTGCACCGTCGCACCGGAACCCGGCGCTGGCTCCTCAGCGACCTTTCCGGAGGCCAGACCATCGCCATGGCGTGGGCGTGTGAGATGACGAGCCTGTTGCAGGCGTCGGACCGACTCGGCGCGAAGCGCGTGATGTGGCTCGACTTCGACGCGTTTCTCGCGAAGCCCGCTTCATGGCTGGGACGGCTCGCCGTCTTCTTCGGTCTCGACGCCACGGCGGCCGAGGCGTTGGCGACGCACCCGCTGATGGGGCGCTATTCCAAGGCCCCGGAATACGAATATGACGCCGCGCTTCGCGAGGAGGTGCTGGCCGAGGCGCGGCGGGAGCATGGCACGGCGATCACCGAGGGCCTGCGCTGGCTCGAACAGGCCGCGGCGGAGAACGAAGCCGTCGCTCGCTGCCTCGACGCGGCCGCGGCCGCGAGCTAGACCCGCCGCCATGTTCAAGGAGATCCCCTCCCTCCTCAGCGCCGATGAAGTGGCCGAACTGCGGCGCATCGCGGCCTCGACCATGTTCGTCGACGGGCGCGGCAGCAATCCGCACTCCCAGGTCAAGAACAACCTCCAGGCCTACGACAAGGCCGCCGCCGACCTGATGGCGAAGGCGCTCTACACCAACGAGGAATTCGACAATTTCGCCTTCCCGATCATCCTCGCGCCGCCGATGCTCAGCCGCTACGTGCCCGGCATGGCCTACGGCAACCACGCCGACGCGGCCTTCCTGCCGGTCGGCCAGAAGCCGATACGCTGCGATTTGAGCTGCACGATCTTCCTCTCGGACCTCGAGGCCTACGAGGGCGGCGCGCTCCACATCCAGCTCGGCGACCGCGACCTGCGCTTCCGCCTGCCGCCGGGCTCGGCGATCGTCTATCCCTCGTCGATGATGCACGAGGTCGAGCCGGTGACGAAGGGCGAGCGGCTCGCCGGAATCACCTTCATCCAGAGCCGGATCGCCGACCAGACGCGGCGCGAATTGCTCTACGAACTGAACGAGGTGGCGGCGCTCGAAGGGCTCAACATGGCGCCCGAGAATTTCGCCCGCCTGCAGCTGGTCCAGCGCAACCTGCTCCACCGCTGGGGGGACATGCCTTAACTTGGCACGTCATTGCGAGGAGCGAAGCGACGAAGCAATCCAGACTGACGTTGGACTGGATTGCTTCGCTGCGCTCGCAATGACGGATGAATTCGATTGAGGACCCGAATGCTGAAGCTGATCATCGGCAACAAGGCTTATTCCTCCTGGTCGCTGCGCGGCTGGCTGGCCGTCAAGCAATCGGGGCTGGCGTTCGAGGAGATCACGGTCCCGCTGTTCGACGAGGAATGGGACCGAAGGCGCGAGGGCAGCGAGTTCGCGCCGTCCGGCGGCAAGGTGCCGGTGCTGTGGGACGAAGCCGTTGGCGGCGAGGGGGCGGTGATCTGGGATTCGCTCGCCATCGTCGAATGGCTCGCCGACAAGACCGATCGCGCGCGCTATTGGCCGACCGAGGAGATCGCCCGGGGCATGGCCCGCTCGATGGCCGCCGAGATGCATTCGGGCTACGAGAATCTGCGCCGGGACTGCCCGATGAACCTCAGGAAGCATTACCCACCGAGCGAGCTTTCGGAAGATCTCCGCGCCGAGATCGTCCGGATCCTCGAGCTGTGGGCGCAGGCCCGCGCCCGCCACGGCGACGGCGGCCCTTACCTTTTCGGGACGTTCGGCGCCGTCGACATCATGTTCGCGCCGGTCGTCACCCGCTTCGTCACCTACTCGATCCCGGTCCCGCGCTTCGCCGCCGCCTATATGGAAGCGATGCTTTCCCACCCCTGGATGCAGCAATGGGTCGAGGCGGCACAGGACGAGCCCTGGGTGATCGAGAAATACGAGACCCAGCCGGCTTAGGGGTTGCCGTCATTGCGAGCGAAGCGAAGCAATCCAGCCAACGGTCCGCTCGGAGCTGGATTGCTTCGTCGCTTCGCTCCTCGCAATGACGGCGTCACGGCACGCGCTTCGTCTCGTAGGGCGAGCCGTCCTTGTAGACGTAGGTCCCCTCCGGCGTGAAGGCCATGTCGATGTCGGGATAGTCGCCGCCCTCGCTCCTCCCGGCGCCGACGACGACGAACGCGCAGTCGATGTCGCCGCGATTCTGGAGATGGTGACCGTTGCCGTCGTTCATCGGGAAAGCGGCGCAGTCGCCGGGGCGAAGGACCTGCTCGCCCAAATTGTCGACCAGAACCGCTTCGCCGGACAACATGACCAGGAACTCATCCTCGCCGGCGTGCCAGTGGCGCTGCGACGACCAGGCGCCGGGCTTGAGGACGACATGACTGACCCCGAAGGCGGTGAGGCCGGCCGCCGGCGCCAGGCGCTTGTACCAGCGGCCCTGGACCGGCCGGTCGAAGGGCGGCGGATAGCCGGTTCGGTTGGTGGCTTGGATCGAGTCGAGGTCGAGCTTCGGCATGGCCTTCCTCCCGAACCCGGTGCTAGGCGACCGCAATGACCTTCGCAATCGACCCGGTCGAGCTCGCCTCCCGCCTCATCGCCTGCGCCAGCGTCACGCCGGCGCGCGGCGAGGTGTTCGACGTGCTGGAGCAGGCGCTTCGGCCGCTCGGTTTCGAGGTCCACCGGTTCGTGCGCGGCGAGGTCGAGAATCTGTTCGCGACGCGCGGCCGCGACGGCGGCGTGCATTTCGGCTTCGCGGGCCATCTCGACGTCGTGCCGCCCGGCGACGGCTGGGCGACCGACCCGTTCGTTCCCGAGCAAAAGGGCGGCCTCCTTTACGGCCGCGGCGCGGTCGACATGAAGGGCGGAATCGCCGCCTTCGTCGCCGCCTGCGCCGATCTCCTGCAGCATGAGGGGCGGATCAGCTTCCTGATCACCGGCGACGAGGAAGGCCCGGCCCTCGACGGCACCCGAGCGATCATGGACTGGATGGCCGAGCGGAGCATCCGGCCCGACATGATCCTGATCGGAGAGCCGACGTCGGAGGCGAGGCTCGGCGACACCGTCAAGATCGGCCGGCGGGGCTCGGTCAACATGTGGATCGACGTGCCGGGCGTTCAGGGCCATGTCGCCTACCCGCACCGCGCGGACAATCCTGTGCCCAAGGCGGCCCGGGTGATCACGGCGCTGGAGGCGCTGCGCCTCGACGAGGGGAGCGAGACGTTCCAGCCGTCCAACCTGGAGGTCACCGCGCTCGAGACGAGCAGCAAGGCGACCAACGTCATCCCCGGCAACACCCGGATCCAGCTCAACATCCGGTTCAACGACCGTCATCGCGGCGACGATCTCGTCGCCCTGGTTCGGCGCATTGCCGAAGAGCAGGCGCCTGGATCGACCGTCGAGGCCCTGATCTCGGGCGAGGCCTTCCTGACCCCGCCGGGACCGCTTTACGACCTCGTCACGGCGGCGATTCGGGAAGAGACCGGGATCGATCCGGTCCTCTCGACGGGCGGCGGAACGTCCGACGGGCGCTTCCTGATCGCACTCTGCCCGGTGGTGGATTTCGGGCTCCCCAACGCCACCATGCACAAGCTCGACGAGGCGGCGGCGGTCGAGGACCTGCGCGCCCTCGCCCGAATCTACCGGCGGGTGATCGAGAAAGCGCTCAGCTAGCCTTGGCGAGGCTGTGGGCGCAGTCCTGCGACACCGCCCACACCGCGAAGGCGGCGCCGTCCATCGGCTCGACCCCGAGGAAGCCCTGCACCGTGCCGCAGCCGACGGCGCGCAGCACTTCGAGCTGCTCCTGGCGCTCGACCCCGGTCGCGACGGCGTCCGCGCCGAGCGAACGGACGAGATGCACGGTGGAGGCAAGCAAAGAGCGGCTGCGCTCCGACCGGTCGATCGAATCGACCAAAGCCGGCGCGAGCTTCACCCGTTCGACCGGAAGGGTGACGAGGGACGCGAGCGGCGCCGTGCCTCCGCCGAAATCCGCGACTGCGGCGGAGACTCCGGTCTCGCGCAGCTCGGCCAGCGCCGCCGCCACGTGGGGCGGGCAATAGGCCAGGAACGATTCGGGGATTTCGATCTCCACCGGCCCCCTCAGATCCCGGAGCCGCGCGAGCGTCTCGGCCGACTGGAGCTGGTCCGCGTCGAGTCGGAGCGAAAGGCGATGCGGAAGTTTGACGTTGCGCCATTCGGCCAGCACCTGGCCCGCCTCGGCGAGCATCCAGGCGCCGATCGCCTGGGCGAGGCCGCGATCGTCGAACGCCGGCAGCGGCCGCAACCGCCCGCCCTCCTCCCACCGGACCAGCGCCTCGGCGCCGGTGATCGCCCCGGTGCGCAGGCACAGCTGCGGATCGAACAGCAGCTTCAGTCGCCGTTCGGCGACGGCGGCGCGGAAGGCGGCGTCGCTTCCCGCGCGCTCGGCCGAGGCAAGAGCGAGATCCTCGTGATAGACGCAGGTGCGCGAGCGGCCGCTCGCCTTGGCGTGGTACATGGCGATGTCGGCCGCCTTCATCAGCGGAGTCAGCTCCTCGCCATGCTCCGGCGACAATGCGATTCCGATCGAGGCGCCGAGCCAGGTCGCCGCGGCGCCGGAGCCGAACGGCTCGGACAGCGCCTGAACCGCGCGGGCGGCGATCCGCTCCGCCTCGGCCCGGTCGACGCCGGGCAGAAGCATGGTGAATTCGTCGCCGGCGAGCCGGGCGAGCAAGGGCTGCCACGGGCTCGACCCGGTCTCCGCCTGGAGGACGATGCGCAGCCGGTTGGCGACCATCACCAGCACCTGGTCGCCCTGGGCATGGCCCAATCGGTCGTTGACTTCCTTGAAGCCGTCGAGATCGATGAACAGCAAGGCCGCGCGGCTTTCGGGGCGGGTGGCGGCGAGCAGCCGCTCAGCCTCGCGGCGGAAGTGGATTCGGTTGGGGATGGCGGTGACCGGATCGTACATCGCCATCGCGTGAACGTCGTCGAGCGTCGAGCGGACCTGCTCGAACAGGCCGTCGACCGCCGAGGCGAGCGCCGGCATCTGCTGGCGAACCACGGTCGGCGCCGGCGAGGCGAGGTCGCCGCGGCCGACCGCGAGCAGCCGGGCGACGAGCGCGTCGACGGCTCGGACATGGTCGCTGTTCGGTCGTTCGGCGGCGAGGCGAACGACGGCGAGCGCGAAGAAACCGATCAGGAGCGAGGCGGCGACCTGCTGGTTCAGCGTACCGAGCAGCAGGAAGCCGAGCAGGGTGAGCGCGAACGCCGCCACGCCCGCCACGGCGGACAGCAGGCGGTTGCTGATCTTCTGCACCGTCGTGACCAAGGCCGGTGGTTCCTTCGTCGATCGCGTCGACCCCACAGGCGTCGCGTCGGACCCGCTCTTAAGACCGGTGGCGTTACGATTTGGTATCCGTCAGCGGCGGCGGCGGAGCACGATGTAGAGCGCGCCCGCGCCGCCGTGGCGCGGGTGGGCGGTGCGGACCGCCGCGATCGCGCCGGCGTGGCGCGAGGCCGCGAGCCAGTCGCCGATCGCCGCCCGGATCGCGCCCCTCTTGACCGGTCGTTCGGGACCCGGCGGATTGCCGGTCACCAGCAGCAGCAGCCGCGCGCCCGCGGCGATCGCCTGCTCGAGCCGCCGGTCGAGCAGGTGCCAGGCGGTGGCGAGGTTGTGGCCGTGGAGGTCGACGGTCAGGTCCGGCGCCACCGCGCCGCGGGCCAGACGCCGGTCCCAGGTCCCGTCGAGCGTGGTGCCGGGCGCTTTGGCAATCGGCGCCGGTTTCCGCGCGCTCGGCTTCGCCGGCGCGGGCTTGTCATCCTTTGGAGCGGGCTCGGGCGGCAGCGGCGGCGCTATTACGCCTTCGAGCGGGTGCACCGTCGCGACGACGCGCGCCCACAGCCTCTGCTCCTCAGCGCCGAGCCGTCGCATGGAGGCGCGCCAGCGTGCCCTTCGGCACCAGCAGCCAGGCGCGGCCGCGCGCCTGCAGTCCGCCGGCGATCCGCGCCGCCTCGTCGCCGCTGCCCCAGAAGGTGTCGAAGCGGTTGCGGCCGCGGATCGCGCCGCCGGTGTCCTGAGCCACCCAGAGGCCGCTGGCATCGCCCTGGTCGAGCTGGAGCAGGACCGGCGCGCCGAGCGGCACGAACTTCGGATCGGCGGCCACGGTGGCGCGCGGAGTCACCGGCAGGTTCAGGGCGCCGAGCGGGCCGGGGCCGCTCAGCTCCTTGAAGAAGATGTAGCTCTTGTCCTCGCGCATCAGCGCCTTGCCTTCGTCGGGATGGTCGCGAAGCCAGGCCTTGATGTCCTGCATCGTCGCGTGGCCGGGCTCGAGCAGGCCGCGCTCGCGCATCAGCCGGCCGATGCCGACATAGTCGCGGCCGTTCTGCCCGGCATAGCCGATCCGCATGACGCTCCCGTCCGGGAGCAGAAGGCGGCCCGAGCCCTGGATCTGCAGGAAGAAGAAGTCGACCGGATCGGCGGCCCAGGCGATCTCGATGCCGCGATTGGCGAGCGCCCCGTCCTCGATCTCCGCCCGCTCGTAATAAGGGACGAGGATCCCGTTCTCCATCCGGCCGCGCCGGGGCGTTCCCTGCGCGGCGGCGGCGGCCGCGTCGACTTCGACCAGGTCGGGCGGCCTGGCGTAGACCGGAACGTCGTAGCCCGGGACGTGGGTGCGCGAGCCGGCGATCTGAGGCTCGTAATAGCCGGTGGCGAAGGCGGCGCCGTCGCCGACCTGGACCAGCTCGAAGCGGGCTCGGAAGAAGCGCTCGGCGGCCGCCCCGTCGCCGGCGGCCAGGCTCGCCGCCTCGGCGCAGGCGGGCTGCCAATCCTCCTTGCGGGTGAGGCCGCTGGAATCCTGCCGCCGCATCAGCGCCGGGCAGGTGATGAGGAAGGCGCGCTCCGCCCTCAGCGCCGTCTCCGGGCCGAGCGCCGGCAGCTTCGGGCCCGCGACAACTCCGGAGGACAGCGCATTGTCGGGCACGCCCGGCACAGGCGTGGGCGGAGTCGTGCGCGGGATGCAGCTCGCCAGGGCGACCAGCAGGGCCGCGACCAGCGGGAGCCGGCCGATCTGAGCGCCGTTCAGCCGTCTTTGTCCCGATTCGCGACTTGCCATCCGCCGACGGTAGCGTCCCGGCGGAGGCTTGGGAAAAGGCTTTTAGGGAAGCGTCAGTCGACCTGGTCGGTGTCGACGAGGAGCCAATTGGGGTCGCCGCTGCCCAGCGCCCGGCGGAAAGTCCAGACGTCGCGGCTCGGAATCGCGTCGCTCATCGTGCCGGCGACGAGATTGCCCTCCGAGTCGCGGGTGACCGCGGCGATGTCGGCGTCGAAGCGGACGTCGATCTCGGCCGTTCGGCCGACGAGGCGGGCATCCTCGATGACCGTCCGCTCGATCGTCACCAGCCGGTTCTCCAGCCGGTGGCCGGCGGCCTCGCGCTCCGCGATGGCCTGCTCGAACGCAGCCAGGACATGACCGCCGACGAGGTGCCGCAGCGATTCGCGCTCGCCGGCCCAGAAGGCCTCCAGCACCATCTTGTAGGCGGCCTGGGCGCCTTCGAGGAAACGGGCGACGTCGAATTCGGGATCGGCGGTGACGATGGCGCGGATGCCGGGCGCGGCGGGCTCTTCATAGACAAGGCCGGCGCGCTCCGGGCGCTCGGCCGGCAGCTCGGCAAGCGGCGCCGGCGCTTCTGCCGCTGACGGAGTCTCGGCCGGCCGAAGGATCGGCTGCTGCTCGTGTCCGGTGCGCCGGCCGAGTACGGCGTAAAGCCGCAGCCCGACGAACAGGGCCACCAGGGCGAGCAGGACGATCGTGACCACCATTTTCTCCGAAGGATAGACGCTCGCCCTTAACATAGGCTGAGGGGGGAAAGTATTCAAATGGCGCTGGGTTCCCGCCGCCGCGCCGGTTGCACGGATGAGCCGCGCCTGCTACCCGCGCCGCATCTTTCCCGGAACGGCCCGAGCGGCCCCGGCTCAATCCAACGAAGGCAGAGAAAATGGCCGAAGAACAAGGCGATGGCGGCGACCAGATGACGAACGGCGAGGACAATCTCCCCCAGGTCGGAGTGCTTTCGCAATATGTGAAGGACCTGTCGTTCGAAAATCCGAACGCGCCGGGTTCCTACCAGTGGCAGAACCAGCCGCAGATCGGGGTCGACTTCAACATCGGCGCAACCCGGCTCAACGAGGATCTGCACGAGGTCAGCCTCAAGATCGAGGTGCGCGCCACCACCGACGGCCAGACCGCCTTCGCCGTCGAATTGCTCTATGCCGGCCTGATCGGCATGCGCAACGTGCCCGAGGACCAGGTCCAGCCCTTCCTGCTCGCCGAGGCGCCGCGCATCCTCTTCCCCTTCGCCCGCCAGATCATCTCGCAGACCGTGCAGGACGGCGGCTTCCCCCCGCTGATGCTCGATCCGATCGACTTCCACGCCCTCTACCTCCAGCGTGGCCAGGAGCAGGCGGCAGCCCAGGGCAACGCGGACGCTCCGGCCGGCGAGATCGGCCAGGCCTGACTTCGCCACGCGACGATTTGCAGATCCCGTTCGGGCTGATGGTCAGGTCGCCCGTCCCCCGGACGGGCTTCAAATTGCCGGGGCAATTTGAACCTGACCATTGTCGAAGCCTCCCCTTTGGGTTCTTAGTCCCGAAAAGGAAGGTATGGGCTTCGACAGCCCCGGATCTAGTCCGGGGCCGAACGGCTTGGGGACGGTTGCGCGTGTGAGCAAGTTCAGGGACCCGAACGCGTGAACCTCGCCCGCTCGCTCGGCTCGGTCGGCGGCATGACGCTGGCGAGCCGCGTCCTCGCGCTCGTCCGCGACACGCTGCAGGCGACCTTTGTCGGCGCCACCTTCGCGTCCGACGCCTTCTTCGTCGCCTTTCGCCTGCCCAACATGTTCCGCGCGTTCTTCGCCGAGGGCGCGTTCACCGCCGCCTTCATCCCGATGTTCAACCGCAAGGTCGGCGAAGCCGGCGAGCTCGATGCCGGGCTCGATTTCGCGGAGCGCGCTCTGGCGGTGCTGTTCCCGGTCCTCGTGCTGTTCACCGCGGCGATGATCCTTGCCGCCTGGCCGGTCACCTGGGCGCTTTCCGGCGGCTTTGCGAAGCAGCATCCGACCCACGACCAATTCGCCTTCGCAGTGCTGCT
>JAXDPL010000208.1:0-12942 GCA_034668385.1 Sphingomonadales bacterium | reverse complement strand
CCTCGGGCACGTCGCCTTCGATGATCTTGCGCGCCAGGCCCTCGGCGATGGCGGTCTTGCCGACGCCGGGATCGCCGACATAGAGCGGGTTGTTCTTCGAGCGTCGGCAGAGGATCTGGATGGTGCGGTCGACCTCCGGGCCGCGGCCGATCAGCGGATCGACGCGGCCGTTCTTGGCCTTCTCGTTGAGGTTGACGGTGAACTGCTTGAGGGCGGATTCGTTCTTCTTCTTGCCCTCTTCCGGCTTGCCCTCGTCGGCGCCCTTGACCTCCTGCGGCTCGGCGGCGGTCTCGCCCTTGCCGACGCCGTGGCTGATGTAGCTCACCGCGTCGAGCCGGCTCATGTCCTGCTGCTGCAGGAAATAGACGGCGTAGCTCTCGCGCTCGGAGAAGAGGGCGACGAGCACGTTGGCGCCGGTCACCTCGTCGCGGCCCGACGACTGGACGTGGAGGATGGCGCGCTGGACGACGCGCTGGAAGCCGCTGGTCGGCGACGGCTCGGTATGGCCGTCGACCTTCAGAGCCTCGAGCTCGTTGTCGAGATAGGCCTTCACCGCGTCCTTCAGCTCGCGAAGGTCGACTCCGCAGGCGACCATCACCTTCGAGGCGTGGGTATCGTCGGTGAGGGCGAGCAGCAGATGCTCGAGCGTGGCATATTCGTGGCGGCGGCCGCTCGCTTCCGAGAGCGCCGAGTGAAGGGTCTGTTCGAGTTCACGGGCAAAGGACGGCAATTCAACTCACTCCTTCCGGCCCGCGCATTATCACGGACTTGGTCTTAATGTCGGGTGGATAACGGCCGCATCAAGACCTTGAAAAACGTTCCGGAGGTTCCTTGCAGTTCCTCCGACCCTCATTTTTTGAAAAGCTCGTCGGCGGCGCTGCGGTGGCTGACGGCGGCACCGATCTTCGCGCGCACCCGCTCGATCTCGCCTTCGAGGATCACAATTCGCTCCTCAAGCTCGTCCACGGAAAGCGGATCGAGGTCCTGCTTCGTCAGCTGAGCCAGCGGGTCGGCCGGTTTCGCGGGGAACAGCTCATCGAGGTCCATGCGCCGAGAATCCCCTGTCGCGCCCCCTCCTGTCAAGCTAGCACGAGCCGATGCGCACCATGATCGCGATCGACGCTGCCGAAGCGGGCGGCCCGGAGGTGCTCCGGCCCGTCGAGAGGCCGGTGCCGGAGCCCGGACAGGGCGAAGTCCTGATCGAGGTGGCCGCGGCGGGGGTGAACCGCCCCGACGTGATGCAGCGCCGCGGCCTCTACCCGCCGCCGCCCGGCGCGCCGACCATCCCCGGCCTCGAGGTCGCCGGCACGATCGCCGGGGGAGCGCGGGACGGCGAGGCGGTCTGCGCGCTCGTCGCGGGCGGCGGCTATGCGCAATATTGCGTCGCGCCGGAGGGCCAGTGCCTGCCGGTGCCGGCCGGCTTCTCGATGGTCGAGGCTGCGGCGCTGCCCGAGACCTTCTTCACCGTCTGGACCAACCTGTTCCAGCGCGGCGGAGCCAAGGCGGGCGACACCGCCCTCGTCCACGGCGGCACCAGCGGCATCGGCACGACGGCGATCCTGCTCGGCAGGCTGTTCGGGGTGACGATCGTCGTCACCGCCGGCTCGCCCGAAAAATGCGCCCGCGCGCTTGAGATCGGCGCCGCTTATGCCATCGACTACCAGGGGGAGGATTTCGTCGAGGCGGTGCGGCGGCTCACCGAGGGCCGGGGCGTCGACATCGTCCTCGACATGGTCGGCGGCGATTATGTGCCGCGCAACCTCGAATGCCTCGCCGAGGAAGGCCGCCACGTCTCGATCGCCGTGCAGCGCGGGGCGAAGGCCGAGATTCCGATCTGGCAGGTGATGGCCCGGCGCTTCACCCTCACCGGTTCGACCCTCCGCGCCCGCTCCGTCGCGTTCAAGTCCGCACTCGCCGACGAATTGCGGCGGGAGGTCTGGCCTCGGCTGGAGGCCGGCGAGGCACGCCCGGTGATCGACAGCGTCTTCCCACTCGAGCGCGCCGCCGACGCCCACCGCCGGATGGAAAACGGCGATCATATCGGTAAGATCGTGCTGACAATGGGGAAAACGGGGGGCGAATGAAGACGGAGCATTATCTGGGTGGGCTGATCCTCTTGCTGGCGGCGGCTTTGGTGCTGTCGCAGCGGCCGTTCCTGCCGGTCAACATGCCGCGGATCATGGACGTCGAGATCCTGCCGGACGGGCCGAAGATGCAGGACGTTCGCCGCTACACCGAATACGGGTCCGGCATCCTCCCTTACACGCCGCGCGAGCAGGCCGAGCGGGCGAGGCGGGCCAATCACGGCTATGACGGCAAGATCCACCTCGGCTACGCCTATCGCGAGCTGAGCTTCCTCAGGATGCCCTTCTTCGCTTATTCCGAATACGGCCTCGTCACCTATGAGGAGACGGGGATGGGCTACCAGATCGCCCTGATGGGGCCGGAGCAGCTCAAGATCCTCCAGGGCCTCACCGGCAAGGATTATTCGGGCTACCTTTTCCCCTTCTGGTGGCATTTGTGGGGCTGGCTGTTCGTCGCCGGCTTCGCGGCTTTGCCCCTGATCTGGATGCGCGAGGACGAAGCGCGCTGGCGCCAGGAGGCGGGGATCGAATGAGCGATCCCCTCGTCCTCCACGAATATGCCGCGTCCGGCAATTGCTACAAGGTGCGCCTCACCGCCGCCTTGCTCGGCCTGGCGATCGAACGGCGCGAATACGACATCCTGAAGGGCGAGACGCGGACTCCGGACTTCCTCGCCAACGTCAACGCCAACGGCCGAATTCCGGTCCTCCAGGTCGGCGAACGCTTCATCCCGGAGAGCAACGCCGCCTGCTTCTACCTCGCCGACGGATCGACGCTGGTCCCGGCGGACCGCTTCGATCGCGCCGACATGCTGCGCTGGATGTTCTTCGAGCAGTACAATCACGAGCCCAACGTCGCGACGCTTCGCTTCTGGATCGCCTTCGTCGGCGAGGCGAAGCTCAGCGAGGCGCAGCGCGCGCAGATTCCGGCCAGGCGCGCCGCCGGCGAGGCGGCGCTGAAGCTGATGGAAGAGCATCTCGCCTCCCGCGACTTCTTCGTCGGCGATCGCCTCAGCCTCGCCGACGTGGCGCTCTTTGCCTATAGCCATGTCGCCGAAGCGGGGGGGTTCGAGCTCGCCCGCTACCCGGCGCTCGGCAGGTGGCTCGGCCGCGTCCCGGCCGAGCCGGGCTATGTCGCGATGGAGGCCTGACTCAAAGCTTGCTTCCTGGGCGGTGCACTCTTAAATCGCGTTCATGCTCGGCCGCTCCGTGAAGGGGCGGCCCTTATTGTTTCCGGGAGACCCTACGTGGCCCAGCCGCTCATGCCCCATGCCACCGCTTCGTGGCTGGTCGACAACAGCTCGCTCACTTTCGAGCAGATCGCCGAATTCTGCGGCCTTCATATCCTCGAGGTCCAGGCGATCGCCGACGATACCGCCGCGACCAAGCTGACCGGCCGCGACCCGATCCGCGCCGGCGAGCTGACCCAGGAAGAAATCGAGAAGGGTCAGTCGGACCCGTCCTACCGCCTCAGGATGCACAAGGAGCCGGATCAGACCCGCCGCACCCGCGGCCCGCGCTACACGCCGGTCTCCAAGCGCCAGGACAAGCCGGACGGAATCGCCTGGATCATCCGCAACCATCCGGAAATCTCCGACGGCCAGATCGGCAAGCTGATCGGCACCACCCGCACCACGATCGCCGCGATCCGCGACCGCAGCCACTGGAACATCGCCAACATCCAGCCCAAGGACCCGGTCACGCTCGGCCTCTGCTCGCAGCGCGAGCTCGACGCCGTCGTCGCCAAGGCGGCCAAGCAGGCCGGCATCGAGCAGGCCCAGCACGACGCGACGCTTGAAGGCGACCGCGAGGCGCTGATCGAAGAGCTGCGCGCTGAGCGCGAGGCGGCCGTCCGCGACGCCGAGGCGGCCCTCGCCGCCGAGGAGGCCGAGCAGTCCGAAACCGCCCCGGCCGCCGAGCTCGACGCCGACAGCCTGTTCCGGAAATGACGGCCAGGCCCTGAACGGCGCCGGGTGACTCGAGCCGACCCTCCTTCCCCCTCGCCCGACGTCTCGCTCGTCGCGGGGGAGGCCTATACCCACAAGGGCCTCACCTACCCGCTTGGCCGCGCCGGCCCGGAGCAAGGCGAGATCATCCCGATCGCCGACGGCGTCGGCTGGGCGCGGCTGCCGATGCCGGGGTCCTTGAAGCACATCAACGTCTGGCTGCTCGACGACGGCGCCGGCGTCGCCATCGTCGACACCGGCATCGACCTTCCCGCGTCGCGCGAGGCGTGGGAGGCGCTGTTCGCCGGCTCTCTCGCCGGCCGGCCGGCGACGCGGGTGATCTGCACCCATTTCCATCCCGACCATATCGGCCTCGCCGGCTGGCTCACGGCGCGCTTCGGAGTGCCGCTGTGGATGACCCGCGACGAATGGCTGTTCGCGCGCATGCTCACCACCGACGTCCGCGACGCGCCGCCCGGCGAAGCGCTCGCCTACTGGCGTGCGGCCGGCTGGGACGAGGAAAGGATCGCGGCCGAGGCGGCGAAAGGCTGGGGACGGTTCGCAACCTGGGTCAGCCCGGTGCCGGTCAGCTTCGTCAGGATCAGGGACGGCGACTCCCTCCGGGTCGGCGAGCGCACCTGGAAGGTGGTGGTCGGCAGCGGCCATTGCCCCGAGCACGCCTGCCTGGTCGACGAGGCGGAAGGGCTGATGATCGCCGGCGACCAGGTGCTGCCGCGCATCACCTCGAACGTCTCGCTCAGCCTTTCCGAACCCGAGGCCGACCCGCTCGGCGACTGGCTCGCCTCGATCGACCGCCTGAAGCGCCTGCCGGAGGACCTCTTCGTCCTCCCCTCGCACGGCGAGCCCTTCACCGGCCTCCACGCCCGCCTCGACGCCCTCGCTTACGGCCACCACGACCGCCTCGACGCCCTCCACGCCCACCTCGCCGAGCCGCGCCGCGCGGTCGACTGTTTCTCCATCCTGTTCGGCCGCAAGATCGACGACGGCCTGATCGGCCTCGCCACCGGCGAGGCCCTCGCCCACCTCCGGCACCTCGAGGTCGAGGGGCGGGCGGCGCGCGACATGCGCGACGGAGTGAACTGGTACCGGGCCCTTTGACCCGGTAGCCACCGGTGGCTATAATGGCCGCATGAAGCACGTCTCGATCAAGCAGGCCAAGGACACGCTCCCCGCGCTGGTGCGCGAGGTCGAGGGCGGTGCTCGCGTCGTCATTACCCGTAACGGCAAGCCGGTCGCCGAGGTCGTGCCGCTCCAGGAACGCCGCGGCACAAACTGGGAAGCTCTCGAACGGTGGAAGAGGCAACGGGGCGTCGAGAAAATCGTCACCTACATCGCGCCGGACTTCGATGACCCACTTCCCGAGGATTTTCTAAGCACGCCTGGACCTTACTGACCCGGTGGACGTGCTGCTCGACACCCATGTGATGTTGGAGATGCTCGCCAGCGGCCCGCGGGCGGAAGGTGAGTGGCGCGACCGATCGATCCACGTAAGCGTCGCCAGCCTGTGGGAGATCGCGATCAAGGCACGACAGGGGAAACTAAACCCTGCGGTGGCACTCGCGGACTTCGAAAGCCAACTGGAGGCCCTTCACTGGTGCTTGCTACCGGTGACAGCGTCTCACGCTGTTGCTGAAGTCGATCCGTCGCCGCAAACCAACGACCCCTTTGATCGCCTGCTTCTGGCCGTATGTCAGGTCGAGAATCTTCGGTTGGTGACACGTGACCGCAAGCTGGTCGATCATCCGCTCGCCTGGAAGCCCGCGGCGGGTTGATTCCGCGTCTCGCTCGGCTCAAAGCTCGCTCCATGCCCGACCAGCCCGAAGACATCGCCGAACTCTCCTTCGAAGCGGCGCTGAAGCGGCTGGAGGAGATCGTTCGCCGGCTGGAGAGCGGCGAGGCGCCGCTCGACGAATCGATCGAGCTCTACGGCGAGGGCGATCGCCTGCGCCAGCAATGCGAGGCGCGGTTGCAGGCAGCCCAGGCGAAGATCGAGAAGATCCAGCTCGGCCGCGACGGCCAGCCCAGCGGCACCGCGCCTTTCGACGGCGAGTGAGGTCCGCCGTGGCGGATGCCTCGACCGGTCTCGCGCCCGCGCTGGAACGGATTCGCGCGGAGGTCGATGCCTTTCTCGATACCTTGCTGGCCGTGCCTCCTGACCCGCGCGCGAAGCTCTACGAGGCGATGCGCTACGCCGCGATGGGCGGCGGCAAGCGGCTCCGGCCCTTGCTCGTCGTCGCCGCCTGCGGCCTGTTCCACGCCGACCGGGCGCGGGCGCTGCGGGTCGCCGCCGCGGTTGAATGCATTCACGTCTATTCGCTCATCCACGACGACCTGCCGGCAATGGACGACGACGATTTGCGGCGCGGCAAGCCGACGCTTCACAAGGCCTATGACGAAGCGACCGCCATCCTCGCCGGCGATTCGCTCCACGCTCTGGCGTTCGAGATCCTCGCCGAGCCTGCCACCCACGAGGATCCGTTCGTCCGAGCAGAGCTGATCGCGGAGCTCGCGTCGGCGGCCGGCCCGGCCGGGATGGCGGGCGGCCAGATGATGGACCTCGTCGCCGGCGAGAGCCCGCTCGATCTCGCCGCCGTCACCCGCCTGCAGCAGCTCAAGACCGGCGCTCTGATCGGCTTCTGCCTCGAGGCCGGAGCGATCATCGGCCGAGTGCCGTCCGAGGGCCGGACCGGGCTGCGCGGCTACGCCCGCGACGTCGGCCTCGCCTTCCAGATCGCCGACGATCTGCTCGACGAGGAGGGGGAGGAGGCGAAGACCGGCAAGAAGGTCGGCAAGGACCGGGCACGCGGCAAGCAGACCTTCGTCTCCCTGCTCGGCCGCGATCGCGCCCGCACCCAGGCGGAGTTGCTCGTCGGCCAGGCCCTCGAATATCTCGATCGCTACGGCCAGGAAGCCGACCTCCTCCGCGCCATCGCCCGCTTCGCCGTGGAGCGGGATCATTAATGGAGCGCACCACCCGTTCGGCCTGAGCCTGTCGAAGGCCTCTCTCTCCGGCAAGCTAAGGCGGGGCTTCGACAAGCTCAGCCCGAACGGCTATGGCCTCTTGCCAACGATCCGGGAGGGCGAATGAAGACGGCGGTCTATCCGGGCACGTTCGATCCGATCACGCTCGGCCACATGGACATCATCCGCCGCGGCGCCAAGCTGGCCGACCGGCTCGTGATCGGGATCACAACCAACCCGTCCAAGTCGCCGATGTTCACCGTCGAGGAGCGGGTCGCGATGGTGCGGCGCGAGATCGCGGACATTGCCGGCGAGATCGCCGTCGTCACCTTCGATTCGCTGCTGATGGACTTCGCCGAGCGGGAAGGCGCGGCGGTGATCGTCCGCGGCCTGCGCGCGGTCGCGGACTTCGAGTACGAATATCAGATGGCGGGCATGAACCAGCAACTGAACGATCGGATCGAGACCGTCTTCCTGATGGCCGACGTCTCGCTCCAGCCGATCGCCTCGCGCCTGGTCAAGGAGATCGCCCTCTACGGCGGGGACGTCGCCAAATTCGTCCCCCCCGCGGTCGCCGAGGACGTCGCCCGGCGGGTGGGGGAGCTCGGCCGCAAAGGGACTTGATCCGCCGCGCGTCCCCGCGCACAGTCCGGGCGGGGGACTGCCGGTCCATCTTCGGGAAAATAAACCATGCGTTTCAAGGCGTTTCTGTCGTTGCTCATCGCCATCGTCTTCGCGGGGGCGGCCGCCGCGCAGATTACGAGCCCGCCGCCGGCGCCGGCGCTCGATCCCGAGAACACCTGGCTGCTCGATCTCTCGACCGGCGGCCGGGTCGCCATCCAGCTGCGCCCGGATGTCGCGCCCAAGATGGTCGAGCGGATCAAGGTGCTGACCCGCCGCGGCTTCTACAACGGCCTCGCCTTCCACCGGGTCATCGACGGCTTCATGGCGCAGGGCGGCGATCCCAAGGGCAACGGCACCGGCGGCTCCGACCTTCCCGACGTTCAAGCCGAGTTCAACGGCCTGCCGCACGTGCGCGGAGCGGTCGCCGCGGCCCGGGCGGAGAATCCGAACAGCGCCAACAGCCAATTCTACATCATGTTCGCGCCCAAGCTGACCCTCGACGGCAATTATACCGTGTTCGGCCGGGTGATCAGCGGCATGAACTTCGTCGACGCCCTGAACCGCGGCGAGCCGCCGGCGCCGCCCTCGATGATCGTACAGGCCTCGATCGCCGCCGACCATGTCGCGCCGCCGTCGCCGCAGGCCGCCCAGGCCCCGCCACCGCCGGTCGGCAATACGTCGATGCTGCCGCCCGGCCAGGCCCATGCCGCGGGCCCCGCCGTGCCGCCGCCGCCGTCGAGCCGCATTCCGGAGCCGCCGCAGAAGCCGGCGCGCCGCCACGAATAGCCAAGTGCGGGTCGACGCCTTCGACTTCGCGCTCCCGCCCGACCGAATCGCGCTGAGGCCCGCCAGCCCGCGCGACTCGGCGCGCCTGCTCGTCGTCCGGCCCGGCGCGCTGGAGGACTGGATCGTCGCCGACCTGCCGTCGCTGCTTCGGCCGGGCGACGTGCTGGTGTTCAACGACACCAAGGTCATCCCAGCCCAGCTCGAGGGCCGGCGCGGCGAGGCGCGCGTCGGCGCCACGCTCCACAAACGCGAAGGGCCGCGCGCCTGGCGCGCCTTCGTCCGCAACGCCAAGCGGGTCCGCGAAGGCGACAGGATCGACTTCGGCGCCGGCGTTGCCGCGGTCGCCCGGGAGAAAGGGGAGGATGGCAGCCTCCTCCTCACGTTCGAGGGGGACGAGCCGGTCGAGCTTCTGCTGGAGCGTGCCGGCCGGATGCCGCTGCCGCCCTACATTGCGGGCAGGCGCCCGGCCGACGAACGCGACTTCGAGGACTACCAGACCCTGTTCGCGCGCGAGGACGGCGCCGTCGCGGCCCCGACCGCCGCGCTCCATTTCACGCCGGAGCTGGTGGAAGCGCTCGGCAGAGCGGGCGCCGCCATCGAGACCCTCACGCTCCATGTCGGTGCCGGCACGTTCCTTCCGGTCAAGGCGGACGACACCGACGACCATGTCATGCACGCCGAATGGGGCCGGATCGACGCCGCCGTCGCGGAGCGCCTCAATAGCGCGCGCACCTCAGGCGGCCGGATCATCGCCGTCGGGACGACCTCGCTCCGCCTGCTCGAAAGCGCCGCGGACGAGGACGGCCGGATCCTCCCGTTCGAGGGCGACACCGCGATCTTCATCACGCCGGGCTACCGCTTCCGGGCGATCGACGGCCTGCTCACCAACTTCCATTTGCCGCGCTCGACCCTGTTCATGCTGGTCTCCGCGCTGATGGGCCTCGAGACGATGCGCGCCGCCTACGCCCACGCCATCGCGACCGGCTATCGCTTCTACAGCTACGGCGACTCCAGCCTGCTCCTCCCGCAGGGTTGACGCGTTTCAGCAATCCTCCCGGTGCAGCCAGCACGGGTCCCAGCTCGGCTCGGGGCCGAAGCGGGCGGCGAGGAAGTCGACGAGGGCGCGGACCCGGGCGGTGGTGGCGCGGCTCGGCATGACGGCGTGGAGGGCGCCTTCCTCCATCGGAAAGTCGCGCAGCAGCGGCTCGAGCGTTCCCGCCTCGAATCCCGGCGCGGCGATAAAGCTGGGCAGGATGCAGATGCCGAGCCCGGCGACCGCGGCGGCGCGCAGCATCTCGCCGTTGTCGGCCCTGAGCCGCGCCCGGCCGCGGACGTGCTCCCAGGCCTTGCCGACGCGAAAGCGCCAGCTCTCATTGCCGTAAAGGAGAAGATCGTGGCGGGCGAGGTCGCGGGGATGTTCGGGCCGGCCCAGCCGCTCCAGATAGGCCGGGCTCGCCACCGCCACTTTCCGGACCGGCGCGATGCGACGGGCGATCAGCGACGAATCCTTCAGCGATCCGATCCGCACGGCGAGGTCGTAGCCGCCGGCGACGAGGTCGACCGGCCGGTCGTCGAACGCGATGTCGAGCTCGACCTTCGGATGGTCGGCCGCGAATTCGGCCAGGGACGGAGCGAGATAGGCGATTCCGAAGGAGAGGGGGGCGGAGAGGCGGATCGGCCCGGCGATCTGGGTCACCGCCTCCGCCACGCCTTCCTCGGCGGCGTCGAGCTCGGCGAGGATGTTGGCGGCGCGCTCGAAATAGGCCTGGCCGACGTCGGTCGGCTGCGCCCCCTGCGCGCTTCGGGTCAGCAGGCGCGCGCCCAGCCGCTCCTCGAGCCGGGCGACTCGCCGGGAGAGGATCGACTTGGCCATCCCCATCCGCTCGGCGGCACGGGAGAAGGCGCCGGTCTCCACCACCCGCACGAAGGCGAGGACATCGAGCAGATCGACCGAAGAGCGTTCCATATTCAGCAACACCAGTATGCGTTGAGTCCGACTATGAGGAACGCAGCTAGGCGCCTATTTCGGTTTTCGCAAGATCAAGGGAGCAATCGAAATGGCCAACATCCTCGTCATCGACAGCGCCGCCACCGGCGGAGCCTCCGTCTCTCGCAAGCTCACCCGCGCCCTCGCCGATACGCTGCAGCGGCGCGACCCGGCCGCGCGCATCGTCCGCCGCGACGTCGGCGCCGAGCCGATTCCGCACCTCAGCGAGGCGACCGTCCCGGCGATCCGCTCCGGGCTCGCCGAGACGCCCGAGGCGAAGCGCGCGCTCGCTCTCTCCAACGCGCTCATCGCCGAGCTCAAGGCGGCGGACGTCATCGTCATCGGCGCGCCGATGTACAATTTCGGCATGCCCTCGACGCTCAAGGCCTGGTTCGACCATGTGCTTCGCGCCGGAATCACCTTCCGCTATTCGGAGGCCGGCCCTGAGGGCCTGGTCACCGGCAAGAAGGCGATCGTCGTCGAAGCGCGCGCCGGCCTCTATTCGGAAGGCCCGGCGGCGGCGATGGATAGTCAGGAGCCGCACCTTCGCACCCTGCTCGGCTTCATGGGCATCGACGACGTGACGTTCGTCCGCGCCGAGAAGCTCGCCTTCGGCTCCGACGCCGCGGCGGCCGCGATCGCCGACGCGATCGGCGCGCTCGAAAGCTTCGCCGAAGCCGAATTGCCGCTGGCGGCCTGAGCCGCCCGCGCGCCCCGTCCGCCGCTGCCGCCAAGCCCCCTCGCGCAGCGGCGGACGGAACCCCACATTACCTGCACCCGAACGGAGACGATCCGATGAAGCTTTATTACGCCCCCGCCGCCTGCTCCCAGGCTCCCCACATCGCCGCGCGCGAAGCCGGCCTGCCGATCGAGCTCGCCAAGGTCGAATTCCCCTCCAAGCGGACCGCGGACGGCGAAAGCCTCTACGACGTCAACCCGAAGGGCGCGGTTCCGGCGCTGAAGCTCGACGACGGCGACGTGCTCACCGAGAATGCCGTGATCCTTCAATATATTGCCGACCAGGCGCCCGGCCCGCCGCTCGCTCTGCCCGCCGGCAAGGCGCGCTACCATCTGCTCGAGTGGTTGAACTTCATCGCCACAGAGCTCCACAAGGGCTTCGGCCCGCTGTGGAATGCGGCCACTCCGGAGGAGTTCAAGCAGACGACCCGCGAGGCGCTCGGCAAGAAGTTCGATTATCTCCAGGAGAAGATCGGCGAGGGCCCCTACATCCTCGGCGAGCATTTCTCGATCGTCGATGCCTATGCGTTCCCGGTGCTCAACTGGACCCGGATCCACCAGATCGACATCGCCCGCTGGCCCGGCCTCGCCGCCTACCTCCAGCGCATCGCCGCCCGTCCGGCCGTGCAGGAGACGCTGCGCGCCGAGGGCCTGCTCTAAAGGAAGCCTGGAATGATCGACATCCGTCCCTTCGCCTCGCTCGGCCACGCCGACCATGGCTGGCTGAACGCGCGGCACCATTTCTCCTTCGCCGATTATCATGACCCCGGGCGCATGGGCTGGGGCGCGATCCGGGTCTGGAACGACGACGAGATCGCCGCCCGCTCCGGCTTCCCGCCCCATCCCCATTCGGACATGGAGATTGTCACCTACGTGCGCAGCGGCGCCATTACCCATCAGGATTCGATGGGCAATAAGGGCCGCACCGAGGCCGGCGACGTCCAGGTGATGAGCGCCGGCACCGGCGTCCGCCATGCCGAATATAATCTGGAGGACGAGGCCACGAGCCTGTTCCAGATCTGGGTGATGACGGACCGGCCGGGCGCAAAGCCGAGCTGGGGGGCAAGGCAATTCCCCAAGGGCGAGCGCGCCGGCAATTTCGTCACGCTGGCGAGCGGCTTCGAGGGCGACGGCGACGCGCTGAGGATCAACGCCGCCGCGCGCGTGATGGGCGCCGCTCTGAAGGCGGGCGGGAAGGCCGAGCTGACCCTGGATCCGGCGCGTCACGCCTATCTCGTGGCGGTCGGCGGGGCGATCGAGGTCAACGGCCGCCGCGCGGAGCCGCGGGACGGCGTTGCAGTGACCGGGGAGGAGACGCTGACCCTGCGCGCCCTCGACGATTCCGAGATCGTCCTCGTCGACGCGCGCTGAGCGCCCGCCGGCGCCTTCATTAAGCTGAGTTCACTGGTGCCGGCCGCCGCCCTTCGTTAGGGGCGTCGGCCGTGCTCCACGATCTGCCTCGAACGCACGTCGCCGTCGCGCTCCTCATCCTGCTCCTGATGCTGGGCGGAGCGGCGTTCCTGCTCGTTCGGGCGCGGCGGCGACCGAAGCCGCGCGGCATCCGCGTCGTCCTGGTCGGCGGAGCGGGAAAAGGCGACGCACGGAGCTAATCGCCCCTAATGCCGGCCTAACCCTCTTTTCCGGGCACGATCAAAGGCTTGGGGCGTTCGAGCGGCATGCCCCGTTTCTATTTCCACCTCCACGGCCGACAGGATCACCTGACCGACGAGCAGGGGCTGGTGCTGCCTGATGCCGAGGCCGCGTGGTACCAGGCGGTTCGGAGCGCACGTGAGATC
>JAXDPL010000207.1:0-5188 GCA_034668385.1 Sphingomonadales bacterium | reverse complement strand
CGGCGACGAGCAGGAAGGCGCCGAGCGCCGTGCCCAGCACCCGCCGCGCCCCGTCGACGTCGCGCCGCCCGAACGCCTGGCCGATCAGGATGGTCGAGGCCATCCCGAAGCCGAACACGAAGGCCATGAGGAGGAACATGACGATGTTGGCGTTGGACGTCGCCGCCAGCGCGTCCTCGCCGAGGAAGCGGCCGACCCAGACGGCGTTGATCGAGCCGTTCAGCGACTGGAGGATCGACGAGCCGAGCGTCGGCAGAGCGAAGGCGAGCAGGGTCGGAGCGATCCGCCCCTGCGTCAGGTCGCGCTGGCCGGGCATCGATGCCATCAGCCCGCCAGCATCACTTCCGTGACCCCCTCATCAAGACTGCCCCTGGCTTCGATAGCGTGTCGCCAGAACATGTCCCCGTCATCGAACCAGAAGGTGAAATGGCCGCCATCTTCAACCGAAATCCCTTGCAGCACAGCCCGATGCCAGAATTCGTCGGGAGAGAGCGGCGCTTCTCCCTCCTCTAACCACACATCGTTCTTGAGCGGTAGCAATTCCGAGATCAGGCGGCGGCGCAAGTCTTCCGTCCAGCGATCGGGTTCGGCCCAGAGCGCCCTTGCCACCGCGAGCGCGTCGCCAAAGGCGCCATTTTCGCCCGTCGCAATGCTGAGTTCGACGGCACAGGCGCCCCAGCGGCACTGGGCGGCATAGCGCTCGCACGTCGCGTCATATCTGAACTCTCCGAGTGCAGGATCGACGATCGGCGGCGGATTGGCGATCTCTTCGGCCACACGAACCAGCTCGGGATCGTCCACCACGGCAACGAATGCCTTCATGCGACGCGGCGGTTGATCGGCGGCGGCCGGCTCCACTTCGATCCGGAGCGGCGCTCCCACCGGTAACCGCTTCATCCAATCGTCGAGCTCTCCCTGCTCGACAGGCATCTGCAGGAACAGCTTGCTCCGGCTGATTCGACCCGTCGGGTCGCGCCACGCGAGCAGGATCAGCGTCAGATACCATTGTGGATCGGCGCCGCGCGAAGCCGCGACGCCGCCGGGCTTCAATATGCCCGTGATCGTCGCCGCCGGCATCAGCCCAGCCGGGCGAGGGCGGCACGATAGCGCTCCGCGTCCGACGCCTTTTCCGCATGATCCGCGCGCGCCTTTTCCACCGCTTCCGGCTTGGCGCGCTCGACGAAGCTGGGGTTGGCGAGGCGGGCGGCGAGCCCGTCGCGCTCCTTCTCCGCCGCCAGGGCGGCCTTTTCGAGCCGCGCCTTCTCGGCTGCGATGTCGATCACGCCTTCGAGCGGGACGACGAAGGTCGCTTCATCGACCACCACCTGGGCCGCACCGCCGCTCGCCGGCTCGAAGCTGACGGCGTCGATCCGCGCCAACCGCCGCAGCGCCGCCTCGTGCCGCGCCAGCCGATCGCGCGTCCGCTCCTCGGCGTCGCGGACGTGGAGCGGCAATCGGGCGCCCGGCGGAACGCCGAGCTCCGTGCGCGCCGCGCGAAGCCCGCTCACCAGCCGGATCAGCCAGTCGATTTCTGCCCCCACGTCCGGATCGAGCGCCCGCGCGTCCGGGATCGGCCACTTCGCCAGAATCAGCGGATAGGGACGCGGGTTCGCGCTCCACAGCTCCTCGGTGACGAATGGCATGAACGGGTGGAGCATGACCAGGATCTGGTCGAGCACCCAGGCGGCGACCGCCTTGGTCTCTTCTTCCCCTCCCCTTGAGGGGGAGGGGGACAGGACGCCCTTGATCAGCTCCAGGTACCAGTCGCAGAACCTGTCCCAGACGAAGTGATAGATCCCGTTGGCGCTTTCGTCGTAGCGGAATTCGGCGAGGCTGAGGTCGAGGGCCTGAAGGGTCTTCACCGTCTCGCCGACGATCCAGCGATTGACGGGAAGCGTGGCCGCGGGCGGCTCGAGCGACGATGAGGCGCCGATGCCGTTGGCCTGGCAGAAGCGGGCGGCGTTCCACAGCTTGGTGGCGAAGTTGCGGTAGCCCTCGACGCGTTTTTCATCGAGCTTGATGTCGCGGCCCTGGCTCTCCATCGCGGCCAGGGTGAAGCGCAGCGCATCAGCGCCGTAGCGGTCGATGAGACCGATCGGGTCGACCGTATTGCCCTTCGACTTCGACATCTTCTGGCCCTTGGCGTCGCGCACCAGGCCGTGGAGGTAGAGCGTCTTCCAGGGCTTCTCGCCCATGAAATGGAAGCCCTGCATCGCCATCCGGGCGTCCCAGAAGAAGATGATGTCGAAGCCGGAGACGAGCACGTCATTGGGGTAATGGCGGGCGAGCGGGGTGCCTGGGACGGCTTTCCAAAGCCCCTCCCCTTCAGGGGAGGGGTTGGGGTGGGGCTTGTCATCGGCGACCGCCCGTTCGACGACAGCCCCCACCCCCGGCCCCTCCCCTGAAGGGGTGGGGTGAAATTATGCATCGTCCGGCCAGCCGAGCGTTCCGAACGGCCAGAGCGCCGACGAAAACCAGGTGTCGAGCACGTCGGGGTCGCGGAAAATGGCCACGGTGCTCCCGTCGCCAAGTTGCCTCGCTTCCTCGCGATTCTTGGCAACCACAATTTTCGGGTTTGGAAGCTTTGGAGAGCGATAGAATTCATATGCCGCTTCAATGGCTTCCTCTTCAGACTCCGCAACGATCAGGTTCTCGTCCTCTGGCCGGTTCAAATTCCGCTTGAACAACTCATCGACAAGATAAACGTGGATACGCTCATCCCCCTCGCCCCAAATCGGCGGCCCGTACCACGCCGGGATCTGGTGGCCCCACCAGAGCTGGCGGGAGACGCACCAGGGCTGGATGTTCTCGAGCCAGTTGAACCAGGTCTTCTTCCAGGTCTCCGGAACGACGCGGATGTCGCCCGAGCGCACCGCCGCGATCGCCGGCTTCGCCAGGGTCGCCGCGTCGACATACCATTGGTCGGTCAGCCAGGGCTCGATCACCGCGCCGGAGCGGTCGCCATGCGGGACCTGGACGGTGCGCTCCTCGACCCGCTCGACGAGCCCTTCGGCCTCCAGCCGCTCGACCACAAGCTTGCGCGCCTCGAAGCGGTCGAGGCCGATCAGGTCCGCCGGCACAAGCCCGTCCGCCGTCTGCGCGACGCGCGCCTCGGCGTCGAGCATGTTGAGCATCTCGGCCGGGCGCATTCCGGCCCGCTTGCCGACCTCGAAGTCGTTGAAGTCGTGGCCGGGCGTGATCTTGACCGCGCCCGAGCCGAGCTCCGGGTCGGCATGTTCGTCGGCGATGACCGGGATCAGCCGGCCGGTGATCGGATGCCTGAGCTTCCTACCGATCGCGCCGCGGTAGCGTCCGTCCTCCGGGTGCACCGCGACCGCCATGTCGGCGAGCATCGTCTCGGGCCGGGTCGTCGCCACATGGATGAATCCGGAGCCATCCTCGAACGGATATTTGAGGTGCCAGAACCGGCCCTGGACCTCCTTGGTCTCGACCTCGAGGTCGGAGATGGCGCTCTGGAACCTGGGGTCCCAGTTCACCAGCCGCTTGTCGCGGTAGAGCAGGCCCTCGCGGTAGAGCTGGACGAAGACCTTGAGGACGGCGCGGCTGAAGCCCTCGTCCATGGTGAAGCGCTCGTGCGCCCAATCGCACGAGGCGCCGAGGCGGCGGAGCTGGCGGGTGATCGACCCGCCCGACTGCGCCTTCCATTCCCAGACGTTGGCGACGAACGCCTCGCGGCCCATGTCGGTGCGCTTCACCCCCTGGCTGGCGAGGTTGCGCTCGACCACCATCTGGGTCGCGATTCCGGCATGGTCGGTGCCGACCACCCACAAAGCGTCCTTGCCCTGGAGGCGGGCGTGGCGGACGAGCACGTCCTGAAGGGTCACGTCGAGCGCGTGGCCGATATGGAGCGAGCCGGTGACGTTGGGCGGCGGGATGACGATGGTGAACGGCTCGGCGTCGGGCCGCTCCGGCCGGAACAGCCCCTCCCCCTCCCAGCGCGCATACCAGCGCGCCTCGATCTCGGCCGGGTCGAAGGTCTTGGGCAATTCGCTCATGCCCGGCGCTTAGACGAGGCCGGGCGCAGGCGCCAAGCCGTCATTCGAAGCGGAAGGAAGAAGAAGCGGGACCCCCGCTTTCGCGGGGGTGACGGTTTTTCCGGCGTTCAAGGACTAACCCCCGTCATTCCCGCGCAAGCGGGAATCCTGCTTCTTCGTACCATCGCCTGACGACAGCGGGGTCCCGGCTTTCGCGGGGATGACCCGTCAGAAGCTCTTGCCGACGATCCGGGCGATCTCGCGGGTGACGAGCTCCTCGACGATCTCGGGGAGGTTCTTGTCCAGCCATTCCTTGAGCATCGGCTTCAGCATCTCGCGCACGACCGCCTCGAGCGGGCCGTCGCCGGCGGGCACGCCTTCGGCCTTCTCGCGCAGCGCCGAGAGGGCGGCGAGCGACTGGCGGCTGGCGGCAGCGGCGTCGTCGGAGACCAGGCCGTCGCCCTCCAGGACCGGGTCGCTGAGCTCGAGCACGTCGTCCTCGTCTTCGTCGGCGAGGGGACGCGGCGCCTCGACGGGCCGGGACCCGCGGGCGGGACGCGCGGCGGCGGCGCGGCCGTCCTCCGCGATCACGCGCTTGATGGAGGCGAGTATCTCCTCCATCGACGGGTCCTGGTTAATTTCCCCCATGACCAGCGGCTTATCGCTTATCGCGGAGGCGGTGTCACGCTGTTGTTTGCCGCAGGTTCGAGGGCGGGATCGACGTAGGTGACGCCGCTGGTCGCGGGAGTCGCCACGGTTCGCGTCGAGACCGGCTGCGGCGCCGGCTCGTCGCCCCAGTCGGAGGCGCGGCGCGAGGCTTTGCGGTAATGCGGGATGGGATCGTAGAGCGTACCGCCGTCGAGGTTCAGGTCCTCGGCCTCCGCGAGGCCCATGGCGTTCAGGAGGTTGAAGCCGGCGACATAGGCGTCGCGGCGCGCGGTGACGAGCAGCACCTGGCTGTTCAGCAGCTCCTGCTCGGCGTTGAGCACGTCGAGGATGTTGCGCGTGCCGACCGTCTGCTCGGCGCGGGTGCCTTCGAGCGCGAGCTGGTTGGCGGCGACCGCGATCGTGTTCGAGTCGATCGCTTCGGTCGCCGCCTGATAGGAGGCGAAGGCGGCGCGGACGTTGGAGATGACGAGCCGCTCGACCCCGATCGCCTGCTCGAGCAGCTGGCCGCGCAGCGCCTGCGCCTG
>JAXDPL010000206.1:0-6930 GCA_034668385.1 Sphingomonadales bacterium | reverse complement strand
GCATCGCGCTGGTCACCGGGGTTCCGCCCCAGATCATCTTGGCGGCGATCTCGCCGAGCACGCCGACGCCCATCAGCAGGATGAAGCCGCCCTTGATCAGGGCCGCCCCCGCCCGCCATTTGAGGCTCCGCTTCAGGGCGAAGAGGCTCATCGCGAAGACCAGGGCATCGCCCAGCATGTCAACGGAATCGGCCATCAGCGAGGCGGAGCGCGCGAACAGTCCGGCGCCGAACTCGAGCACGAACATCAGGCCATTGAGCATCAGAACGACGACGAGGACGCGGCGGATGTCCTTGTGGTGGGCGATCCGCTCGAGTTCCTCGCCCTTGGAATGGCAGCAATCGTGGCTCATTCGGCGGCGTCCGGAAGCGCGGCCTCGGCCGCCTCGATCTCGGCGGCCTTGGCCTCGACCAGGCGGACGATGTGATCGACCATCTCCTCGTCGCGGACATGGTGGTCGGTGACTCCCGAGAGGTAGACCATGTGCTTGCCGTTGCCGCCGCCGGTGATGCCGATGTCGGTCTCGCGCGCCTCGCCGGGACCGTTGACGACGCAGCCGAGCACCGAGAGCGACATCGGGGTGCGGATATGGGCGAGGCGCTCCTCGAGCTTCTCGACGGTGCGGATGACGTCGAAGCCCTGACGGGCGCAGGACGGGCAGGAGACGACCCGGACTCCGCGGTTGCGGATGCCGAGGCTCTTGAGGATCTCGAAGCCGACCCGGACCTCCTCCTCCGGCTCGGCCGAGAGCGAGACCCGGATCGTGTCGCCTATCCCGGCCCAGAGCAAAGAGCCGATGCCGATCGCGCTCTTGACCGTGCCGCCGATCAGCCCGCCGGCCTCGGTGACGCCGAGGTGAAGCGGGCAGTCCACCGCGTCGGCGAGCTGCTGGTAGGCGGCGACGGCGAGGAACACGTCCGACGCCTTCACCGCCACCTTATACTCGCGGAAATCATGGTCCTCGAGGATCCGGATATGGTCGAGAGCGCTCTCGACCAGCGCCTCCGGGCAGGGCTCGCCATATTTTTCGAGCAGGTCGCGCTCGAGGCTGCCGGCATTGACTCCGATTCGCATCGCGCAGCCGTTCGCCTTGGCGGCAGCGACGACCTCGCGCACCCGCTCGGCCGAGCCGATATTGCCCGGGTTGATCCTGAGGCAGGCGGCGCCGGCGTCGGCCGCCTCGAGCGCGCGCTTGTAGTGGAAATGGATGTCGGCGACGATCGGCACCCGCGCCGCACGAACGATCTGCCGAAGCGCCTTGGTCGACTCCGCGTCCGGGCAGGAGACCCGGACGATGTCGGCGCCCGCTTCCTCGCAGCGGCGGATCTGGTCGATCGTCGCCTTCGCATCGGCCGTCGCGGTGTTGGTCATCGTCTGGACGGTGACCGGCGCGCCGCCGCCGACGGCGACGTTGCCGACCATGATCTGGCGGGACGGACGGCGGACGATGTCGCGCCACGGGCGGATGGACATGGCCCGCATATAATAGGCTGAGCGGCAAGGCGAAAGGCGCACGGGCCGAACAAGTCCCGTGCGCCTTTCGTGCAGGATCAAAGCATGAAGTCGCTCGATGTCGGGGTCAGCACCCCCTGCAGGGTGATGTCGAAGTCGGAGACTCCGTCGCCGTTGACGTCGGCCTGGAGAATCGTGTTGCCGCTGCCGTCGAAGGCGTAGCGCAGCTCGCCGGCGGTCCCCGAGAAATCGTCGGTGCCGATGAAGTTGAACGCCTGATCGCCGGCGGTGAAGAGGTCGGCATCGACTCCGGTCAGGTCGATCCGGTCCTCGCCCGGCGTGAAGTCGCTGATGAAGTCGGCGCTCGCGCCGGTGCCGCTCTCGTAAGAGGAGAATTTGAAGATGTCGGCGCCGGGGCCGCCGCCGAGATGATCCTGGCCCCAGCCGCCGATCAGCAGATCGTCGCCCTCATTACCCTCGACGATGTCGTTGCCGGCCCCGCCGTTGACGATGTCGTTGCCGGTCTCGCCCATGACGAGGTCGTTGCCGCCCCCGCCGGTGATCGAATTGTCCAGATCGTTCCCGTCGAGCGTGAAATTCATGCCCGAGGCGTTGGCGATCAGATTCTCCACATTGTCCGGCAGCACGAAGCTCGCGACCGAGACGTAGACGGTGTCCGTCCCCTCGCCGGCATTCTCGAAAATCTGGTCGCCGGCATTGCCGACGATGTACACATCGTTGCCGTCGCCGCCGTAGAGGAAATCGGACGCCGCACCGCCGTCGAGCGTGTCGGCGCCGTTGCCTCCGTAGAGGTGGTCGGCACCGCTTCCGCCGAGCAGGTAGTCGTTGCCGTCGAGGCCGTAGAGCGTGTCGTTGCTGGTCCCTCCGGTGATCGTGTTGTTGAGCGCGTTGCCGGTCCCGGTGAAGCCGCTCGAGCCGGTGTAGGTCAGCAGCTCGACATTGTCGGGAAGGGTGAAGGCGGTGATCGTGCCGGAGCGCACCTTCACTTCGTCATTGCCCTCGCCGACATTCTCGACGACCGTATCGCCCACATTGTCGACCCAGTAGACGTCGTTGCCGGCGCGGCCGACGAGGGTGTCGGCGCCCACCCCGCCGTCGAGCACGTTCACGCCGCTGGTGCCGCGAAGCACGTCGTCGGCGGTGCCGCCGGTCAGATTCTCGATGCTGGTCAGAGTGTCGTCGCTGGCGACGCCGGTCTTCTCGCCGGTGGTGAGGTCGACGGTGACGCTGGTGTCGAAGTTCATGTAGCTGGCGGTGTCGTTGCCGGCGCCGCCGTCCACGCTCACCGCGCCGAAGCCCATGATGAAGGTGTTGGCGAGGCTGTTGCCGGTTCCGTAGATCGGCCCGCCGTAAGCGTAGCGCGTGTCGAGGATCTCGACGTTCGACGGCAGAGTGTAGGAGAGGATCTGCATCCGCACCGTGTCGGTGCCGCCGCCCGCCGATTCGAGCACGACGTCGCCCGAGGAATCGACCCAAAAGATGTCGTCGCCGGCGCCGCCGGTCATCGTGTCGTTGCCGGCGCCCCCGTCGAGCTCGTCATTGCCGGCGCTGCCGTTCAGAGTGTCGTCGCCCGCATAGCCGTAGATCACGTCGGCGTCGCTGCTTCCCGTGATCGTGTCGTTGCTTGCGGTACCGTAATAATAAGCCATACCACGTCTCCCCATGCGCCCCGCAGGGAGTGGGGGCGCATGAGGATTAGTCGGAAACGAGGCTAAATTCTTTCGCTACTGGAAAGGTTTATTTGCGCTAACGACGAATTTTTCGGGGGATCCCCTCTCCCTCTCGGGGAGAGGGGTTGGGGTGAGGGGGTACGGCGCGATCGATTAGACACTGCCTTTTCGGACGGCGCCTTTCCTCAGACGCCGTAGCCCCTCACTCCCGGCCCCCTCTCCCCGTAGGGAGAGGGGAGAAGTGCGCTACAGCACGAAGTCGGTGCTCACCAGGGTCACCGCGCCGTCGAGCTTGATCTCGAAGTCGGCCGCGCCGTCGCCGTTGATGTCGCCCTGCACCCAGGTGTTCGTGCCGTCGAAATAGTCGCGCAGCTCGCCGGCGGTGCCGGTGAAGGCGGCGTTGCCGACGAAGGTGAACGCCTGGTTGCCGGCGGTGTTGAGGTCGGCGTCCCAGGCCGAGAGGTCCATGATGTCGGTGCCGCTGGTGAAGTCGGTGATCCGGTCGGCGGCGGCGCCGGTGCCGCTGTCGAAGAAGCCCATCGTGAACGTGTCGGCGCCGGCCCCGCCGGTGAGGATGTCGGCGCCCGAATTCCCGTTGAGCAGATCGTTGCCGTTGCCGCCGTCGATCGTATCGTTGCCGGTGTTGCCGCGGATCGTGTCGTTGCCGTCGGCGCCGCTCAGCGTGTCGTTGCCGCTGCCGCCGTAGAGGATGTTGTCGAGCGTGTTGCCGGTGCAGGTGAAGCTGCCGGTGCTGCTGTTCCACTGGGCATTCTCGACATTGGCGTCGAGCGTGTAGGTGGCGAGAGTCGAATAGACCCAGTCGACTCCCTCGCCGCTATTCTCGACCACCGCGTCGCCGGCATTGTCGATCAGGTAGATGTCGTCGCCGGTGCCGCCTTCCATATGGTCGGCGCCCGTGCCGCCGACCAACGTGTCGCCGTCGGCGCCGCCGTAGAGCGTGTCGTTGCCGTCGTTGCCGGCGAGATAATCGTAGCCGGCGCCGCCGTAGAGCGTGTCGTCGGACGAACCGCCGCGAATGTCGTTGCTGAGGTCGTTGCCGGTGCCGGTGAAGCTGCCGCTGCCGGTGAAGCGCAGATTCTCGACATTGTCGGTGAGCATGTAGGCGGCGAGCGTGGTGCGCACCTCGTCGGTGCCCTGGCCGGCCGATTCGATCACCTGGTCGCCGGTGTCGTCGACGAAATAGATGTCGTTCCCCGTGCCGCCGCTCATCGTGTCGGCGCCGGTGCCGCCGTCGAGCTGGTCGCTGCCGCCGCCGCCGTTCAATATGTCGTCGCCGCCGAGGCCGAAGATCTGGTCGGCACCCGAAGTGCCGTTGAGAGTGTCGTTGCCCGCGGTTCCGGTAATGATAGCCATCTTGTCTTCCCCCTTGCGACCCTGACGCGACTCGCTGCCGCGCGCTGTGAGAGGGGAAGAATGATCGCCAAAAGCCGTGCTTCACGCCAGCGAAATGAAAAGAAGCGAATCCAACTGCTTATTGATCTGTTCTACGGATTCGATGAAATTCTCTGACGATTGTTTGCTCGCGTAAAGCATGCGAACAATAAATATAGGTTACTTAGTCGTCCGTTAGCTATCTCGACTGCCACTTTTGGCAGGAGGGCGACCGCGCTTGCGCTTCTCGGGTGGATCGAGCTTGACGCCGCGGCGGTGCAACGCCTCCCTCAGCAGGCATTCGATCTGGGCGTTGACGCTTCTGAGCTCCGCCGCCGCCGCCCGCTCGAGCGCCTCCCAGAGGGACGGCTCGATGCGCAGGGGAAAGGCCTTCTTGGGCGGCGGCGGCACGGGGCGGCCTTCCTATTGGTAGAGGGTGCCGGTGTTGACGATGGGCTGGGCGTCGCGTTCGCCGCACAGCACCACCATCAGGTTCGAGACCATCGCCGCCTTGCGCTCGTCGTCGAGCTCGACCACTCCCTTCTCGGAGAGCAGCTGGAGCGCGTTCTCGACCATCGACACCGCGCCGATGACGATCTTCGAGCGGGCGGCGATCACCGCCTCGGCCTGCTGGCGGCGGAGCATCGCCTGGGCGATCTCCGGAGCATAAGCGAGGTGGGTGAGCCGGCATTCGTCGACCGAGATGCCGGCGATCCGCACCCGGTCCTGCAGCTCCGCGCGAAGCTGCTCGCTGACCTCGTCGGCGTGGCCGCGCAGGGTCGTCTCCTGGTGCTCGATGTCGTCGTACGGGTATTTGGCGCCGATGGCGCGAACCGCGCTCTCGATCTGGACGAAGACGAACTTGTTGTAATCGTCGATGTCGAACAGCGCCTGGGCCGTGTCGGTGACGCGCCAGACGACATTGGTTGCGATCTCGATCGGGTTGCCGCGAAGGTCGTTCACCTTGAGCCGCTCGGAGGTGACGTTGCGGGCGCGGGTCGAGATCTTGGTCTTGCTGCACCACGGGACGACCCAGCGCAGGCCCGGCGTTCGATCGGTGCCTTTGTAGGAGCCGAACAGCAGGATCGCGGCGGCCTGGTTGGGCTGAAGCAGATAGAAGCCCTTGATGATCAGGAAGAAGCCGAGGCCGGCGACGATCTCGGCCAGCACGCCCCAGACGGCGGTGGATTCGTCGGCGATCAGCCCCAAGGCGAGGAAGCCGAGGATGATATCGAATAGCAGCACCAGCAGCATGACGTAGCCGCTGGCCGTATGGGCCGGGCGCTCCTGCGAGAGGCGCAGGTCCCGGTGGTCTTGAACTTGTGTGTCGGTCATCGATTCTGCCCTCCTGAATGATGATATCATAATTATATGAATTTCGTTCCGCAAGCGGATTTTGCCGACCATTGCTCCCTCGGGTTCCGGCGGATAGAGCGCGGCCCTCGCGCGTTCGCGTGCGCAACGGAGCCGCCATGACCGACAGCGACCGAACCACAAGCTGGAAGCTCGTTGTCCACGGCGGCGCCGGAGTCATCGAGCGCGCCTTGGTCAGCGAGGCGCAGGAGCGGGAGCTGCGCGCCGGGCTCGAAGCGGCGCTGGAGGCGGGTTCGACGATCCTGGCGGCGGGCGGAAGCGCGCTCGACGCGGTCGAGGCGACGGCCAAGGTGCTGGAGGACGACCCCAATTTCAACGCCGGCCGCGGCTCGGTCTTCACCTACCAGGGCACCAACGAGATGGACGCCGCGATCATGGAAGGCGCCAGGCGCAACGCCGGCGCGGTGACGGGGGCGACGGCGACCCGAAACCCGATCAGCCTCGCCAGGGCGATCATGGAGCACAGCCAGCACGTCTTCCTCTCGCGCGAGGGCGCCGACCAATTCTCGCGCGAGCAGGGCCTCGAGCAGGCGGGCCCCGAATGGTTCGCGACGCCCGAGCGGCGGCGCCAGCTCGAGGAGATGAAGGAGAGCGAGCACCATTATTTCGACGAGGCGCTGAAATACGGCACGGTCGGCGCGGTCGCGGTGGACGTCCGCGGCCACGTCGCCGCGGCGACCTCGACCGGCGGGCTGACCGGCAAGCGGTGGGGCAGGATCGGCGATTCGCCGCTGATCGGCGCCGGCACCTATGCCGACGACCGCGCCGCCGCGGTCTCGGCGACGGGGGCGGGCGAATATTTCATCCGCGCCGCCGTCGCCCACGAAATCTGCGCCCGGATCCGCCACGGCGAGAGCGCCCGCGCCGCCGCCGACGCGGTGATCGCCGACGTCGGAGCGCTCGGCGGCAGCGGCGGCGTGATCGTGGTGAGTCCGAAGGGCGAGGCGGCCTGGGCCTTCAACCCGCCCGGCATGTACCGCGGCGTGGCGGGGCCGGAGGGGAAAAGAGTCGCGATCTACGG
>JAXDPL010000205.1:0-13448 GCA_034668385.1 Sphingomonadales bacterium | reverse complement strand
TTGGGGGAGGGTGACGGGACCACCGTGGCCGTTTGCTTGAATATCCTCTGACGCGTCAACGTCAGGTTGGGAACCCTATGTGCCGGACCAGGGCCCGACCAGGGAGAGTCCCCGAGGATGCTTATCGCCCAGGGATGTTCTAGAAGCTCGTACCGGGCAGTACCCGTCAGGGCCTATTTAGGGTCCGAACCCGGTACCCGCAATGGTCGTGATCGCCCGGAGAAGGCCGCCGGCAAGGAGAGCGGTGCGGGCCGGGCTGGTTTGCCCGGACTGGCTGTTCGACGTCGCCGGCGGCCTTCTCCGGGCGACTGCGAAGCGGCGGGCGTCTTTTGGGCCATGGCTACGTCGCTCGTCGGTCACGATGCGTCAGCATCGCTCCCTCCTTGCTCCTTGCCCTGACCCAAAATACGCTCCGTCACGGCCGTTGCGGGTACCGGGTTCGGACCCTCAGGGGCTGGGCGGCCCGGCCTCAAGCCTTTCGGCCAGCCTCTCCATCCGCTCGGCGAGCCGTTCGAGCGCGCTCGTCACTTCGCTCAGGCCCTCGGGCTCGGGCGGGGGCGGGCGGCCGGCGCGGTGCTCCTTGAGCTCGTCGGCGAGGAGCAACGAGGCGAAGAGCAGGTGACGGACCTCGCTGAGGCTGCCGAGCGCGGCGGCGGCGTCCTGGGCCTTGCGGTCGACCAGGGCCGCGACGGAGCGCAGATGCTCCTCCTCGCCGTCGCGGCAGGCGACCGAGTAGCGGCGCGCCGCGATCTCGACGTCGACGCTCGCCATCAGCCGTGCTCCGCCGACATCAGCAATTGGTCGATCTGGCGGATCGCGACCTCGACCTTGCCGCGCAGCGCATCGTGGGCCTCGCGGAGCGCGCCGTCGGCAGCGGCCGGGGCGGCCGGGCGCGCGGCGGCGGCTTCGATCCGCGCGAGCGCGCGTTCGATCCGGCCCACCGCGGCCAAGGCCTTCTCGTCCCCCATGCTGCCTCGATAGCACGACCGGGGCGGCGAGGGAAATGTGCGCGAAGGAACGGCCGGCGCGGCGCCAGGCACGGTCCCGATATGGTTGACGGAGCCGCCCCCGCCGATAAAGGGGCTGCCACGGGAAGCGACCGCCTTCCGCCGCCTTCCAAGGGAACCCGATGGCCGTCGAAGAGAGACTGCTCGCCAACGCCATCCGCGCCCTCGCGATGGACGCGGTCCAGGCGGCGAACAGCGGCCATCCCGGAATGCCGATGGGCATGGCGGACGTCGCGACCGTGCTTTTTACCGAATATCTGAAATACGACGCCGCCGATCCGGCCTGGCCGGACCGCGACCGCTTCGTCCTCTCGGCCGGCCACGGCTCGATGCTGCTCTACGCTCTGCTCTATTTGACCGGCTACGAGCGGCCCACGATCGACGACATCAAGGGCTTCCGCCAGCTCGGCAGCCCCTGCGCCGGGCATCCGGAGAATTTCCTCCTCGCCGGGGTCGAAGCGACGACCGGGCCGCTCGGCCAGGGCTTCGCGATGGCGGTCGGAATGGCGATGGCCGAGCGCCACCTCGACGCCTGCTTCGGCTCCGAGCTGGTCGACCACCGGACCTGGGTGATCGCCGGCGACGGCGACCTGATGGAGGGCGTCAACCACGAGGCGGCGAGCCTCGCCGGCCACCTCGACCTCGACCGGCTGACCGTCTTCTGGGACGACAACAGGATCACCATCGACGGATCGACCGACCTCTCCACCTCCGAGGACATTCCCGCGCGCTACCGCGCCTATGGCTGGCACGTCGTCTCGTGCGACGGCCACGATTTCGCCGACATCCGGCGGGCGATCGACGAGGCGCTGGCCGACCCGCGGCCCTCGCTGATCGCCTGCCGGACGATCATCGGCTGGGGCGCGCCCAACAAGCAGGGGACCTCGGCCACCCACGGCTCGGCGCTCGGCGCCGAGGAAGTGGCGGCGGCGCGAAAGCAGCTCGCCTGGGATTCCGAGCCGTTCGTCATTCCCGAGCCGATCCTCGCCAAGTGGCGCGAAGCCGGCCGCCGCGGCGCTCCGGCCCATGGGGAATGGCGCGGACGTCTCGCCGCCAGCGGCCGGCGCGACGCATTGTTGAGGCGGATCGAAGGCCGATTGCCCGAGGACACCGGGCTCGACGCCTGGCTCGACCGGCTCGCCGCCGAGCCGCAGAAGATCGCCACCCGCAAGGCCTCTGAGCTGGCGCTGGAGGCGATCAACGCCGCCGTTCCGGAGACGCTCGGCGGCTCGGCCGACCTCACCGGCTCGAACAATACCAGGACCAAGGGCCAGCAGCCCTTCACCGCCGAGGATTATTCCGGCCGCTACGTCTATTACGGCATTCGCGAGTTCGGCATGGCCGCCGCGATGAACGGAATGGCGCTGCACGGCGGAATCATCCCCTATGGCGGCACCTTCCTGATCTTCTCCGATTATTGCCGGCCCGCCATCCGCCTCGCCGCCCTCCAGCAGGCGCGGACCATCTTCGTGATGACCCACGATTCGATCGGCCTCGGCGAGGACGGGCCGACCCACCAGCCGGTCGAGCAGCTGGCGGGGCTTCGCGCCATCCCCAATCTCGCCGTTTTCCGGCCGGCCGACTCAGTCGAGACGGCGGAATGCTGGGCGCTGGCCCTGGCGCGGGCCGAGGGCCCGTCGCTGCTCGCCTTGACCCGCCAGAACCTGCCGCAGCTGCGCCGCGAACGGAGCGACAACCGGAGCGCCCGCGGCGCCTACCGCCTGCGCCGCGCGTCGGCGGAGCGGCGCGTGGTTCTGGTCGCCACCGGCTCCGAGGTCGAGGTGGCCCTGGCCGTCGCGGACGTCCTCGAGGCGCAGGGTATCGGCGCCGATCTCGTCTCGATGCCGTGTTGGAGCCTGTTCGACGCCCAGGACGCCGGCTACCGGGCGGATATCCTCCCCCGGGACGCGCTCAGGGTCTCGATCGAAGCGGGCGCGACACTCGGCTGGGAGCGCTATGTCGGCGCGCGGGGCCTCGCGATCGGCCTCGACCGGTTCGGCGCCTCGGCGCCGGCCGAGGATCTTTTCAGCCGCTTCGGCTTCACCGCCGAAGCGATCGTGCCGCGGATCCTCGCGGCGCTCGACATCGAGGAGTAGACGGGAAATGGCGACGAGAGTGGCGATCAACGGTTTCGGGCGGATCGGCCGGCTGGTGGCTCGGGCGCTGCTCGAGCGCGCCGACAGCGGACTCGAGCTGGTCTCGATCAACGACCTCGCCGACGCCGAGTCCAACGCTTTGCTGTTCAAGCGCGACAGCGTCCACGGCGCCTACAAGGGTGAGGTGAGGGCCGAGGGCAACGACCTCGTCGTCGACGGCCGGCGCATCCGGGTGACCGCCGAGAAGGACCCGGCCAAGCTCCCCCACGCCGAGAACAAGGTCGACATCGCGCTCGAATGCACCGGTTTCTTCACCGATCGCGACAAGGCAGCGGCCCATCTTTCGGCCGGCGCGAAGAAGGTGCTGATCTCGGCGCCGGCCAAGGGCGTCGATCTCACGGTGGTCTACGGGGTCAACCACGACAAGCTGACCGCCGAGCAGACCATCGTCTCCAACGCCTCGTGCACCACCAACTGCCTCGCGCCGGTCGCCAAGGTGCTGAACGACGCGATCGGCATCGAGCGCGGGCTGATGACGACGATCCACGCCTACACCAACGACCAGCGCATCCTCGACCAGATCCACAAGGACATGCGCCGCGCCCGCGCCGCCGCCATGTCGATGATCCCGACCACGACCGGCGCCGCCCGCGCCGTCGGCGAGGTGCTTCCCGAGCTGAAGGGCAAGCTCGACGGCTCCTCGATCCGGGTGCCGACGCCCAACGTCAGCGTCGTCGACCTGACCTTCACGCCGAAGCGCGACACCAGCCTCGAGGAGGTGAACGGAGCGCTGAAGGCGGCGTCGGAGAGCGGGCCCTTGAAGGGCATCCTCGCTTATTCCGAGGAGCCGCTCGTCTCGATCGACTATAACGGCAATCCGGCCAGCTCGACGGTCGACAGCCTCGAGACCGCGGTCCTCGAGGGCAAGCTGGTGCGGGTGCTCTCCTGGTACGACAATGAATGGGGCTTCTCGAACCGCATGGTCGACACCGCCGGCGCGATGGCGCGGCTGATCGGGTAGCGTCGAGAGAGGCAGGGTCCGTTCGCCCCGAGCGAAGTCGAGGGGCCCTGCCGAGCGCAGCCGAGGCGATTCTCGGCGTCGCTCGAAGAAGTGTCTCGACTTCGCTCGACACGAACGGGCTCCGCTAGTGACCACTTTCAAGACCCTCGACGATATCGGCGACGTCACCGGCAAGCGGGTGCTGGTGCGCGAGGACCTCAACGTGCCGATGCAGGACGGGCGCGTCAGCGACGACACCCGGCTGCGGGCCACGGTGCCGACCGTCACCGAGCTCGCCGACAAGGGCGCGATCGTGCTTGTCCTCGCCCATTTCGGGCGCCCGAAGGGCCAACCGAGCGCCGAATTCTCGCTCTCGCAGGTGGTCCCGGCCTACCGGGCCGTGCTCGGCCGACCGGTCCGCTTCATCGATTGGGAGGGAGCGGATGAGGCGGTCGCGGCCCTCGGGCCGGGCGACATCGCCGTGCTCGAGAACACCCGCTTCTTCGGCGGCGAGGAGAAGAACGATCCGGCCGTCGTGGATCGCTTCGCGCGCCTCGGGGACCTCTACGTCGACGACGCCTTCTCGGCCGCCCACCGCGCCCACGCCTCGACCGAAGGCCTCGCGCACCGCCTTCCCGCCTTCGCCGGCCGCGCCATGGAGGCCGAACTCAAGGCGCTTCGGAAGGCGCTGGGCGATCCCGAGCGGCCGGTGGCGGCCGTGGTCGGGGGCGCCAAGGTCTCGACCAAGCTCGACGTGCTCCGCCACCTCGTCGCCCGGGTCGATCACCTCATCATCGGCGGCGGCATGGCCAACACCTTCCTCGCCGCCCGCGGCGTCGACGTCGGCAGGTCGCTCTGCGAGCACGAGCTCAAGGATACCGCCCTGGCCATCCTCGACGCGGCCGAGCGGGCGAATTGCATCGTCCACTTGCCGTACGACGTCGTGGTGGCGAAGGAACTCGCGCCCGATCCGGCGTCGCTCAGGACCTGCAACGTCCACGAAGTCGCGCCTGACGAGATGATCCTCGACATCGGCCCGGCCGCCGTCGAGGCGCTGGCCGACGCGCTCAAGACTTGTCGAACGCTCGTCTGGAACGGCCCGCTCGGTGCCTTCGAGACCCCGCCCTTCGACCGCGCCACCGTCCAGCTTGCGCAAACCGCCGCGGCGCTCACCGAGGCCGGCCAGCTCGTCTCCGTCGCCGGTGGCGGGGATACGGTGGCGGCCCTCAACCAGGCCGGAGTCGCCGACGCCTTCACCTTCGTCTCCACCGCCGGCGGCGCCTTTCTCGAATGGATGGAGGGCAAGGAGCTGCCCGGCGTGAAGGCGCTGGAGCGGCGGTGATCCGCGTCCGCCGCGCCGAGGAGGGCGACCGCGCCGCAATCGCAGCGATTCACGCCGAAAGCTGGCGCGACACCTATCGCGGCCTCCTGCCGGACTCGCTTCTCGACGGGCAGCTCGACGCGATCATGGCGGCGCGCTGGGCGGAGCAGCCGATCCGGCCGGCCGACGCCGTCCTGGTCGCCGAGCGCGACGGAGCGCTGCTCGGCTTCGGCGCGACATGGGACGCGGACACTGCGTACATCGACAATCTCCACGTCCGCTCCGACGCCCGCTCGCTAGGGCTCGGCCGCCGGCTGCTCGGAGAGACGGCCCGCCACTTCCTCGCCTTGGGCTGCAGCCGCGCCCACCTTCACGTCGTCGCCGCGAACGCCCGGGCGCGGGCCTTCTACTTGGCGCTCGGCGGCCGGCCTGGGGGCCTCGTCGACAAGAATCTCTACGGCACGATCGTGCCCAACGAGCATATCGTGTGGGACGATCTCACCCTGCTTTTGGAGCGCGCGGCGATCGGCTAGATCGGGATCGTGCCGAGCCCGATCGCCATTCGCGACATCGACCATGTCGTCTTCCGGGTCGTCGATCTGGAAAACGTCGCCGCATTCTGGCGTGACGTGCTCGGCGCCCGGTTCGAGAAGCACCAGGCCGAGATCGGCCTCTACCAGCTGCGCGTCGGCACCAGCCTGGTCGACCTCGTCCCGGTCGACGGCAAGCTCGGCCGGATGGGCGGCGCCGCGCCGGGGCGGGAGGGGCACAACGTCGATCACGTCTGCTTCCGGGTCGATCCCTGGGACGAAGCAACGATCCTCGCCCACCTCGCCGGTCACGGCATCGAGGCCAAGGTGACCCAGCGCTACGGAGCGGATGGGGAGGGGCCTTCGATCTACCTCCACGACCCCGAGGACAACCTGCTGGAGTTGAAAGGACCCGCGGGGAATTGACATTGGCTTGGCAATCGCGCCGTGGATCACGTCAGTGCCTTGTTACCGCTGAACGTATTCTCTCAAAGTGCGCCTAACTTCTCCATTCAAATACAGCCAAATGAAAGGATACTCGGGGTGATAATGCTTCTCGAAGAACGCATTCGGTACTACCTCGGTCGCGAGATAAGCGAGAGCTGGGTACAATTGACGTCTCTCCCAGCCAAAATGCTTTCGAATTTCGTCTGCTGAGATTGCGTCCCCATCATTTTCAGCCGTTTCCAAAGCGAACGCAGCTACTCTTCGAGCGTCCTCACTAGGATAGAGTTGATGCACCCATGGGTGTGTGTGCGCGAACAGCAAAGGCGTTCCACAGAACCCTCCGATTCCGAGTGGACTGTTCGCGTCTGGTTGGGTTTGAATCCACCCCGCATGAGCCAATTCTGCGAGCGCATCTTCGACATCAATCCGAGAGGCGTCGGGAAATACGCTTTCCCATTGTTCGTGGCTCACGAATACCTCACCAGTTCCGTCGCGATCAAGTTTGGCAGCGAGGAGCGCGAGCAGCCAAGCTAGTCGATCACGAGAAACCGTTGGGCGGCAGTGCAGCCGCGCGAGTGTGTTTAGCTTATCGGTGACCTCTGTTCGCCAGCGGTCCTCGTCGGCATCGAACCTGTCAGGAAGAATCGGCCCGAGTGCGCTGATAACCCAACCCACCCAAGGGAGTTGCTCGGCAGCAGCCCTCCCCGCAGCAATCGCCTTGTCCTTCCGGCCCCGTTTCTCAGGATATTCGATGTCCATGCAGGCCTTCTTGTGTCCCGAAACACCCCTCAGCCAATGTCGCCCCGTCGAGCGAAAAGGGCCCGGCGGTCCCCCTTCACCACCCACTTCATTTCCCTCGCGCAGGCATCCAGATCATCCTTTAGCAGCTGGACCATTGTATCAATTTCGCCATCCGCGATACAGCCTGCCGTCAACTGGTGAGACCGCACCATCACTCGGGCTCCATGAATGTCGTGCTCAATGTAAAATTTGTCGAGCTTGCCGGTCATAGGCCCTCCTCACTTTGGTCTCGGTATATTGGAGCCGCCGCTGGCATCCGACAGGGGAAGGACACGTTGGTTGTCGGAAGCTGGTGAGTTGAGACCGAAGCGACATCACCATCACACAAGGCGTCACCATGAGCATTACATCCGGAAATCGGGGACAGTTACGGATTTAATGCAGGCTTGGTTCCGTTTCCAAACGGCCCTCGGGAATGCGGTAGCTGTACGCAATTATGACGGGGAGGGGCGGCAGCGATGCCGTTCCTCCTTAGCCCGCCAAGCGTCCGACGAAGACGATGGCGGACATCACGGCTGTGTAAAAGAAGGCGGCGCGGCGCAGCGATCCGGAATAGCCGCGTCTCAGAAAGAACCAGACAAAGACCGCCGGTATGACGAGCATGCCGGCGAGCAGCGGCAGGCTCAGCCTCCGTGTCCGATCCGCCCGCGCTTGCTCTTCCATCGCCTCCTCCAGGAAGGCCGTTCGGCGCGCCGCCGCCGACGCAGGGGCACGTTGCTCCCCGCCACCCGCTGGGTTAGGGCGCGGCGACCTCACCTCGACAGGGACCCATTATGAGCATCACGCCGGCCGTCAAAGCCATTCTTGCCAACTACGAGAGCGACAATCCCGGCACCAAGGCCAACCTTGCCCGTATCCTCATGCAGGGCCGGCTGGGCGGCACCGGCAAGCTGGTCATCCTTCCGGTCGACCAGGGCTTCGAGCACGGCCCGGCGAGGAGCTTTTCGGTCAATCCCGACGCCTACGACCCGCATTACCATTACCAGCTGGCGATCGACGCGGGGCTTTCGGCCTACGCCGCGCCGCTCGGGATGATCGAGGCGGGGGCGGACACGTTCGCCGGCCAGATCCCGTCCATCCTCAAGCTCAACAGCTCGAACAGCTGGGCCGACGCCAAGGATCAGGCGGTGACCGGAAGCGTCGAGGACGCGCTCCGCCTCGGCTGCGCCGCGATCGGATTTACCATCTATCCGGGCTCGGAGCATTTCTTCGAGCTGGTCGAGGAGATTCGCGAGCTCAGCCTCGAGGCCAAGGCGGTCGGGATCGCCACGGTCATCTGGTCCTATCCGCGCGGCGGCAAGCTCTCCAAGGAAGGCGAGCTAGCGCTCGACGTCGGCGCCTACGCGGCGCACATGGCGGCGCTGCTGGGGGCCCACATCATCAAGGTGAAGCTGCCCTCCGACCATATCGAGCAGAAGGACGCGCAGAAGGCCTATGAGGGCACCGACTGGTCGAACCAGTCCGACCGCGTCCGCCACGTCGTCCAGTCCTGCTTCAACGGCCGCCGGATCGTTGTCTTTTCGGGCGGCGCGGCGAAGGGGACGGACGCCGTCTTCCAGGACGCGCGCGACATTCGCGACGGCGGCGGCAACGGCTCGATCATCGGCCGCAACACCTTCCAGAGGAAGCGCGAGGACGCCCTCGCCATGCTCGACCGCCTGGTCCGCATCTACAAGGGCGAGGAATAATCCCCTCTCCCGCTTGCGGGAGAGGGCAGGGTGAGGGTCTGCGGCGTTGGAGCGAGAAACAAGAGAAGAAGGCCCTCACCTCGATCCTCTCCCGCAAGCGGGAGAGGAGGGGGTTGAACTCGATCCCGGCTTCGCGGCGCGGTTCGAACCGGCTTCGCGCGGCCCGGCCCAGCTTTACCTGATCTCGCCGCTCAAGGTCGCCGGCGGCTTTCCGGAACGGCTCGAGGCGGCGCTCTCGGCCGGCCCGGTGGCGGCGTTCCAGTATCGGGTGAAGGGCCTCGACCAGCATGAGGCGGCTCGGCTGGCCGGACCGCTGCTGGAGATTTGCCGCGCCCGCGACGTCGCCTTCATCGTCAACGACGACATGGCGCTGGCGAAGCGGCTCGGCGCCGAGGGAGTCCATCTCGGCCAGGGCGACGGCGACCCGCGGGAGGCACGGGCGCTGCTCGGCCCCGCCGCGCAGATCGGAATCACCTGCCACGACAGCCGCCACCTCGCCATGGAGGCGGGCGAGGCGGGCGCGGACTATGTCGCCTTCGGCGCCTTCTTCCCGACCTCCACCAAGGCCACGACCCACCGGCCGGACGCGTCGATCCTCTCCTGGTGGTCGCGCCTGTTCGAGATACCCTGCGTCGCCATCGGCGGAATCACGCCGGAGAACGGGCGGGCTCTGGTCGAGGCGGGGGCGGATTTCCTGGCGGTGTGCGGCGGCGTGTGGAATCATCCGTCGGGACCTGCGGCCGCAATCGCGGCGTTTATCCCGGTCCTGCATCGAGACCCGGAAGGGCGGCCCGAATGAGGAAACCGGAAGCTGGAGCGGCATCGATCCACCGTCTGGCTCGGGCCGCGAGCGGGGCGTTGCTGCTGCTGGCGGCGGCGAGTGTTCCCGCGAGGGGAGCTCCTCCCGAGGCGGTCCCGCCGGAGGTCGTCAGCCAGTTCGACGCCTTCACCACCTGGGTCCAGCGGATCGTCTCCGCTCTGTCTCCCGCGAACGCCGCCGTCGCCGCTCTCATGGACCAGATGAAATCCACCATGCCGGTCGGCAACGATCCCGCGCAGGCCCGCGCGGCCGCGGCGCGGCTCAGCCCACTGATCGCCGAGGCGCGCCAGAAGGTGCTTCGAGCGCGCGACGAGCTGGCCGCGATCCCGACTTTCCGGTTCGATCTGCCATCCTATCATCCTCCGCTCGAACCGCAGCGCCTGCTCGACGATTCGCGCGCCCAGGCAAGCGACCTGCTCAGCCAGCTCGACAATTACCAGCTCGTCGCGGACGCTCTTGCCCGCGGCGATTCTCAGGCGCTGAAGGAAGCGGCTGTCCGGCTGATCAGGGGCGGAGTCCTTATCATGCGCGGGCAGGCTCTGATCTTCCGCAACCGCCAGGCGGCCTTTCCTCCGTCGCGCTCGCCGCATCAGGTCTCCGGGATCTCGGCGGAGCTTTACGAAACCATGGGCGCCGTCAGCGAGGCATGGGTCCGCGCCCGAGTCGATGGCGAGCCGGGCCCCGCCGCCGCCGCCCTGCGCGCCCGGCTGTCGCAGATCGCTGTCCAGGTCGAGGCGCTGACCCGCGCCGGCCGGCAAAATCTTGCGCACGAACAAGCGGAGCTTGCGGCCGATGCCAGGGAAAGCGCCCAGGATCCGCAGGCGCAGCGGCTCCTGCGACGGGTCGAGCTGGTGGCCGCGTACGAGGAAAAGATGCTGGCGATGGGCGACGAGCTGGCGGCATGGGCCCGGCAGCACCAGGCGATCGACGGCGCCGCTTTGGAACGCGAGGGCCAAAGTGATTTGTTCCAGCTGGCGGCGATCGAGCGCAGGATGGTCGCGCTTACCCAGGCCAATGCCGCGGCGCTGGCTGGTCGGCAGGACTGAGCGCTTCGCCCTGCCGAATCGCCTGATTGACCATGCTTCGAAGGGTCAAAGCGTCGTGGACGGCGTGGCCGTGGATGTCGTTGTTGAAATAGCACCAGACGTCGCGGCCGCCGCGGGCCTCGGCGACGATCCAGTCGGTCCAGGCGAGCAGGGCCTCGTCCGAATAGCGGCCCCAATATTTGCCGACGCCGCCGTGGAAGCGGACATAGGCGATCGGCCCCGCGGACCAGCGCGGCGTCGCCAGGCCGGGCATGTCGTGCGCGCAGAAGGAGAGGCGGCGGGCATCGAGCCACGCCAGCACCTCCTCCGAAATCCAGCTTTTCTCACGGAATTCGAAGACGTGGTTGAGATCGCGTGGCAGGAGCGATGCGAAGGCTTCGAGGCGTTCGAGGTTCAGCCCCCAGCGCGGCGGCAATTGGTACAGGACGGGGCCAATCGAATCTCCCAGGTTGCGTGCGCGACCGAGAAACTCTTGAACTGGCTCAGCGCAATCGATCAGCTTCTTCATATGGGTTATGAAGCGCGGCGCCTTGACGGCGTAGCGGAAGCCGGGCGGGGCCTGGTCGCGCCACTTCTCGAATGTCTCGGCCTTGGGCAGGTGGTAGAAGCTGGTGTTGAGCTCGACCGTCGAGAAGGTGTCGGCGTAATGGGCGTACCACCGGCGCTGGGCCAGCTTCTCCGGGTAGAACAGGCCCCGCCAGTGGCGGTAGATCCACCCTGAGCAGCCGATGCGCACGGTTCCGACCATCAGCGGCTCGAAACGGAACGGGGCGGGAATAAGTTGCGTTGGACCCCCCTATGGATCGGCTGAAACTGATTCTGGTCATCGCCCTGACCGCGGCGATCAGCTGCGCTCTGACCAGCGCCTTTTGGCTGGTCGCCTTCAACCGCGGCCCGGTCGAGCCGGCCCGCGCGGCGTCTTCGCCGTCCCCGCCGTCGGTCGTGGCGCCCCGCCCGGCGCTGGTGCTGGGGCCGAGCGGACTCGCCATCCCCGTCGCCGGGGTAAGGCCCGACCAGCTCGTCGACACCTACAGCGCGGCCCGCGCCGGCGGGCGTGTCCACGACGCGCTCGACATCATGGCGCCGCGCGGGACTCCTGTGATCGCCGCCGCGGAGGGAACGGTCGAGAAGCTGTTCTTCAGCCACGGCGGCGGCGGAATCACCGCCTATGTCCGCTCGAGCGACGGCCAGTGGCAATATTATTACGCCCACCTCGATTCCTATGCGCCCGAGCTGCGCGAGGGCCAGGCGATCCGGCAGGGCGACCCGATCGGCCGGGTCGGCTCGACCGGCGACGCCAGCCCCGAGGCGCCGCACCTCCACTTCGCGGTCAACCGGATGGCGCCGGGCCAGCGCTGGTGGCAGGGCAGCCCGGTCAATCCCTATCCGCTGCTGGCGGGGAAGCGCTGAAAAAGGGGACACGTGCTTTTTTCGCGAAAAGTACGTGTCCCATTCCTGAGGAGGCGGCGGATGGAAGGCGGCTGCGAGTGCGGACGGGTCCGCTACCGGATCGAGGGCGACCCAATCTTCGTCAATTGCTGCCATTGCCGCCAGTGCCAGAAGCTGTCCGGCTCGGCCTTCGCGATCAACGCGATGATCGAGCGGGATCGGATTCATGTCACCGCCGGCGCGGAAGCGATCGAAGCTGCGCGGGGCGGGGGCGCCCGCTGCTCCCGATGCGGGGTGATCCTCTGGGGGACCCACCGCTTCTTCGGCGACGCGATCCTGTTCCTGCGCGTCGGCACGCTCGACGAGGGCGAGCGGCTCTCCCCGAGCGCCCATTTCTTCCTGCGCAGCAAGCATGCCTGGGTACCGATCCCGGAGGGCATCCCCGCCTTCGAGACCCTGCCCGGGCCGGGCGATCCTCCGCTGTTCGGGCCGGAGGCGGACGCCCGGGTCAGGGCGGCCGGCGGGGTCCGGCTTGCCCCCGAGGCGGGCGAAGGCTAGGAGCCGCCCCGGCTCTTTCCCACTTTCTCCCGAGAGACAGACATGAAGATCAGCGGCGTGGACATCCGTCCCGGCAACATCATCGAATATGAGGGCGGCATCTGGCGCGCCGTCAAGATCCAGCACACCCAGCCCGGCAAGGGCGGCGCCTACATGCAGGTCGAGATGAAGAACCTCATCGACGGCCGCAAGACCAACGTCCGCTTCCGCTCGGCCGAGACGGTCGAGCGAGTCCGCCTCGACACCAAGGATTTCCAGTATCTCTACGCCGACGGCGACAGCCTCGTCTTCATGGACAAGGATACGTACGAGCAGGTCAACCTGCCCCGCGACCTGATCGGCGAGCCCGCCGCCTTCCTCCAGGACGGCATGGACGTCGTCATGGAGCTCTACAACGAGCGGCCGATCAGCGTTCAGATGCCGGCCCAGATCGAGGCGACGATCGTCGAGGCCGACGCCGTGGTGAAGGGCCAGACCGCCTCGTCCTCCTACAAGCCCGCCATCCTCGACAACGGCGTCCGGGTGATGGTCCCGCCGCACATCAGCGCGGGAACCCGGATCGTCGTCGACGTTTACGAGCAAACCTATGTGAGGCGGGCGGACTGATTGCCCTCTCCCTGCAGGGGAGAGGGACAGCCGCGAAGCGGCAGGGTGAGGGCACGGGCGTCTTGCCCTCACCCTCCCAAGCTTCGCTTGGGCCCCTCCCTCTCCCCTGCAGGGAGAGGGTTTAGGAGAAAAGATGGTT
>JAXDPL010000204.1:0-8885 GCA_034668385.1 Sphingomonadales bacterium | reverse complement strand
ACCTGGCCAGCACGCCGACCGACAACATCCGCGCCATCGCCCGCGCCAAGGGCGTCGATCCTTCCGAGATCATCGCCTGCGTGCTCGACCGGCCCCGCCACGAGGCGTTGATCGCCGAGCTGCGCGGCCTCGGCTGCGGGATCCAGCTGATCCCCGACGGCGACGTCGCGGGGGTCATCGCCGTCACCAACCCGGAAACCACGGTCGACGTCTACATGGGCTCGGGCGGCGCTCCGGAAGGCGTCCTCGCCGCCGCGGCCCTGCGCTGCGTCGGGGGCCAGTTCCAGGGCCGCCTCTTGTTCCGCAACGACGACGAGAAGCGCCGGGCGGCGAAATGGGGCGTCGAGGACCTCGACCGGATCTACCATCTCGAGGACCTCGCCAAGGGCGACTGCATCTTCGCCGCGACCGGAGTCACCGACGGCTCGCTGCTCAAGGGCGTCAAGCGCCGCCCGGACCGGATCTCGACCGAAAGCGTCGTCATGCGCGCTTCGACCGGCACGATCCGCTGGGTCCGCGGCGAGCACCGCGACGAGCCGGGCGCGCGGCACTAAGCGGGGGCCCCAAGCCGACGATTCTGCTTCCGCTTTGGGGCGGGCCTCGTCCAATCTCCCCGCGATGAGTCTCGCGGTCTTCCTCGCCATCCTCGTCGCGGCGTTGCTCCACGCCTCGTGGAACGCGCTGGTCAAGACGGGCGAGGACCGGTTCGCCTCGATCCTGCTGCTCGCGCTCGCGCAGGGTGGGATCGCGGCCTTGCTCATCCCCGTCTTCGGCCTTCCGGCGGCCGCCGCATGGCCGTGGGTGCTGCTCGGATCGGCGCTCCACACCGGCTACAAATTGTTCCTGGTCCGCGCCTATCGCGATGCCGACTTAAGCCAGGTCTACCCGCTCGCCCGCGGCGCGGCGCCTTTGATCGTCACCGTGGCCGGCGCCCTGTTCCTCGCCGAGGTGCCGCCGCCGCTCCGGATCGCCGCGGTGCTCGCCATCGCCGGCGGGATCATGCTGATGGCGCGGGGCGGAGGGCTGGGGCGAACCGCCTTGCTCTGGGCGCTCGGCACCGCCGCCTTCACCGCCTCCTACACGATGGCGGACGGGGTCGGCGCGCGAGTCGCCGGCTCGGCCTCGGCCTTCGCGATGACCATGTTCGCGATCGACGGGCTGGCCATGGCGGCCTGCGCGCTGGCGATGCGCGGGCCCGGCGGCCTCGCCCGGCTGCTTCCCGGGTGGCGCAATGGCGCCCTCGCCGGGGCGATGTCGCTCGGCTCCTACTGGATCGTCATCTGGGGCTTTACGCGGGCGCCGCTGGCGATGGTCGCGGCGCTTCGCGAGACCAGCGTCCTTTTCGCCATGCTGATCGGCCTGTTCCTGCTCGGCGAGCGGGTCGCTCCCGGCCGCTGGGCCGCGGCAGCGTTGATCCTCGCCGGCGTGATCCTGATGCGCGCCTGACGCTTTTCCACATCTTTCTGGCCGCGTGGATTCACGGCGAGTCGGCGATCGGCTAGGCTCGCGCGCGATGCTCACCACCGCCCATGTCTGCTCGGTCTCGCGCTCGATCCTCGGCCAGCCGTGGCGCTGGCGCGGCACGGCGTCGGACCCGGCCGATGCGGGGTTCGAACCCGACGATCTGATCGACCAGCTGCTGCTCGCCCGGGGCGTCGCCCGCGAGGCGCTGGAGGCCCACCGTCGGCCGACGATCCGCGGCTTCATGCCGGATCCGTCGATCTTCCGCGACATGGACCGCGCCGCCGACCGGCTCGCCGACGCGGTCGAGGGCGGCGAGCCGATCACCGTGTTCGGCGACTATGACGTCGACGGCGCGACCTCGGCGGCCCTGCTGGTCCGGCTGCTGCGCGGCCTCGGCGCGAGCCCGAGCGCCTACATCCCCGACCGGCTGATGGAGGGCTACGGTCCCTCCGGCGAGGCCCTGGTGCGGCTGGCAGCCGAGGGGGCGCGGCTGATCGTCACCGTCGATTGCGGCGCCCAGGCCTTCGAGGCGCTGGCGATGGCGCGCGAGGCGGGCGTCGACGTCATCGTCGTCGACCACCACAAATGCGCGAGCGCGCTCCCGGTCGCGCACGCTTTGGTCAACCCGAACCGGCTCGACGAGGCCGACGAGGCCTCCGCCCATGGCCACCTCGCCGCGGTCGGGGTCTGCTTCCTGCTCGGCGCGGCTTTGCTGCGCACCTTGCGCGGCCGGGGCTTCTTCGCGGATCGCGCGGAGCCGAAGCTGGTCGATCTGCTCGATCTGGTCGCGCTCGGCACGGTCGCGGACGTCGCCCAGCTCAAGGGCCTCAACCGCGCGTTCGTCGCCCAGGGGCTGAAGGTGATGGCGGCTCGGGGAAATATCGGCCTCGCCGCGCTCGCCGACGCGGCGCGGCTGAGCCGGGCGCCGACCTGTCACGATCTCGGCTTCGCGCTCGGACCGCGCATCAACGCCGGCGGCCGGGTCGGCAAGTCGGACCTCGGAGTCCGCCTCCTCACCACCGGGGACGAAGAGGAGGCGCGCGGCATTGCCGCCGAGCTCGACCGGCTGAACGAGGAGCGCCGGGCGATCGAGGCGTCGGTCTGCGAGGCGGCCGAGGCGCTCTGCGCCGCGCAGGGCAACCGCGCCTTGGTGCTGGTCGCCGGCGCCGGCTGGCATCCCGGCGTGATCGGCATCGTCGCCGGGCGGCTGAAGGAGAAGATGGGACGGCCGACCCTGGTCGTCGCGCTCGGCGAGGATGGAGTCGGCAAGGGTTCGGGCCGCTCGATCGCCGGAGTCGATCTTGGAGCGGCGGTGCTGGCGGCGAAGGATTCGGGCCTGCTGATCGCCGGCGGCGGCCACGCCATGGCGGCCGGAATCACCGTCGCCGCGGGCGGCATCGAGGCGCTCGCCGATTTCCTCGAGGCGCGCCTCGCCGACGACGTGGCGCGCAGCCGCGACGGCCGCGCCCTGCTGCTCGACGCGGTGCTGGCGCCGGGCGGGGTCGCGCCGGCCTTGTGCGACGCCCTGGAGGCGGGCGGGCCCTACGGGGTCGGCTGGCCTGCGCCGCGGGTTGCGGCCGGGCCGGTCAAGATCGTCAAGGCCGACGTGGTCGGCAACGGCCATTTGCGGCTCGTCGTCGCCGGCGATGACGGCCGCCGCATCAAGGCGATCGCCTTCCGGATGGCCGACGGCCCGCTCGGCGAGGCGCTGCTCGCCGCACCGCCGCACCGCAAGCTCTGGCTGGCCGGGCGATTGAAGCGCGACGAATGGGACGGCCGCGTCGCCGCCGAACTCCACCTCGAAGACGCCGCCTGGGCCGATTGATCGTTCGCTTGCGTCCGGCAAGGTCCGGTTCAGCCGCCCCGCCTAAGCTCTGCAACGAGGGAGAGTGCGATGGGCAAGGCTGTCGCCATGACGGCCGTTTTTGCGGCGCTGGCGCCGGCGACCGGGCAAGCGCAACCGGTTCGGTCCGATCTGCTCCGCGCCTGCGTGGCCCACGCCGTGTTCCGGAAGGCCGGCCTCCCGGCCGCCGCACGGACCCTCCTTCCCTCGCCGCTGGCCGATCCGGACCAGCCCTTCCAGAGCAGCGACGTGGTTCGTCCCGGCCGCAATTTGCCGTTCCGCCGCCTGATCTGCGCCGAACCGACGCGGGTCGGCTACACCGTGCGCCTCGAGCGCGGGGGGCGCGGCGGCGGCGTCGAAATCCTCTTTCTCCGGCGGCGGGCGGACGGCCGCTTCGCGCTCGACGGCCCGGCGCGAAGGCGCTGATCCCCCAGGGGGCGCAGGCGGCCCCCCTTGCTTGACCGTCGGTCCGGCCTCCCTTAAGCGGCGCCGTCTCCCGCGGCCCCATCGTCTAGCGGTCTAGGACGTCGCCCTTTCACGGCGAAAACACGGGTTCGAGTCCCGTTGGGGTCACCAGAATTCGGGCCGTAACGCTTCGATGCCGATTAGGGTTGGGTCGGCCGGCAATAATGGTCTAGAGTGCGTCACCACCGCCAGGCTCCGGCGCGCGGTGGCTGAGAGATGCGACATGCTCCCGCCAAGGGAGCAGGCTCATGCGGCAGTTCGACAATTTGGCGGATGCGCAAACCCTCGCGCTGGCGATCGTCGATACCCTCCCCGAGCCGTTCGTCGTCCTCGACGAGACCTTGCGCGTTCGTGCCGCCAGCCGCTGCTTCTATGAATATTTCGGCGAGGATGCGGACCATACTCGCGGGCGCGCCTTCTTCGAGCTCGGCGACGGACAGTGGGACGTCCCGGCGCTAAGGGGGCTGATCGACACGATCCTGACCGAGCACACCTCTCTGGAGGGCTTCGAGGTCGAGCACGATTTCGGGCATCTCGGACGCCGCACGATGCTGCTCAATGCGCGCCTCGTGCGCTACGAGGACAGCTCCCGCCCGACTATTCTCATCGCCTTCAGGGACGTCACCGCCGGCCGCGCGATCGAGCAGGAGAAGCAGGCGCTGCTCGAGCATACCGAACGGCTGCTCGGCGAGCAGAAGACCCTCCTCCAGGAAATGCGGCATCGCATCGCGAACAGCCTCCAGATCATCGCCAGCATCCTGCTCCTCAAGGCCGGCGCGGTCGGCTCGGAGGAGACCCGAAACGAGCTTCGCGACGCGCACAAAAGGGTGATGTCCGTGGCCGAGGTGCAAAGCCACCTCCACGAAGTCGACGGCATCGATCGGATCGACGTCGCCGCCTATCTGACCAAGCTCGCCGCCGGCCTCGCCGCCTCGATGATCGGACCGCATCAGGGAATCGAGATCGACGTCGAAGCGGGCGAGGGGATTCTGCCCACCAGCGATGCGGTGAGCCTCGGCCTGATCGTGACCGAGCTCGTCATCAACGCCCTCAAATATGCCTTCCCGACGGCGCGCGCAGGCGCGCGGATCCTCGTGGCGCTCGAATTCAACGCGACGGACTGGAAGCTCACCGTCGCCGATAACGGCAGCGGCAGGGCTGGCGCGCCGCCGAGCGATTCCGGCGGCCTTGGAACGGCGATCGTGGCCGCGCTCGCCAAGCAGCTCAAGGCGCAGATTCACGAGGTGTCGACCGCCGACGGCCTGAGCGTCGAAGTCGCCCACGCGACCTTCTCCTCCCTCTCGGTTGCGGCCTGAAAGGCATCCCGTTCTCTAGCGCCATCCAGGGTCTGCGTAACCGGTTGCGCTCCGGAGTGACGAGGGCTGGCGCGCGCCGGCGCGTAGCGAGCCTCCTCTCCATCGGCCTCGCATTATGGTTTGCGGCCTCGGCCTCGGCGTTCGTCCTCCGCTCCGACAAGCCGGTGCCGCTGACCCGTCCGCCCACTGTGATCGCGATCATGGGCGTGACTGTCGTCGATGTGGTTACGGGCGAGGAGAGGCCTCGGCAGACGGTCATCCTCGTCGGCGGCCGAATCGACCGGATCGGAAGCCGCCTCGCCGTTCCGGCGCGCGCCCGGCGCGTGGCCGGCTCCGGCAAATTCCTCATCCCGGGCCTCTGGGACATGCACACCCATCACCAGGCGACCGGTGAAGCCTCGCTCCCGCTCTTCGTCGCCAACGGGGTGGTGGGCACGCGGGACATGGGTTCGGACCTCGCCTTCATCCTTCCGCTTCGGCAGCGGATAAGGGACGGGTCGTTGCTCGGTCCGAAGATCGTCGCCGCGGGGCCGATCCTCGACGCGGCGCCGGCGGACTGGCCCTTCCGCAGGCACGTCGGCAACGCGGCCGAAGCCCGAGTCGCGGTCCGGGACCTCAAGCGGGCCGGCGTGGACTTCATCAAGGTCCACGATCAGACGCCCCGGGACGCCTTCTTCGCGATCGCGGACGAAAGCGCGAAACTCGGTCTCCCGTTCGCCGGCCACGTTCCTTCCTCCGTCACGGTCGACGAAGCGGCGGCTTCGGGCATGGCCAGCATCGAGCATCTCGCAAACTACCGGATCTTTCTCGAATGCTCCGCAGGCGGGTCCTACAGCTTCTCCAAATGCCGCCCGCTGTTCGACAGGCTCGCCGCAAACCATGTCTGGCAGACGCCGACCCTGGCCTTCTTCGAGACGATACCGGACCTCTTTACGGGCAAGCCGCCGCTGCATTTCGACTATGCCAGCCCCGGGCTGCGGGAGCTGTGGCGCAAGAATCAGGAAGGATCGAAGCTCAGCGAAGCCTCGATCGCCTTCCTTCGCGGCGCCGGCCAGTCCGCGCTGACGGCGGTGAAGGACATGCGGGGGCGGGGCGTCCAGTTCCTCGCGGGTTGTGACGGGCTTGTCCCCGGTTTCTGCCTGCAGGACGAGCTGGAATGGTTGACCCGCGCCGGCCTGACGCCGCTCGAGGCGCTCCAGGCCGCCACGATAAACCCCGCCCGCTTTCTGAAGCGGGATGCGGTCGAGGGTTCCATCCAGACGGGCAAGGCGGCCGATCTGGTGCTGCTCGGCGCGGATCCTGTCGCCGACGTTCGCAATATCCGAACGATCAAGGGGGTGTTTCTGAATGGGCGCTATTTCGATCGGGCGCAGCTCGATCGCCTGATCGCGCATGCGCGATGCTGTTAGCGGCGATGGCCCTGCCCCTCGGGCCTCGATCGAGGATCAACGCGGCATGTAGGGCGCGCGATTCGAGGCGATCCGGCGGAACTCCGCCTCCGTCAGCGGCAGCCTGGCGCGGAACAGCGCCCACGACTGGCCGGCGGTGAGATTCCCAAGGACAGGCAGGTCCGAGCCGAACAGGATGCGCCGCGAGCCGACCTCGCGGATACGCCGGGCAATGCGCTGGAGGTCGGCGGGCGTGGTGTCGGGGACGACGGTCGCCGCGACGTCGAAATAGAGGTTGCGGACTCGGCGATCGTGCCTGGCGAAGGCGGTGGCGAACACCCCCATTGCCGCGTCTGCGTCGTCGGCATAGCCGCCGTTGCCGGCCAGATGCGCCACCTGCACCACCACATCGGGCGCGGCCGGGAGCAGGCGGTCGAGGAACAGGCGGCCGAACTGCGCACCATAGGGCAAAGTGGTGCGGGAGCGCAGGTGAACGACGATGGGGGCATGCCTCGCATTGGCGGCCGCGAACATCCGCTCGAGGCGTGCGAGGTGAGCGGGATCGCGCAGGTCCACCCCCGAATTCCCGAAATGCAGCTTGAGCCCGAGCATCCCCGGCAGATGGCTGCAACGTTCGAACTCGGCGAGCGCGGCCTCTCGCAGCGGATTGACGCTGCAGAAGCCCTTCAACCGCCCGTGCGATCGGGCGATCTCGCCGGCGGTCCAGTCATTCTCCTCCCGCACGCGCCGGTCGGGGTCCGGGACATGCTTGCGCTCGTCGGCGAAGGTGTAGGCCATCGACAGGACCACGCCGCGCCCGATTCCCGCCTCGTCGAGCATTCGAAGCAGGGCGGCGCCGTCGATCACCGGCCCTTTGAGCAAGGCTGCGGTCGCCGGGCTGACCAGATGCTGATGGTAGGCGATGGCGGGGGCCGGAGACGGGAGTGGATAAGCGCGGGGCATCGCCTGGCACGAGGCCAGAAGGAAGGCGGCGGTGGCCAACCGCCCGATCGAGCTCCGGGGCATTGCGAGCCAGTCGCTTGCTGCCAATCCGCCAATTCTCCACGATCGAAAGCCGAGCCCGCCCTTATGAACGAGAAGAAGATGAGCTCATCTAGTTTCTATCAGAATAAATGCATGCATGGGCATGTTATTTTGTTCCGGAGATCCTTCGTAATAATTTCGAATCCGACCTAGTTTTCGATAGCCTCGGCACCCATATCAACATCATCACCTGCGTTCTACGCAAGCGTCCTGTGACAGGGAGACCTATCGTGCTCCCGCTTGCAAACCGAGGTGACCTGCAATGGAAAAGAAATATTGGATCGGGCGCAAGCGCGCTTCGGTGGGGATGGCGCGCGGGGCGGCGAGCGCCGAAGCCCGCCTCATCCACTACGAGCTCGCGGGCCGCTACAGCATAAAGGCGGCGCAGTGCGTCGCGGCCGGCAAGCCGGCGGCGGATGCTGAAAGAGCCATGCTGCACTTGCCCAATCCGGCATGGCTCGTGCCGGTTCCGGCGGCTTCGCGGCAGGAAGACGGACTGGAGGTCCGCACGGACCCTGATCCCGGCAGCGAGCACGGCCGATGAGCGGCGGCTTTTTCAAGACGCGCAGATCGGGGCCGGTCCTGTCTCGCGACGAATTCGCCCGACAGGGGCATGCCGTGCGAGCCGCGAGCGCCGCCTTCACCGATTCAGGCGCGGTCCGGGCCTTCCTCAACAGCCATCATTCCGGCCTCGGCGGGCGCCCGCTCGATCTTGCCGTGGCGAGCGCCACCGGACTCGCGGCGGTGCAGACGGCGATCTGCGCCGAGACCGCCCACGTGGCGGCGGGCAATCGCCTCCGTTCGGCGCGAGACGGCGCGTGAGCCTGCACGACTGGTTCGGCCGCCACGTCGCCGATCTCAAGTGGAGCCACTGGGAGCGGGGCAGCTTCGTCAGCCGCTGCACCGTCTGCGAGCGCCCGATGATCAAGCTGCCCGGCCTCACCTGGCAGCTCCGCGCGGCGGCGGGCTGAGCATGGACGACACGATACCCTCGGGAACCAAGGTGCTGAACTACGCGCTCCTGACCTTCCTCGTCGCGCTCCCCGGCATGATCCTGCTCTATAAATGGGTCGTCTGAAGGCGCTGCGCGGGGCGAGCGATCTTATCGCGCTCCGCGAAGCGCTCTCAGGCGAAGCGGCGGCCGGCCCAGACTACCCGGCCGACGATCGCCAGGCTCTTGGGATCGCAGTCGGGCCAGACGGGATAGGCCGGATTGTCGCTTCGCACCGAGATCTGCCGGGTCGCCGGACTCACCGCCAGCCGCTTGACCAGCAGGGCGTCGTCGCGGCGCAGCACGTAGAGGCCGTCGCGCAGGCGCTCGGCGGCGTCGCCGCGGTCGACGAGGATGTCGTCGCCGTCGATCAG
>JAXDPL010000203.1:0-13826 GCA_034668385.1 Sphingomonadales bacterium | reverse complement strand
AAAAGAATGCGGGAGTACGGCAGCGTCTCAATCCCCCAGGAGGCCTTCATCGCCGCCCTGCGCATGGGGGAGGAATAGGGAGCGGTCGCCCCGCCGGCCAGCCGGCTTTTCCTAGCCCGGATGCCCCTCCGTGTCGTTGCAGGGCCGGCCCCAGCGCTGCCCGCCGAAGCCGCTACCGGTGGCGCCGGTCCTCTCCATGAACGCGGTGCCGCTGACCCGCAGCGTCAGCGTGCCGCGGCCGGAATGGCCGACGATGTCGGCCCAATCGCCCTGGATTACGTTCCCCGTCCGAGTGCCGCGGAAGACGTTGGTCCAGCTGCGGCCGTTGTCGCCGCTCATGCCGATCCACCACACTTCGTTGCCGTTGATGCGGAGGCGGTAGGTGCCGCCGTCGTTGGCGTGCCAGACGCCGGCGATGGTCGGCGGCGCCACGCATTGCGCCTCGACGGACGTGGACGCGGCGAAACCGATCGTCCCGAGCAGCGCGATGACGATCCCCCTGCTTCCCATGACGACCCTCCTGCCTGTGCCGAGCCCCCCGCGAACCATCGCGCGGGGTCGGGGCGGCGATACTATGCTCATTTCGCCGGCGTCTCAATGGCAGGCGTTTATCGCTGCCCTTCGCATGGGGGAGGAAGAAGCCCGCCTAACCCACCGAAGCCTTGGCAAAGGTGGGAGGAGGCCTTTATCGCGGCCTTACGCGACCGCCCCGGGCCGCAGGACGACCTTATAGCCCACGCTTCGCCTTATACTCTGCGATATGGCGGTCGACCTGCGCGAAGGCCTCGTCGGCGGGGATGTCCGGCCGGGGATCGTCCAGCGACTCTTGGATCTTGCGCTTCACATAGGCGTCCCAGTCCGGATCGCCCTCGGGGATCGGCGGCAGCAACGCGTCGGCGTCGGCGTCGGCCGGGTCGAGCGGCGCGGCGGTGCCGTCGGGAGGCGCAGTCTCGTCCGCGGCTTCGGGGGAGCGGGGCTCCGAACGGCGATCCATCGGCAACTCCTTGCGGCTTAAACTTAGGCTTGCGGTGGGTGATCGGCAAGGCGGCGGCCGGGAGCTCGAAGAGCGTGAAGGTCGAGAAAGATTGAAGGCTCGTCCGCCCAAGCTTCAGCGATGGCGGAAGCCGTTCATCGCGGCCCCTTCGACAAGCTCAGGACAGGACTGCGGATGGGGGCGGAGTAAGCTATCCGGGGTGAGGGAGTGCCTAGGCTCAGGGCGCCTGCTCTGATTCCCGATCATCGAGCAACATAACGCCGCACCGGCTGTAGCCGGCGATGTCAATCCAAGAGTCAAGGTGCGTGGGTGTCTGCACGAGACGAACGACCTTTGTGACAATCATGCCGAGAATCTCGCGTAGTTCGAGGTCCGGGCATTCGTCGACGACCGCCCGCATGGCCGCGATCCTACGATACGTATCTTGCGGCCGTCCATATATATCACGGCGATCCAGGGTCACCGATTTGTAGGCGGAGTCGAATTTCTCCAGAAGGCTCTCTTTTTCGGGCGTACTTTCCATAGGCGCGGTGTTCCCTTCGACGCCCGCTGTGTCAATCGTCGCCACAGAAAAACGATTGCGGTGTCTCAGGGAGAAACCCACCACTTTGCCTCATTACCTGAAATGTATGGAACGCGGCGCCGCAATCAATCACCAGCTTCTCGACGCACCATCTCAGGAGTCGTAGGGAGCCGATAACCCTCTCGGCACCAACCAAAGCCGACGCTGCCTCGCGAGCTTTCCGATCATCGCAGCAGATATGGTAATCATTGGCTGCGGCAACGGCCATGCATTCTGTCTCACCGGCACCAAGATGGTGGGCTTCCAGGAGCGCTAGATACTGGTCAGCCTCCACCACATCATCATCGATGAAGCTTACGCAACGTTCCTCCCGGAGAGTTACTAACTCAGCGGCACACTCGCCATGGCATTCGCCGACAACCATCGGCGGAATAAAGAATTCATGATCCTCCAGCTCACACAACAGCGTAAGCGCACCTGCGTTGAACAGGTTTATGACCGAACTCGAGTCCAGTACGAACCTCAAGGCGCACTCGACTCCGCATTGATGGCTAGAACTTCACCGATCGACAGCCCCAGGCGGTCAGTCACCCAGCCGATCGACGCATTCCCGACCCGAATTGCACGCGATATCGATTGCGCGAGCTGCCCAGAAACCGGGGCCAAGGAAACTCGCTGACGTGGCGGCAGACCTAGGTGCTCCGCTCTCTTTTCTGGAGAACCAAATTCCTTCTTGAGTTGGTCGGAAATAGCAAAGCCGGCGCCACGTGGAAGAAGGCCCAAGTCTTCGCACCGGCGAGCTGCCACGTCGAAGCTGACTCCATAAAATCGAGCTAAAAGAGATATCTCTAGATCTGTTATGTTGCGGCTTGCTACTTGATAGTGCTCCCGAAACGCCTTGAGTGCTTTGCCTACGCCGACGTCTGGAAGCAACAAACACGAGGCGAATGCATCCACGAAGGCCTCCTTGCGAGATCGCTCTCCGAACGTGCCAATCTGACTTGCCTGCTCGAAGATGGCATCTCCACCACTCTCGTGATGCGCTAAAATATGGCCCAGCTCATGGCCCAGCGTGAAAAGCATGCGTCCTTGGAATCGTGGTGAGATAAATATGAAGCAGTAGTTTCCCGCAACGAGAGACACTCCTTCATATCGTGAGTAAAGAAGTCGGCTAACGATAACTCCCTCTAACCCGCCTAAGATGGCTGGAAGGTTGAATGCCGGCTCGTCGTCAGGATACTGGTACACCACCGCTCGGAACTGCTTTGCGATCCGGTCCGCCTCGGCGTAACTGGGGGCCCCGACGTCAAATGCCTGAAGCCAAGAAGGCACCTGGGCCCGCGGGGGCAGTAGCTCCAATGCCGCCTCAACAAAGGTAACGACGCGCTCGAGTGTGACATCCAGGTCAACACCGGCACCGCGAACACTGCGGAACAAGGGAGCAAGCGAGGTCGATTCACTCGGCCGCTGGCCCCGAGCTAGAACGTGCATTGGAACCCGCAGCCCGGCGCTGATAGCGCGCAGCTCGCTCAAGGCCGCTTTGTCTCCTTGCAACAGCTCCTCGACCCGTTGAAGGGACAGGCTAGTCTTTTCGGCAATCTCCTTCGAGCCGACTTTCAATCCGCGGAGCGCCTCAGCGACACTCGACACAGCTACTACTTGGCCTCAGTCTTGATGCCGCGTAGCCAGTCCATGAGACCGTGTACTTGCTGCTCGTCCAGCCTCTTGGTGCGGCCCATGATGTCGATGGGACGGTTCCCGGGCTTGTTAAACATGTCGGACAGCTTCCCGAGCGTCCGATCCCTGCCGAGCGCCACTTCCTGAGGGGTCTGAAGAGCAGCGGCCTGATCCCCAACGATGAAGTTCTTGATGCGGTTTTGAAATCTATCGGGGCTGTGGCGATCAAGCGGGTGCTTATTCCCTTCCGCGTCCACGATGATGTTCCCGCGGACAACGCCGTTTTCGTCCTGACGAAGCCGGTTTTGAGGAAAGCGCCCATGCGCTGCTAAGTGGTCAATCTTTTCTGCGACGCGCAAGCCGCCGATTATATATTGAGACGCGGTGAGGGCGCTGCCCGACACTACGAATATGTAGTCGCCGGGCTTCACGAACTCGCGGATATTGGTCATGCATGCCCCGAGGGTCGGCGGATCACCGAAGAGCGGATCATCGAGATTGTTGTAAAGGCCCGGATCAGACCCCGTTCCGGTGATGTAGATGTAGCCCTTCACAGCGTCTCCTTCACTCACGCGAACCTCCTAATGCAGCTTTGGTGCTCTTGCCACCAAATGGGCAAGCGTTTCTACAAAAGGGTTACTCACCACCTTTTTGATTCTGCCGGGCGCCTTGAGAGCCGTGTCGCACCTTTTGCAGCGATGGGTCGAATGCGGTCGAAATGCATCGACTCCCTCGTCAAAATAGATTTCCCCGCAGCTGCACTTTAAGGCAACTACCTTTCCATCCAGATAGCGAAGTGCTTGCTGCGCCATGTAATATCGGAGGTGGGTGTCGTTGAGAACGATCCTATCGATCACGACTTCCGCGAAGGTATCGTCAAAAATCCGCTCGTCACCCTCCCCGGAGTAGACGTGCACGTGAATACCTTCTTCCTCCGACTTAGGCGCGGTCCAAAGAAGTGCCGGGTTAGACGCCCAGATCTGCATGCCGGCGGGAAAGTCTGCTTGGGAGATGTCTAATCGCTTGTTCGAGTGCTCTATGATTCTCCCCTGCTCTCGGTCGCCCACCATATGGCGCAGTGCGGCGAGCGGATTGGAGACACACTTTTCGTTCACAGGAAATATCTTTCCGCATGCGTGGCAAAGATGCCGCTTATGGAGTTTGACCGCAAACCATTCGGAATCTAGGTGAGGTTCCCCGCAATAAGTACAAAACAGGCTCATCATGGGGAGCTTTAGAAACCTGCTGATGTAAGATGCTACCGCGGTTTCCACCGTAATGTATGCCTTCGGCGCCTCAAGAAGGTTACGAGCAACCTTCAACGCGACCGCTGGAAACGTCCGGTCAATTTCCTTTTTGCCGTCCACCTCCCGCCTGGCGTGCACATGAACGCCCTCCTCGACCGGCACTGCGGAAGAGTCATAGACTGGCTTCACCGCTCCCCACAGACCTATCCCGCCGGGATACTCTGCCGGATCCAGTTCCTCAGCATCTTGCCCGGCAAGGTAGGCACCCTCGCACCGGTGCAATCGCCGGCCAAATTTCGCAGTGGCGGAAGCTTGATGTCTCTTACACCAAAAGCGCGGCATGCCGTTCCGCTGTTTTCCAACAGCCTCAATCTCGCAGTCGCGCCCGAAGGGCGCCGATTCCATAGCCATTCCTTTCGCAGGCTTGGGAGCTTAGTTGAACACGGGGAACAAATCCAGAAAATATTATGAGGAGCTGCTAGGCGTTCAAAGCCTCTCGCAATATCCTTCTAATCGCCTCCGGCCTGCTCGGCTTCGGCTCCGGCTGCGCCGCGATCCAGGCGTCCAGCGCTGCCTCCAGCTCAGGGTAGAGGCGCAGGCCGATGTTCGGGCCGATTCCGGTCCGCGGCCGTCCCCTGCCTCTTTTTTCGGAACCGGCTATTGCTGCGCCCCCGAAATAGTGGTACCGCTAAATCAGCGAGCCGGAGCAAGGCGCATCCTTGCTCCGGCTCCGACCCCCTCACGCCATGTTGTGGAGGCGAAGGATGGCTGGTGGGGAGCTTAATCCATGCTTGGGCGCGGCGGAAGGGCCGCGGCGTTCGGGAGGCCGGTCGGGCCGGCGCGCCGGCGGCTCGGGATGAGCGGCGAAGGGGTCTCGCGGCGGGGACGCTTGGGGCGTTCTTGGCATCACTTTTGACTAACCTTTGGGCGCCCCTCCGGGCGGCGGCGGGGCCGCCTGTCCCGCCGGGCGGGGACTTCCCTCCGCCCGCGTTCGCGCCCGCGGCGGCGACCGGGGAATGGGAGGCGGCGCTCGCCGCCCTCCGCCGGGCCCGGGCGGCGGTGGCGGCGATCGAGCGGGCGACGGCGGGGGGCTCGGTCGACGAGGAGGAGGCGTGGCTTCCGGCGCACGCGGCGGCGTGCGACACGGTGGAGGGGGCGGTGGAGGGGGCGCTGGCGCGGGCGATCGCGGCGCCGGCGCCGGATCCGGGGGCGTTGGCCGGGAAGCTCGAGCTGGTTTTCGCTCACGCGGTCGAGCCGGGGGCGATCGACGACGGGGTGGTCGCGTCGGTCTTGGCCGATTCCCGGCGGCTGTTCGCCCGGGCGTGACGGCCGTCACGCCGCGTGCGCGCCGGCGGCGTTAGGCGTCGCCTACCACAATCACGGGGAGATACCGATATGCGCGCTCACCTCTTCATGGCCGCCTGCGCCCTGCTCGCCGTCTCGACCGCCGCCGCCGCGGACGATGTCCGCAAGACGGTCCACGTTCCCTTCGGGCACCGCGTCCACGTCACCGCCCGGGCCGCCTCGGACGGCGATTCCAACACAACCGAGTGGGTGATCCTCCGCGATGGCGCGAGCATCGTCGGCGTCAACGTCCAACCTGGGACGCGCGCCTCCACAGAGGTCGATATCGGCCCAGGGCGCCACCTCCTGATCGCGCATTGCGACGATCATCTCGGCAGAATGCGGTCCTGCACGATCACCACCGTGCCTTGAGCGGATTGCCTCGGCCGGGGGCATAGGCAAGGGCCGTCACGAACTGAATTCGTGACGTCGACCGAGTTCGCGCCGCTTGCGGGCGGCGCGCCTCGCCGGCCGGCCTTCGCCGTCTCTCAGCCAGGAACGGCGGCGCCGAGGCGCCGGCGCTCCTGGCTTCGGCGGCTTCGGCTTACCAGCAGACGCGGACGCGGTGGTGGTGGCGCCAGGTCCAGCGGCAGCGGTTGTGATTGCGCCAGCCGTAATGGTGGCCGTTGTCGTGGCTGCCGCGCCAGTGATGGCCGCCGCGGTCGTCGCGATGATCGCGGCCCATGTCGCGATCACGGTCACGGTCGCGATCGCGGTCCATGTCGTGGCGGTCGCGGTCGCCGTGCATGTCCTGATCGTGGCGGTCGCCCTGCCAGTTGGGATCGTGCCGGTCCTGCGCGGCGGCGGGGGCGGCGGCGGCGAGGCCGAGCGCGAACGCGCCCGCGAGGGCTGTCTTGAGGATCATCGTCTGTCTCCTTGAAACGGGGTCGAACTGCGGCCCTTGCGGAAACGGAACGAACCCGGAGGCGGAAGGGTCCGCGCCCGGCAGCGGAGCCGTCAGGGGACTGGATCCCGTGACGTTGGTCCTGTCCGCTGTGCGGCAGGCCAGCCGGCCTCGCCGACTCCGTTCGCACGTTGCGATCGCTACGCGCTCGCTGCCTTGCTCACGGGCGGCTTCAGCTGGATCAGCCCGTGCCTGGCCAGGCTCTCGGCCAGGATGGTCTCGATCAATTGCTCCTGGGTCCAGCCGGCCGCTTTGGCCGAGCGCCCGTAGACCTTCTCGGACCAGAGGTTGGCGTTGAGGTTCAATTCGAGGAAATGGAGGCGCCCCGTCTCGCGGTCGAGGCGGAATTCGTAGCGGCCGTAGTCGAACGGGCGGAATTCCTCGGCGATGTTGCGCGCGTGGGCGGCGATGATCGGGGTCCAGTGGGCGTCGTCGAACTCGACGAGCCGGTATTTCTGCGAGCGGTCGACGAGGTCGCGCTTCTCGTAATAGGTCCTGAGGTGGGAAGGGTCGGCCTGCTCGAACAGCATCATCGGCATGACCACGGGCTCGCCGGCGACGGTGAGCACCGGCACCTCGACGTCGGAGCCGTTGAGGAATGGCTCGACGATCGCGTCGTGGCCCTGCGAATGGATGTCGGCGATCGCCGCCTCGACCCCGGCCCAGTCGCGCGCGTCCTGGACTCCCCAACTCGCCGACGAGGCGTTGGGCTTGATCACCAGCCGCTCGCCTTCGGGGCAGCGGGCGCGGTCGACCGGGGCGCCGCGGCGGTAGATCGCCCAGGGCGCGGTCGGGATGCCGCGGGCGGCGGCGGCGAGCTTGGAGAAATGCTTGTCGTCCGAGACCCCGCGCAGGATCGGCGAGGCGCCGAGGAAGGGGAGGCCCAAGCGGGTGCACAGCAAGGGCAGCATCATCTCGGAGTTGAGGAAGCCGCCGCGGTTGAGGAGCGGGAAGACGAAATCCACGTCCGGTTTGTCGAACAGCACGTCGTAGCGGTTGGCGAGCTGGAGGTTGAGGCCGAGCCCGAGCAATATCTCGCGCACCTCGACATGGTACAAAGCGTGGTTGCCGTCCTCGGGATGGAGCCCGCCCTCCCACAGCGCGTGCTTGGCGATGAACAGGATGCGAAGGCGCTTCTTCGCCTCGTCGGGGATGGAGAGCGGGCGGGGCACGGTCAACGAGGGCGGCCTTGCTTGAGGAAGTGGCGCGGCGGACATAATGCGGGGCGCGAGGAAGGCCAAGGGCGATGGGAATGCGCGGACTGAGCGAGGCGAGCCGGCTGATGGCGACCGGCGGCGACGAGCGGCTCGTCCTCAGGGACGGGACCGGCCTCAACAAATATCATTCGGCGCCGCGGCCGAGCGACGTCCTGGCCTACGCTTCGTCGACCGCGAACGACATCTCGGCGCCGGCGCAGGCTTATGTCGAGCGGGTGCTGGCGGAGCTCGGCGGCGGGCTCGACGGGGAGGGCTACAAGGCGCGGCTGGAGGGGCTGCGCGACCGCCTGCGCCGCGCCTACGCCCTGCCGGCGGACGTCGACATCGTCTTCGCGCCATCGGGAACCGACCTCGAATATGTCGCCTTGGCCGCGGTCGCCGGGCGCGGGGCGGCGGGGACCCACAACATCCTGCTCGGCGCCGACGAGGTGGGGAGCGGCTGCATCCACTCCGCCTTCGGCCGCTATTTCGCGGCCGGCACGGCGCTTGGAATCGCCACCGAAGCCGGAGCGCCGGTGCCGGGCTTCGGCGACACAAGGGTCGAGATGATCGACGTGCCGGTGCGCGATCCGGCCGGCCGGGTCCGCCCCTCGGCCGAGATCGCGGCTCGGATGGACGAGGCGATCGCCGGCGCGACGGCGGCGGGCCGGCACGTCCTCGTTCATGTCGTCCACGGCTCGAAGACCGGGCTCATCCTGCCCTCGCTCGGCGACTTCGACGCTCTGGCGGCGCGGCACGGGCCGGCGGCGAGCTTCGTCGTCGACGCCTGCCAGGCGCGGATCACCTCGCCGGCCATCGCCGGCTATCTGGCTCGGGGCGCGATCGTCTTCGTCACCGGCTCGAAATTCATGGGCGGCCCGCCGTTCAGCGGCTTCGCCTTCGTGCCCGCCGCCTTCCGTGCCCGCGCCGAGCCGCTCGCCGAGGGGCTGGCGACGATCTTCCGCCGCGTCGAATGGCCGGCGGGCTGGCCGGGCGCGGAGCGGCTCGAGGACGGCGCCAACCTCGGCCTCCTGCTCCGCCTCGAGGCGTCCTTGTTCGAGCTCGAGCGCTTCCAGCGGCTCGGCCTCGAGAAGGTGACCCGGATCATCCTCGCCTTCCACCAGGCGGTGCGCGACCAGGTTGTGGATCCGACGCCGGCGCGGCGCGTCGCCCCCTACCCGCCCGGCGAGCAGGAGACGGCTGAGACCCATCCGATCGAGATGCGTACCCTCTCTACGCTCGACCTCACCGGCTTCGGCGGGGGCGCGAGCTTCGACGAGGCGACCCGCTGGCACGAGGCGCTGCTCGCCTACGGGGTCCGCCTCGGCCAGCCGGTCAAGTGCGTCAGGCTGCCGGACGGCCGCTGGGGCGCGACCCTGCGTATCGGCCTCGCCATGCCGCAGGTGGTCGAGCGCGCGGGGCTGGACGACGAGACCCTCGCCGCGTCCTTCGAAAAGGACATGGCGAGGGTCAGGCAGGCTCTGGAGGCGGTGGCGAGCGGCTAGGCGGCCGGCACTTCCTCCGCGCGTCCGCCCCAGTTCAAGTTGCGGGTGAGGTACATCACCGCCGCCAGCGCCGCGAACAGCAGCAGCGAGCCGATCAGCAGCGAATAAGCCTCGAGGCTGAGAAGGATGTAGAGCACGCCGTAGAGCGCGGTCAGGAGGCCGAAGATGAAGGCGGCGCGCCGCCAGCTCCCCAGCACCGCCGCGGAGTAAGCGGTGTCGAGGCCGATGATCGCGGCGCTCGCCACCAAATAAGCGGGGGTGAAGCCGATCACCTCGGCGAAGGCCAGCAGAAGCGCGAAGAACAGGATCAGGGCAGCGCCGACCAGCAGATATTCGACCGCCGAGACGGCGACTCCGCCGATCAGATCGAACAGCAGGAAGGCGAGGAAGGTGAAGCCGATGAACAGGAAGCCGTATTTCGCGGCGCGGTCGACCTGAGAATAGAGGTCGACCGGCTGCATCAGGCTGACTCCGGCCTCGAGCGGTCCGGTGGCGGTGTCGGGCTTGCCGGCGTCGTCGGACCGCTCCGCGGCGCGGTCCGAGGCGTTGGTGGCTGGGCCGGTGGCGACCAGCGACTGGCCGAGGGCGAGATTGCCGATCCGGTAGGTCGCGTCGAAGCCGGCCGGACCGACGCTCCGGGTTTCCGGAAGGAAGCCGCCCTGGAAGGAGGGGCTCGCCCAGGACGAACGCAAACGCCAGCGCGTCTCGCCGGCCCTCGGCGCCAGCGAAAGGCTGCCGTTGCCGCGCACGCCGTAAGCGAAGTCCACGTCGATCGGCGCACCGGCCAGACTGGCCGCGTCGAGCCAGGCGAAGAAGCCGCCGCCGCCGGTCGCGGCGATGCCGCCGCCCGGCTGCAGCCTCAGTGCCTTGCCGGCGGCAAGGATGCGCGGATTGGGGGCGAGGCCGCGCGGATCGCCGATCCCGAAGCGCAACTCGGCGCGATCGAAGGCGAGGTCCGTCGGCGCGACGCCAGAGCGCGCAAGATCGGCGGGCAAGACGAAGTGCGCCTTGCCGGTCACGGCCGCGTCGTAGACGACGACTTCGTAGATCGAGCGCTTCCGCCGCTCGGGCCGAACGTTCGTGGCGAGGCCCACCGTCTCGGGCGACAGAGTGAGTTCCTGCCAGACTTCACGGGTGTGAGTGACCTGCTTGCCGTTCTCGTTGACGGTTTCGGTGACGTTGGTCCGCCACGGGATGACGAGCAGGGGCCCGGCGATGGTCTGCGGCCCGCCCCAGCCCGTCGCGATGCTCGCCATCGCCTCCACCGACTGCTGCTGGCGGTCGTAGACCATCAGCCAGACGGAAAAGAGCGGGATGGAGAGCAAGGCGGCGATCAGGATGGCGAGCCCCAGCTTGGTCGAAGGCGCGCGCGCGGCGGACGTGTAGCTCATGGCATCCTCCTGTTCGGCGCGTGGTGAGATCGCCAGGGAAGGGGGTCAAGCGGGCCGGCCGAGGTGCCGCGCCTTCGCAGAGAGGGGTGCAAGACATCGCCTCGCCATCTCCACGGCCGCTGCACGGGAAAGGACGGTCAGGGGGACGGTAGCGGGTATTTGAGGCCGCTGGCGCAGTTGAACAGGACGATTCGGTCGTCGGGGCCGACCAGACCCGCGGCCAGCGCCCGGCGCCAGCCCGCGAGCGCCGCGCCGCCTTCCGGGCAGAGGAGCAGCCCGTCCCACCTGGCGGCGTCCGTCAGTGCCGCGGCGATCGCGCTTTCCGATACGGCCAGCGCGGCGCCGCCGCTGTCGCGTACCGCGCGCAGGATCAGGAAATCGCCGATGGCCTTGGGCACCCTTATGCCCCAAGCGGCGGTATGCGCGTCTTCCCAGCGCTCGGCCTGCGCCCGGCCTTGCTCGAAGGCGCGGACGATCGGCGCGCAGCCTTCCGCCTGCACCGCGAACATGAGCGGCCGTTCCGGGCCGATGAACCCGATCGCCTCGAGCTCGGCGAAGGCCTTCCACATGCCTATGAGGCCCGTGCCGCCGCCGGTCGGGTAGAAGATGGCGTCCGGAAGCCGCCAGCCGAACTGCTCGGCGAGTTCCAGCCCCATCGTCTTCTTGCCCTCCAGCCGATAGGGCTCCTTGAGGGTCGCCATGTCGAACCATTCGCCCCGCGCCGCGCCCTCGGCGGCGAGCCGCCCGCAATCGTCGATCAGCCCGTCGATGCGGTGAACCTCGGCGCCATGCGCGGCCATTTCCGCAAGGTTCGCCTCGGGCGTGTCGGCGGGGCAGAAGATGGTGATCGCCATCCCCGCCCGGGCGCCGTAGGCGGCGAGCGCGGCGCCGGCATTGCCGTTGGTCGGCATGGCGATCCGATTCAGGCCGAATGCCTTGGCCATCGAGACGGCGACGGCAATGCCGCGCGCCTTGAACGAGCCGGTCGGAAGCCGCCCCTCGTCCTTGACGAGAGGCGGCCTCGCCACCGCCGCGGATCCGATCCCGTCGAGCGGAACGAGCGGCGTCGCCGCCTCGCCCAGGCTGACGATATCGTCGGCCCGCCGCACCGGCAGCAGCTCCCGCCATTTCCACAGGTCCGCCGGCCGCGCGGCGAGCTTTTCACGGGTCAGATGGGTCCGAACGGCGTCCAGATCGTAGCGCACCAGTAGAGGCTTCCCGGCGCGCGACAGGCCCTGGACGCGATCCGCCTCGTGGCGTTCCCCGGTCGCCGAACATTCGAGATGGGTGACGAACTTCGGCCGGTCCGCGGCGAAATTGTCGGCCCAGCGCATGGCCGGGCTCAGTAAACCCGCGCCTTCGGCTTGATGTACTGGATGTCGTCGGACAGCGTGTAATCGTGGACCGGGCGGTAATCGAGGCGGACTCCGCCGCCCTGGCCGCCCCAGCCGTCGAACCAGCTCACCGTGTGCTTCATCCAGTTGGAGTCGTCGCGCTCGGGATAATCTTCGTGCTTGTGGGCGCCGCGGCTTTCCTTGCGGTTGGCGGCCGAGTGCATCGTCACCACCGCCTGGGCGATCAAATTGTCGAGCTCGAGGGTTTCGATCAGGTCGGTGTTCCAGATGAGGGAGCGGTCGGTGACGTGGATGTCCTCCATGCGGCGGTAGACCGCGTCGATCCGGCTCTTGCCCTCCTCCAGCGTCTTGTCGGCGCGGAACACGGCGCAATCGGCCTGCATGACGCGCTGCATCGCCGTCCGGATCTCGGCGGTCGGGCTGCCCCCTTTGGAGAAGCGGAAGCGGTCGAGCCGGGCCAAAGCCAGCTCGTCCCCGCCTTTGGAGGGGGCCGGCAGCGGCGTGTTCGGCTTCAGGATCTCGCCGACCCGGTGGCCGACCGCGCGCCCGAACACGACGAGGTCGATCAGGCTGTTCGAGCCCAGGCGGTTGGCGCCGTGCACCGAGACGCAGGCCGCCTCGCCGACCGCGAACAGCCCCGGCACGACCGAGTCCGGATTGCCGTCGCGAAGCGTCACCACCTCGCCGTGATAATTGGTCGGGATCCCGCCCATATTGTAATGGACGGTCGGCACCACCGGCAGCGGCTGGCGGGTCAAATCGACGCCGGCGAAGATCTTGCCGGTCTCGGTGATCCCGGGGAGGCGCTCGGCGAGGACCTTGGGGTCGAGATGGTCGAGGTGGAGCCAGAGATGGTCCTTGTTGGCGCCGACGCCGCGGCCCTCGCGGATCTCCATCGCCATCGAGCGCGAGACGACGTCGCGGCTGGCGAGGTCCTTGGCGCTCGGGGCGTAGCGTTCCATGAACCGCTCGCCCTCCGAATTGGTCAGATAGCCGCCCTCCCCGCGAGCCCCTTCGGTGATCAGCACGCCCGCCCCGTAGATCCCGGTCGGGTGGAACTGGACGAACTCCATGTCCTGCAGCGGCAGCCCCGCCCTCAGCACCATCGCATTGCCGTCGCCGGTGCAGGTGTGCGCGGAGGTCGCCGTGAAATAGACCCGTCCGTAGCCGCCCGTCGCGAGCACCGTGGCGTGGCTGCGGAAGCGGTGGATCGCGCCGTCCTCGAGGCACAGGGCGATCACCCCGCGGCACTCGCCCCCCTCCATGATCAGGTCGAGCGCGAAATATTCGATGTAGAAATCGGCGTCGTACTTCAAACTCTGCTGGTACAAAGCGTGGAGCATCGCGTGCCCCGTGCGGTCGGCGGCCGCGCAGGTCCGCTGCGCCGGCGGCCCCTCGCCCATATTCTGCATCATCCCGCCGAACGCGCGCTGGTAGATCTTGCCCTCGTCGGTGCGCGAGAAGGGCACCCCGGCATGCTCAAGCTCGTAAACCGCCGCCGGCGCCTCGCGCACCAGATATTCGATCGCGTCCTGGTCGCCGAGCCAGTCCGAGCCCTTGACCGTGTCGTACATGTGCCAGGTCCAATGGTCCGGCCCCATGTTGCCGAGGCTGGCGGCGATCCCGCCCTGGGCGGCGACGGTGTGGCTGCGCGTCGGGAACACCTTGGTGATGCAGGCCGTCTTCAGCC